>CABXQE010000017.1 GCA_902514295.1 uncultured SAR86 cluster bacterium | reverse complement strand
TCGATACAAAAGAGTGTTACCTGCATTACTAGTTTTTTCTTTGTATTTAGGTCTATTAATCGCCAGCAGAGGGGCTAGCGATCTGTCTCCTGTAAATCAAATTACTTCAATGGTATTTATCCATTTTGTTTTTTTGATATTTGCCTTTTATCTGTATTTTAGAACTAATCAAAGAGCTTAAATATGAATTTATTTTTAGGAGACCTTATAGATAAGAATATCTCTATGAGAGTTCTGTCTAGTATATGTGTAGTTGGTTTGGCTATTATTTCTCTAGATTTTATATTTACGATTCTTTCTGAATTATCAGACCTATCTGAAAATTATGGCTTAACTGACGCCCTTTTATATTCTATCTTTTCACTACCTTATTCAGCCTATGATTTTCTTTCTTATATTTGTTTGATAGGTGTATTGGTCGCTCTAGGAAGCTTATCTGAAGAAGGGGAGATCACGGCAGCAAGAGTTTTAGGTAAATCTGATATAAATATAATATGGGCTTCCATCAAGCCAGTGATTTTGGTCTTAATTGTAGGCGCTTTAAGCTCTCAATTTTTTATCCCTGGTCTATCACAAAATTCTGAGGAAACTAGATTGCTTAAACAAAATAGAATTAGTTTAGAGGACGGGTATTGGTTAGCTTCTGATTCTTCTGTTAGTTACTTTAAATCAGCGCCTAATTCTAATTCCATTCAAGATGTTATTATTTATAGATTAAATGATTCTCACCAATTAAAGGAGATTACAACAGCCGAAGAGGCAAATAAGATTGGTAATTCATGGAGTCTATTAAATCTAGAAATATTTGATGTTGATAGTGGGGCTAAAAAATCCTTAAGAGAGATGGAATGGGCAGAAGGGCCTCAAAAAGAGGACTTTAATCTTATACTTTCACCAAAATATTTTTCACTTACTAACCTTTATAAAAATGTAAATGAAGAACAGTCTCAATATAGACAGAATGTTCTTTTATTGGAATTTTGGAGAAAGGCTCTTCAGCCAATTTTCTCAATTTTATTGGCTATACTTGCTGCTTCCTTTATATTTGGTCCCGCTAGGGATCAGAAAATAGGACAAAGAGTCTTAACAGGAATAATACTAGCTTTTTCTTTAAGTATCTCTCAAAGACTATTTGAAAGTATGGCCTTAGTTTCCTTTTTATCACCACTTGTATCTGTAATGATTCCTATTTTTATAGTTTTAGGATTAACTGTTTTGGCTTGGAAAGTTAAGTCTTTTTAATATCAATAATTTGAGTACTTGTAAGCAAGTCTGATAGAGATTTATTTTCTCTATGAAACAAGATAAGGAAATACCCGATTCCAAGAATTAGTAAAGAAATTACGGAAATCAAACATCTAAATAAACATAATTTAACGGACAGTTCCTTCTCTTCACAGATCAATTTAATTTTCCAAGCTTGCATGCCTAATGTTTGGCCGTTATTTGAAAGCCAAAAGTATGTATAGAAACACGGACCACTTAAAGTAATAATTAAAAACTGAATTAAGCTTGTAAAACTATTTCCATCAGTGGAACCTCCATTTACAACAACCAGTAACAAGCTTAAAGAAAGCATTATCCCAACGACAGCTAATGTGTCATAAATAAGAGAAAATACTCTTTTAAAAAAACCAGCACCTTTCATAATAGTTTGGTCATAATAAATTTATTGATTATTCTATATATAAATAAGGAACATATTATGAATGAATTAGCAAAAGCAAGTAACGACACTTATTTTTTAGGACATCCTAAGGGCTTAGTAACTCTTTTTTTAACAGAGATGTGGGAAAGAATGTCTTATTACGGAATGAGAGGTTTATTGGTTCTCTTTATGACAAGAGAAGTAGTAGAGGGGGGTTTAAACTTAGATACAGGTACAGCCATGGCTATTTATGGAGTATATGGAGCCTCAGTTTATTTCTTGTGCGTTCCCGGAGGGTGGGTAGCAGATAAGATTTTTGGGGCTCAAAGAACAGTATTAATAGGTGCGATAATTATTACTCTAGGACATTATATTCTTGCCTTACCTTTTGAAAAAACCTTCTTTTTAGGACTTGTGTTTGTTTCCATAGGAACTGGACTCTTAAAGCCAAATATTTCGACTATAGTAGGCCAGCTTTATAAGCCTGGAGACATAAGAGTCGACGCTGGATATACAATTTTTTATATGTCCATAAATATAGGAAGTATGTTAGGTTTTCTAGTTTGTGGTTATCTAGGAGAAAAGGTTGGATGGCATTGGGGCTTCGGGGCTGCTGGAGTAGGGATGACCTTTGGAGTAATTCAATATATTTTTTCAAAATCTTCTTTAGGAGAAGCAGGTTTGAGACCCACTCTTGATGAAGCAGAAAATAGCTCTAGATATTTTTCAATTTTTTCCATCTTTTCTTTCTTATTATCTCTTGTAATTATTTCCGCTTTTATAGGGTTATGGAGTATTGATCCAGAATTGCTTAATCAACTAATAGTATATTTGATATTATTAGTTGCTATCTTTTACTTCGTATATTTGTATTTATTTGCTGGGTTAAATAAAGCCGAGAAAGGTAATATTTCAATGTTGTTATTATTATTTATAGGTTCAGTTCTTTTCTGGGCAGGTTTTGATCAAGGAGGTTCTTCATTAAATCTATTTGCTAAGGACTATACTGATTTATATATTTTAGGGTGGGAAATGCCAGCAACTTTCCTCCAAGTAGCTAACCCTCTAATGGTAGTTATTTTTGCACCTTTCTTTGCTGCTTTCTGGATAAATTTAGGAAAACGAAACTTAGATTTGGATACGCCTCAGAAATTTGCTCTTGGGTGCTTCTTAATGGCTGTAGGATTCTTTGTTATGATCTTTGGCGTCGAGGTTGCTCTTGAAAATGAGAAAGCTGGTGTTAAATGGTTATTATTAACTTACCTCTTTCATACGCTAGGGGAACTGTGTTTAAGTCCAGTTGGACTGTCAGCCACTGCGAAATACGCCCCTAAAAAATATAAAGGACAGATGATGGGTATATGGTTCTTATCTTCTTCTTTGGCTGCTGGTTTGGCTGGATTGCTTGCAAGTAAATCACTTGAATCGGGCATATCTTCAATGCCAGACCTTTTTATGCAGATTATCATCGCTTTATGCGTTGTTGGAATACTACTTTTGATTTCAAATAGATTCGTCAAAGCAAAAGAATTAGAGGAATAAAAAATGAAAAGTTACTTATTGGTCTTTCTTAGTATTTTTATGATTTCTTGTGAAGATATTTCAAAAAAAACAAAACTCTTTATCTTTGACTGTGGTCTATTGGAACTGGAGGATATTAGTAATTTTAGTTTAAAGAACACTGATACAGACGTAAGAGATTTATTTGTACCTTGTTACCTAATAGAACATCCTAAAGGAAAACTTTTATGGGATGCTGGATTGCCTATAGAGATCGCTGGACAAGGCGTCTTTACAAGACCTAATGGAATAAAGGTTTCTTATAAAAAATCATTATTGGATCAATTAGATGAAATTAATATCTCTCCAGATCAAATAGATTTCGTTGCAATTTCACATATGCATTGGGATCACGTAGGGGCATCTTCACTTTTTCCTGAGTCCACGTTATTAATACAAGAAAGAGAGTACGAAGCAGCTTTTATTAAAGCAGATGAATATGATGTTTTTAATTTGGATGATTATTTTTCCCTTACCAAGAATCCAAGAGTTTTATTAAGAGGAGATCATGATGTTTTTGGAGATGGTGCAGTGATTATTTTGTCTGCGCCAGGTCACACCCCTGGTCACCAAGCTTTATTGGTTAATTTAGAGAATGATGGAGCTATTATACTATCTGGAGACTTGTATCATTTTGAAATTTCAAGATCTATACAGGCTGTTCCTGTTTTTAATACAGATAAAGAAGAAACCCTTAGATCTATGAAAAAAATAGAAGATAAGGTTATAAAAGAGAATGCTCAGTTTTGGATTGAGCATAGTTTAGAGTTAGCAAATGGTTTAAAGCTATCTCCAGAATTCTATAATTAAATATTAGAAAGAAGACTTGATAGTATTGTTTTATATATTTTATTTAATTCTTCTAAATCTGTTTTTCTTACCGACTCATTAACTTTGTGTATAGAGGCATTTCCCGGTCCAAGTTCAACAACTTGAGCTCCAGTTGGGGCAATAAATCTGCCATCAGAAGTTCCTCCATCTGTAGTACAAACAGGTTCAGTCCCTACAACATCTTTTATTGAGTTTGTTACAGCTGCTATGAGTTCTTTTTCTGTGGTAAGGAAAGGTTTTCCACCTACTACCCAATGAATTTCATACTCGAGATTGTATTTATTCAAAATTGACTCAACATCAAGTTTTATTTGTTCTACAGATGTTGAAGGAGAGTGGCGTACGTTTAAATCCAATACTAAGCTTCCTGGAATAACGTTTGAAGCACCTGTCCCAGAATTTAAGTTAGATATTTGCAAAACGCTGTCCTGAAATCTATCCGTTTCGTCCTTCCAGCTAAGCTTTGAGAGTTCTGCAAGAGGAGAGGAAAAACTATGAATAGGATTGTTAGCCTTATCTGGATAAGCAATATGACCTTGAGTTCCTATAACTTTAATTTTGGCAGAGATTGAACCTCTTCTGCCAATTTTTATAACATCTCCTACTCTATTATCTGAAGTTGGTTCTCCAACCAGGCACCATGTAATTTTTTCGTCTTTTTTTTCAAGATATTCAACAACTTTGCTTACTCCATCTACAGCAGGACCTTCTTCGTCGCTGGTTAGTAATACTCCTATTCTTCCTGATAAGGTTGGTTTTTCTTCTAGGAAATCTTCAATTGAAGTGACGAAAGCTGCAACACTTCCTTTCATATCAGCTGATCCTCTTCCTACTAAAAATGAATCTTTGTCTGTTGCTATAAAAGGATCGCTTTCCCAATCTTCGATCGGACCTGGAGGCACTACATCAGTGTGACCTAGGAAGGTAAAAATAGGCCCTGAATCTCCAAAAGTTGCCCAAAGGTTATCTACGTCCCCAAACCTCAGATATTCAATTGAAAAACCAATGTTTTTTAGTCTTTCAGCGACAATAGTCTGACAACCTGCATCATCAGGTGTCACTGATTTCCTTGATATTAACTCTTTTGTTAAATCTAGTACCTTGCTCATCTTTTAGCTCAATCGTTCTTATGAAGTGTTTCATTTAAAATTACACTTTTACCATTTGGCTTGCATTGAATGGCTCCTGTAAGCGAATTTCTTATGAACAGTAGGTCATCTTGACCTGATAAAGTTGATGCTTTGACTGTCTCAATCAGCTCATTATCAGGATTTAAGATCTCTACTTTAGAGCCTCCGGTTAGATATAAGCCTGCCTCAATGATACATCTATCTCCAAGCGGAATTCCTAATCCCGAATTGGCACCTAATAAACAATCTTCTCCTACAGATATCTTTATATTGTTCCCACCCGATAAAGTTCCCATAGTGCTGCATCCTCCTCCAAGATCAGAATTTTTACCAACAACAACTCCAGCTGATATTCTTCCTTCAATCATTGATGGCCCAAGTGTCCCCGCATTAAAATTAACAAATCCTTCATGCATTATTGTTGTTCCTTCAGACAAATAAGCACCTAACCTCACTCTGTTAGCATCAGCAATCCTTACACCATTTGGAATCACATAGTCTGTTAAACAAGGAAACTTATCCAGCGATCGTACATACAATGAATCGTATTCAGACCTTAATTCATCAAGGTCATTAGGGTGAATAGGACCTTGGTTTGTCCACGCTACATTAGGCAGGGCACTAAATATCCCTTCTAAATTGATAGTATTTGGCTTAACTAACTTCATTGATAAGAGATGTAATTTTAAATACGCATCTTTAACGTCTTCAATTGAAGTATCTTTATTTATTTTATGAACAATAAATTTTTGTCTTTCTTTTACTATTTGACCCTCAGTTTTGGATAATTTAACAAAATCAGAACCATCTTTTTCCATCTGTTGGTAAACAGAGTCCAGAGACTCATATTCATCTTTATGGTCATTCTTGCAAACTATTTTGGTATAACGAATAGCTAATATTTCACCATTAAGGCTTGTAGAAGCTACACCTGTAGCTATAAGAGGAAATGTGTCCATTTTCGTATTATAAGTTTTGGTTTAGCTCAAAGATATATTAAATATTTAGAAAAAGGATTTAAACCTTTGTGTAGGTCTGATTCACTGCTGTAAGAGCTTGTTCAATAATTTCTGTTTCATGAACTATAGCTATTCTCACAAAGCCTTTTCCAGGGTTAACTCCCTCATTTTCAACAGCCAGATAAGATCCAGGCAAAACAATCACATTACTTTCTTCATAAAGTCTTTTTGCAAACAATTGATCATCACTAGGCACCTTCAGCCAAATATAGAATCCTCCTGGAGGGCGCATGATTTTGGGAACATCCTGAAGGGCTGAAATAGCAATCTCATATTTTTTATCATAATCCCTTCTATTCTTTTCTACGTGTGAAGAATCATCCCAAGCCCAAGAGCTAGCCATTTGCGTTGGTAAGGATAAGGTTACCCCGTGGTAGGTCCTGTACAACAAAAGATCATTGATGATTGATTCATTTGCGGTAATGAATCCAGATCTTAGACCAGCTAAATTTGACCTTTTAGAAAGACTATGAAAAACAACTGCTTTTGAATTATTCTCAGTTATATCACAAGATTCAAGTAGCCCTGGAGGCGATGCATGCGAACTTTCATAAATATCCGTATAGCACTCATCAGAGCAAACAAGAAAATCATATCTTTCTGCTAGATTTAGAAGATATAAATATTCATCTTTATCAATGCAATATCCTGTTGGATTAGAAGGGGAACAAAGAATAAGTAGCTGGCAATCCTTCAATACATTTTCTGGTATATCTTTAAAATTAGGCTTGAAATTATTTTCTTCTAAGGAATTTACGTAATAGGTTGAAGCATCTGCCATGGTTGCCGCACCTTCGTAAATTTTATAAAAAGGATTAGGAATAATTACAGTAGGATTTTTCTTCGAAGTATCTATTGTTGCTTGAATAAAAGAAAAAATACCCTCTCTTGATCCAGATATAGGTAAAACGTTTTTATCTGAATCTATAGATTTAATGCCAAATCTACTTTTTAACCAGTTGCAATAAGATTCTCTTAGAAAATATTCTCCTTTAGAAGTTGGGTATTTTGAATATAAATTAGAATGCTTATTTAAGAGATTTAGCGCTTCTTTAGGAGGAATGTTCTTTGGTTCTCCAATATGAAGACCTAAAGTCTCTTCAGGGTTATTTTCGACAGTAGATAAAAGCTCTCTTAAGAAGTAAAAAGGGTACTCAGTCAAAGAATCTAGATTTTTATTCATTTGTTTACGCTGCTCAAAGAAACACTCATATCATTAACTAACCTTTCAAGATCCTTCTTCTTTAAATAAGGGGTATTTTCTTTTGAGGTAATCCAGAACTTGTCCTCAGCACGTTCTCCATAAGTTGCTATTCTGGCTTTTCTAATTAAAGCGCCATGGTCAAGAAATACCTGACAAATAGAAGCTAATAAACCTGGTCTATCTGAAGTTTTGATATCAATCTCTGTCCATCTGTGAGTCATATCGTGTTTATACTCAATTATTGTATCTGTATTAAAGTGCTTTAGATGTTTGGGCTGTCTTCTTTTAACAATCTTTGGGGATAGAACTTCTTGATCAAGCGCCTCTTTAAGTCTTATTGTTAAAGATTTAGCTACACTGGAATTTTTCGATATTACTTCTCCAGCTTGGTTGCTAATAGTTATAAAATCAAGGCAAAAACCATTCTTCATTCCAAATAATTTGGCATCTAAGAAGTTTATGTTTTCAGAGTCTAATATCCCAATGATAGTTGCAAAGACATTAGCTCTATCTTTAGTGCAGACCATAATAGTGGACAAGGCACCAGGGTCCTTCTCAATTATCTTAACCAAGCTCTCATTATTAAAGTTTTTTTGATCTTTAGCGTGCAAGGCGAGGTCTCTAGAATTAAAGCTTTCGAAATAGTCAGAATAAAAATTCTTCCAAGCCTTCTTTACCTCACTAATATCAATTTTTTTATTCTCGGCTAACAAATTTAAGGCCATTGCTTTATTCTCTTCTGGAGACAATATTACAGAATCCTTATTGTTTAAGTAATCAAGCGTCTTGTTATAAAGTTCACTTAACAAAGAAGAGTTCCATGAATTCCATAAATTAGGGTTAGTGGCACTAACATCTGCCACTGTTAGGCAATATAAGTAATCTAAGCGTTCTTTTGTTTTAACTTTTTTTGCAAATTGACTTATAACATTAGGATCTGACAAATCTTCTTTTTGAGATTTAACAGACATTAATAAGTGATTAACAACCAACCATTCAACAATTTCTTTGTCTTCGTGTTTAAAATTATGCTTCGAACAAAACTTTCCAGCTATTGATTTACCTAAATCAGAGTGGTCTGATCCTCTACCTTTACCAATGTCGTGGTAAAGCCCAGCAATATATAGGATTTCTATTTTAGGAATGCTTTGAATTAATTTTGTTGCTAAAGGGTATATCGACGCCGACTTTTTTAGAATCATCCTCCTCATATTTCTTAAGACCTGCAAAGTATGGGCATCAACTGTGTAAATATGGAAAAGATCATATTGCATTTGGCCAGTAACCCTTCCAAATTCAGGTAAATACCTTCCTAAAATACCAAGATTTTTCATATTTTCTAATTGAGTAACTATTAATCTATTAGATTGCAGTAATTGTAAAAATAAATTTATGTTTTTACTCTTAGATCTGAAGCTCGAATCAATTAATTCCCTGTCTCTTTTTAGAAGTCTAAGTGTTTGAGAAGAGATACCCTTTAAATGAGGATTTTCAGTAAGTCTTATGAACAATTCCAACAATAACGAAGGATTTTTTCTAAAACCATTTGAGCTGCTTAGATGGATAAGTCTATTTCTTTCGTAAAAGTTTTTATCTATTGTCTTCTTACGAGATAGCTTATTTTTCGATGTTATTTCTTTGCATGTCTGAAGGGCCGTTGAGTTTATCTCAGAAATACTTAGAGCAGATCTGTAATATCTGTGCATTAATTTTTCAGCAGCAGCACTAGGATTGGTAACAGAGGGGAATAATTTATTAGCTATAGATATTTGATGCTCAAATAGCAATCTGTCTTCTTCTCTTTTTGCTTCCTCATGTAGCAGATATCTTATAGTCCACAGCCAGTACTTTGATTTATCAAGATTTCTCTTCTCATCGCTTGTTAGTATATTTCTAAGTTCTATCTTGTCTTGAGAAAAATTTCTTTGAAAGTTCTTTAGCATCCAGTCAATTGTATGTATGTCTCTCAAACCTCCAGGTGAAGATTTAACATTTGGTTCAAGATTATATTCGGTATTGTTAAAGCGATTATGCCTATGGATTTGCTCTTCTAATTTTGCTTCAAAAAAATTTTTATTACGCCATAAGTTTTTTGTTCCTAATAATGCTAGATATTTATTGAGTATTTCTTCACTTCCTATTAACTTCCTATGCTCCAACATATTTGTCATAGTTTTAATATCTTTTCTTGCTTGATTAACACTTTCCTTAGTAGTTCTGACGCTATGACCAACATCCAATCCAAGATCCCAGAGATGACCAATGAATTTCTCTATTTTTTTTTGGTCTGATTTTGTCAGGGTCTTATCAGATAACAAAAGAAGGTCTATATCAGAGTATGGGTGTAATTCTTCTCTTCCATAGCCGCCAACGGTGAACACGCCTAAATCAGGTATTTGATTTAATTTATGTTCTTTGGCAGTTTCAACTATTAAATAATCTGTATTTTCAGATCTTTTCTTTAAAAAATATTCAATTCCTTTTACTTGCCTTCCTCTTTCTTTGTTAAGCCAGGAATTAAACTGAACAGACAAACTATCTTCATTCTTATTTTTTAATACAGAGAGTTGATTAGACATTAAAAATTGAATCTAGAAATTCTCATCACTACGTTTAGTTAAGACTTCTGACCCTTTTTTAGTTACTAATATAGTGTGTTCCCATTGAGCAGAATTTCTTCCATCTTTTGTTTCAACAGTCCATCCATCTGATAATTTTTTAGTAAATTTAGTGCCTAAATTAATCATAGGCTCTATGGTAAAGCACATACCTTCTTTTATTTCTAATCCAGTATTCGGGGTACCATAATGTAAGATTTGAGGTTCGTCATGGTAAACCTTTCCTATACCATGCCCGCAATACTCTTCAACTACTGAGTAATGATTCTTTTCTGCATGTTCTTGAATGGCATGACCTACATCTCCCAGCTTAGCTCCAGGCATAACTGCTTTTATTCCTTTATAGAGGCACTCTTGAGTTATGCTAACAAGTCTTTCGTTATGAGCTTCTGTCTTGCCTACCAGAAACATTTTAGACGTATCACCATGCCAACCATCCTTAATAACAGTCACGTCAATGTTTAATATATCCCCATTTTTTAAGAACCTTTTATCATCAGGTATGCCATGGCATATAACCTGATTCAGGCTCGTGCATAATGTTTTTTCAAACCCTCTGTAACCCACGTTGGCTGGTACGGCTTTTTGTTCTTCTACAATGTAATCATGGCAAATCTTATCAAGCTCACCTGTAGAAATGCCTGGCTTTACAAAATCGGTAACCATATCAAGCACTTCCGCAGCTAATTTTCCAGCTTCTCTCATGCCGTTTATTTCTTCTATGCTTTTTATCATTGCTTAATTTTAGTATTTCTTAATCTTTTAATAGACACATTCTAATGGATTTATTATAGTGTGGTTTTAATGCCATTAGGCTTTAAAAAACAAAAATGCGGACTTCAGATATATACCTGGTTCGCTTTTTTTTCGATCAAATTTTCAATTTTCAACCCAATTCATGTCTAATTTAAAGGCTATATTAGCACTTGAAGACGGAACAGTTTTCGAAGGGAATAGCATAGGTGCCTCAGGAAAGACTAATGGCGAAATAGTTTTTAACACCTCTATGACAGGCTATCAAGAAATACTGACTGACCCTTCTTATGCAAGCCAAATGGTGACTCTAACATACCCACATATAGGAAATACGGGAATTAATCTAGAAGATATTGAATCGGAAAAGATTTGGTGCTCTGGATTAATTGTAAGATCAAATTCTTCATTGGCTAGTAGTTGGAGGAGTGCAGATTCTTTATCCAGCTATTTAAGAGCAAATAATGTATTAGGGGTTTCTGATATAGATACAAGAAAATTAACTAGATTAATTAGAACCAAGGGAGCCCAGTCGGCTGCAATTTTGGTATCAGATAATCCTAATAAAGACGAAGCTATTGAAGAGGCAAGAAAATTTGAAGGTTTAGCAGGAATGGATTTAGCTCAAAAGGTAACTACAAGTAAAACTTACAATTGGGATAAAGGAACTTGGAGAGAACCTAATCGAAAATCTAAATTAAAGGTTGTAGCAATAGATTTCGGTATTAAGCACAACATTTTAAGGATTTTAGCTAATCGAGGGTTTGATTTAACAGTCGTTCCGGCTAAAACTACTGCAGATGAGATTTTAGATTTAAAACCACACGGAGTATTTTTATCTAATGGGCCTGGAGATCCCGAACCTTGTGATTACGCGATACAAACCATACAACAACTTACTTCAAAAGAGGTTCCTCTATTTGGTATTTGCTTGGGACATCAACTTTTAGCCCTTTCACTTGGAGGCAAGACTTCTAAGATGAAATTTGGACATCATGGAGCAAATCATCCTGTCCAAGACCTTGAAACTATGAAAGTTTCTGTGACTTCTCAGAATCATGGCTTTACCGTTGAAGAAGATTCTTTACCAAAAGAATTAAGGGTTACCCATAAATCTTTATTTGATGGAACGGTACAGGGAATAGAGCATAACGCTCTACCTGTATTTAGCTTTCAAGGCCACCCAGAAGCAAGCCCTGGACCTCATGATTTAAAAGAGTTATTTCAAAAATTTGAAGACAACATGAAAAAGAATGCCTAAACGAAAAGATATTGATTCAATTTTAATTATTGGAGCAGGTCCTATTGTTATAGGACAAGCATGCGAATTTGATTATTCTGGAGCACAGGCTTGCAAGGCATTAAAAGAGGATGGATATAGGGTTATCTTAATTAACTCAAATCCTGCAACAATAATGACCGATCCCAGCATGTCTGACGCTACTTATATAGAGCCCATCCATTGGGAGACTATCGAGAAGATTATAGAAAAGGAAAAACCAGATGCTCTATTACCAACCATGGGAGGTCAAACTGCGCTAAATGCTGCTCTTGATCTAGATAGCAGGGGCATTCTAAAGAAGCATAATGTAGAAATGATAGGAGCAACAAAGGAAGCTATAGATAAAGCAGAAGATAGAGAATTATTTGCTGCTTCTATGAAAAGAATAGGATTAAAGGTTCCTAAATCAGGGCTTGCTCACAACTTAGAAGAAGCAAATGATCTTTTAGAAAGAATAGGTTTTCCTTGCGTATTAAGGCCTAATTTCACTATGGGAGGATCCGGGGGTGGTATCGCATATAACAATGAGGAATTTGAAGAAATTTGCAATAGAGGATTAGATTTATCTCCCACTTCAGAAATCTTCATAGATAAATTTCTTGGCGGTTGGAAAGAATATGAGATGGAGGTGGTTAGAGATAAAAATGACAACTGCATCATTATTTGTAGTATTGAGAATATAGATCCCATGGGTGTTCATACAGGGGATTCAATTACGGTAGCCCCTGCACAAACTTTAACTGATAAAGAATTTCAAATAATGAGAAACGCCTCTTTAGATATCTTAAGAGAGATAGGGGTTGAAACAGGCGGCTCCAATGTGCAATTTACTGTTAATCCTGAAGATGGTGAGATGTTAGTAATTGAAATGAACCCAAGAGTTTCAAGGTCTTCGGCTCTAGCTTCTAAAGCTACAGGATTTCCCATTGCGAAAGTAGCTGCAAAACTTGCAGTGGGTTATACATTGGATGAGTTAAGTAATGATATAACTGGTGGTGTTATTCCAGCATCTTTTGAACCATCAATTGATTATGTTGTAACCAAAATTCCCAGATTTAATTTTGAAAAATTTATTCAGACAGAACCAGTTCTTTCTACGCAAATGAAATCGGTTGGTGAAGTGATGGCAATAGGAAGGACTTTTCAGGAATCATTACAAAAAGCGATAAGAGGATTAGAAACTGGTCGAGATGGTTTAAATGAGATTTTCAACGATCAAGATGAAATAGAAATCTTGAGTCAGAAAGTAAGCACCCCTAGCCCAGACAGACTTTGGTATGTTGGAGATGCATTTAGAGCTGGCTTATCTGTAGAAGAAGTTTTCTTTCTTTCAAAGATTGATCCTTGGTTTTTAGTCCAAATAAATGATTTGATAGGAGAAGAAAAAGTTTTATTAGACAAAGGTATAAAAGATCTTGATGCCGAAACCCTCTATAAACTTAAATCAAAAGGATTTTCTGATTCGAGAATAGCTTGTCTTGTAAATGTTGAAGAAAACAAGGTCAGAGATCTTAGAAAAAGTTTAAATATCTTACCTGTATTTAAGAGAGTTGATACTTGTGCAGCAGAATTTGAATCATCTACTGCATACATGTATTCAACTTATGAAGAAGAGTGTGAAGCTAAACCTAATGACTCGAAGAAGATTATGGTTTTAGGCGGTGGTCCAAATAGGATTGGTCAAGGTATTGAATTTGATTATTGTTGTGTTCATGCTTCCTTAAGCCTCAGAGAGGAAGGTTATGAAACTATTATGGTGAATTGCAATCCAGAAACAGTTTCGACGGATTACGACATCTCAGATAGATTATATTTTGAACCCATAACAGTAGAAGATGTCCTTGCTATTAATGATATTGAATCTCCTTTAGGGGTGATAGTCCAATACGGAGGGCAGACACCACTAAAAATAGCTGAAGAACTTGAATCTAATGGCGTTCGTATATTAGGTACTTCTCCTGATTCTATAGACTTGGCAGAAGATAGAGGAAGGTTTCAAGAATTTGTAAATAGGCTTGATTTAAAACAGCCCCCAAATGGCATTGCAACTAATCTAGAAGAGGCAATGCTAGTTTCAGATAAAGTAGGTTTTCCTTTAGTTGTGAGGCCCTCATACGTACTTGGTGGAAGAGCAATGGATATAGTCTATAAAAAATCTGATCTTGAAAACTATTTAGTTGAAGCGGTTCAGGCAAGTGAAAAAAGTCCTGTTTTATTAGATGGATTTTTAAATCAAGCCATAGAAATGGATATTGAAGCTGTATGTGATGGAGAGGATGTAGTTATAGGTGGAATACTACAACATATTGAGCAAGCTGGAATACACTCAGGCGATTCAGCATGCTCTTTACCGCCATATAGTCTTTCAAAAGATTTAATTAAAGAAGTTTCGAGCATGGTCAAGTCTATAGCTTTAGAAATTCAGGCTGTAGGATTAATAAATGTGCAACTTGCCTATCATGAGAATACACTTTTTTTATTAGAAGTTAATCCAAGAGCTTCAAGGACTATACCTTTCGTTTCAAAATGTATAGGAAGATCTTTAGCTAAAATCGGTGCACTTTGTATGGCTGGCATTTCTCTGAAAGACCAAAATTTTACAGAAGAAATTATCCCTCCATATTACTCAGTTAAAGAAGCTGTTTTTCCTTTTACAAAATTTATGGGAGTTGACCCTATTTTAGGTCCGGAAATGAAATCAACAGGGGAAGTAATGGGCACTGGTAGCAATTTTTCTGAAGCATATGCCAAAGCTCAGTTAGGCGCAGGAGAAAAAATCCCTAATTCTGGCTCAGTCTTCTTAAGTGTCAGAGATTCAGATAGGCCTTTTGTAGGAGAGTTAGCTAAAGAATTTCATGATCTAGGGTTTAAGATCATTGCTACAAAGGGAACGGCAAGATCAATATTGGAAAGAGATATACCTGTAGTAGTAATTAAAAAGGTTGCTGAAGGTAGGCCTCATGTAGTTGATGCAATGAAGAATTCTGAAGTAAATTTAATAGTTAATACAACTGAAGGCAGACAGTCTATTCTTGATTCAGCATCTATTAGAAGAACTGCTTTAGAAGAAAGGATTTACTGCACTACTACGATTGAAGGAGGAAAGGCTGTCTGTGCTGTGCTGAGAAATAAAGATCAATGGTCCGTTGAGCGATTACAAGACCTTCATGCTAAAATTATCTAGTTATGAACCCGATGACGAAAGAGGGCGAATCTCTCCTAAGAGATGAGTTAAAGAGGCTAAAAAATGAAGATAGGCCAAGGATAATTGATGCAATAGCCACAGCAAGGGAGTTTGGTGATTTAAAAGAAAACGCTGAATATCATGCAGCTAAAGAACAACAGGGTCTAGCTGAGGCAAGAATTAAAGACATTGAGACTAAGTTAAGTAATTCTCAAGTTATAGATATTCTTAATTTAGACCCTTCAGATAAAGTTATATTTGGTACTACCGTTACAGTTATAAATTCTGATTCTGGTCAGTCAGCTCAATATAAAATTGTAGGAGAAGATGAGGCAGATACTAATTTAGGAAAAATTTCTTATGCTGCCCCTTTAGCAAAACAAATGATTGGAAAATTTGAAGGTGATATTGTCAAGGTAGAAACACCAAGCGGTTCAACTGAGTATGAAATTGAGAAAGTTGAATACATATAAAAATTGCCAAATTCTAAAACAAATTATAGAGATGGAGATGCCTTCACAAGGCTGTCAAAAAGGTCAGGTTACAGGTCTAGAGCGTCACTTAAATTAAAAGAAATCTTAAAAAAAGATATTTTAATTAAGAAAGGTATGTCTATTATTGATTTAGGCTCTTTTCCAGGCGGCTGGACCCAAGTTATTAAAGAGAGCGCAGGAAACAAAGGAACAGTTGTGGCAGTTGATATCCAAAAAATGAAAGAAGTAAAAGGGGCTTTTTTTATTCATAAGTCTATAACAGAACTTGAAGATAATGATTTTGAAGAGTTTAGAGAAAAAGTACCATTTGACCTTGTTTTGTCTGACATGGCCCCCAATATTAGTGGTATAAGAGAAAGAGATGATGCTCAAATGATTTATCTTGTAGAAAATGCTTTATCAGTTATTGATAGATTCTTGAAGAAAGGAGGCTCAACTCTGATAAAAGTGTTCCAAGGTGAGAGTTTGGATTATACTAGAAATGCTTTAAGTTATAGATTCAAGACTTGCAAGGTTAGTAAACCAAGCGCTTCAAGATCAAACTCCAAAGAAACTTACTTAATAGGAAAAGATTTTAAATAAATAATGAGTGAATTAATGAAGAATTTATTGATGTGGTTATTCATTGCTATAACCATGTTTTCAGTGTTCAGTAACTTTAATAAAGAATCCTCAGTTCAGGAACTTTCTTATTCTGAGTTCATCTCCCAAGTAGAGAGTGATCAAGTCTTGAGTGTAGAATTTTCTTCAGATAATTACACTCTTAAAGGGAAAACAGTCAATGGTGAAAGTTTTGAAACTGTACGACCTCCTTTTTTACAAGACGACTTAAGTGAAATCCTATCTGATCACAGGGTTGCTGTTATTGGCGAAAAGCCTGAAGAACAATCTATCTTTAAGCAGCTTCTTATAGCAAGCTTTCCAATCTTAATCATATTAGCTGTATTTATTTTCTTCATGAGACAAATGCAAGGAGGTATGGGAGGGAAATCTGGTCCTATGAGCTTTGGAAAGAGCAAAGCTAAAATGCTAGAAGGAGGAAAAGTAAAGACTTCTTTTGCGGATGTAGCCGGTATAGAAGAGGCAAAAGAAGAAGTGCAAGAGGTTGTTGACTTCTTGAGAGACCCCTCAAAATTCCAGAAATTGGGAGGAAAAATACCTACCGGTATATTAATGACTGGCTCGCCAGGCACTGGAAAAACTTTATTAGCTAGAGCTATAGCTGGAGAAGCAGGTGTTCCTTTCTTTAGCATTTCAGGATCCGACTTTGTAGAAATGTTTGTTGGAGTTGGAGCTTCTAGAGTTAGAGATATGTTTGAACAAGCCAAGAAGCAATCTCCTTGCATAGTTTTTATAGATGAGATTGATGCCGTAGGAAGACATAGAGGAGCCGGAATGGGCGGAGGGCATGACGAAAGAGAACAAACTTTAAATCAATTATTAGTGGAGATGGATGGCTTTGAAGATAACCAAGCAATTATCATAATTGCTGCAACAAACAGACCTGATGTATTAGATCCCGCATTATTAAGGCCTGGGAGGTTTGATAGACAGGTAGTCGTTCCTTTACCTGATATACGAGGAAGAGAACAAATTTTAAAAGTACATATGAAGAAGGTTCCTATTTCGGAGGATGTAGATCCTTCTTTAATAGCTAGAGGTACTCCTGGATTCTCTGGAGCAGATTTAGCTAATTTAGTAAATGAAGCAGCTTTGGTTGCGGCAAGGACAGCAAAAAAATTAGTTGGAATGGAACAATTAGAATTTGCTAAAGATAAAGTCATGATGGGCTCTGAAAGAAGATCTATGGTGATGTCTGAAGAAGAGAAATTAAAGACTGCTTATCATGAATCTGGACATGCTATAGTTGGAAGAAGTCTTAAAGAGCATGATCCAGTTTATAAAGTAACAATTATTCCTAGAGGTAGAGCCTTGGGGGTAACAATGTTTTTGCCTGAAGAAGATAAGTACAGCTATAGCCATCAAAGCATTTTAGACAGAATCTGCGGACTTTATGGTGGCAGAATAGCTGAAGAGATTATTTATGGAGAAAAGGGAGTAACCACTGGAGCTTCTAATGACATTGAAAGAGCTACAGAATTGGCTCACAACATGGTTACGAAATGGGGCCTGTCTGAGAAACTTGGCCCTGTAAAATATGGTGATGAGAACGATGAACCTTTCTTGGGAAGGTCTGCTGGAACTTCAAAACAAGGTATTTCAGACGAAACTGCATCTGAAATTGATAAAGAGGTTAAAAACATATTAGATACATGTTATAAAACAGCCAAAGAAGTTTTGGAGAACAATATTGATGCTTTGCATAAAATGTCTCAAGCCTTAATGGATTATGAGACTTTAGATGCAGATCAGATAGATGACATTATGGCTGGAGGAGACCCAAGAGCGCCTAAATCTAATGAGGAACCTCCCTCTAAAGACCCTAAAGAAACCTCTGTTGGAGATGCTGCTGAACAGAGCTAAAAATTATTGATACAATAATTTTTTTCCTTTAAAAGACACTTCTAATGAGTAATCTAATTCCAATTAAGAAGAATCAAACTTCAAACCTTTTACCTTTAAGAAGAGACAGAAGGTTCGGCACCGACGGCATAAGAGGACCTGTTGATTCTACAATGGACCCTTTGTTTGTAGCTAAATTAGGCTGGGCAGCTGGGACTGTACTTTTAGAAGAAGGTATCACTAGGGTTCTTATAGGAAAAGACACTAGGATTTCAGGATATATGCTTGAATCAGCACTTCAAGCTGGTTTTATCTCATCTGGAATGGATGTAATACTATTGGGTCCTTTGCCTACTCCAGGAGTGTCATTTTTAGCTAATTCTAACAAGCAGGCTGGAGTTGTAATTACTGCATCACATAATTTATTTGAAGACAATGGAATTAAATTTTTTAATAAAGACGGACAAAAATTCTCTTCAGAATTAGAAAAAAGGATTGAAACAAAGCTAACTAAAGAAATAGAAAGTGTTAACTCTATTAATTTAGGCAAGGCTACAAGGATGAATGATGCTCAGGGTAGGTACATTGAGTTTTGTAAATCTAATGTTACAGATCTTGATTTAAGTGGCTTATCTATTCTTTTAGATTGTGCGCATGGAGCAACATATTCTGTTGCGCCGAAAGTTTTTGAAGAACTAGGAGCTACGGTAAGTACTGTCGGTACTGACCCCGATGGGGTAAATATAAATCAGAATTGTGGCCCTACAAATCCTGAGTATATTAGAGAAGAGATCTTAAAAGGAGACTATCATCTAGGAATATCTTTTGATGGAGATGGAGATAGAATTCTAATGGTTTCCAAGACAGGGAAGATCTTAGATGGCGATGACTTACTTTATATTCTTTCAAAAGACTTGAATAAAGAAAGTGGAGTAGTCGGCACACTGATGACCAATAAAGCGCTTCAATTATATTTTAAGGATATGAAAATAAATTTTTGTCGAGCTGATGTTGGTGACAAGTACGTGCTGCAAAAACTATTAGAAGAGGGCTGGTTGCTTGGAGGGGAGCCTTCAGGTCATATAATCTGTTTAGATGCCGCTCAGACAGGGGATGCAATAGTTGCGGCATTAAAATTACTAAATAACCTTAAAGAAGTTGGTTTCAATGTAGATGAATCGATTGGAAGATTTAATAAGTTTCCTCAAACCTTAATAAATTTATCAGTAAATAACCCTCATAAAATAATTCTTAATGATAAGTTTTGGTCTGAAGTTACACATATAGAGAGTAAGTTAGGAGAACAAGGCAGAGTATTAATAAGACCTTCTGGTACTGAGCCCCTTATTAGAATAATGGTTGAATCAGAAAATGAAAAAGATTCAGAAGATTATTCTAATAGACTTGCTGATATAGCTTCAAAGTTATGATAATTGCTAATTGGAAGATGAATGGGTCTAAGGAGCTCATTAAAGACTGGATGGATTTTGTTTCTCAGAATATAGAAATCAATCAAGAAAAGGAATGTATTTTATGCCCACCCACTTGCTATCTTTATTTTACTGGAACTCTCATAAAGCAAAGTTATGAAGGCATAAAATTAGGGTCACAACATTGTGATTCTGTGCTATCGGCTCCCTTAACAGGCGGAACTAATTCTCAAATGTTAGAAGATGCAGGATGTGAATTTGTAATTATTGGTCATTCGGAGCAGAGAGTGCATCTTAAAGAAAGTAATCAGATTCTTTCTGATAAACTGAAAAGTTCTATAGGCATGAATCTTAAGCCTATTTTTTGCATTGGAGAGACTTTAAGACAAAAGGAGGCCAATCAAACTAATGATATTCTTATACAACAGTTAGACGCCATTCCGAGTAACCTTTTGCAAAAATGTATAATTGCCTACGAGCCAGTTTGGGCTATTGGCACAGGGGAAAATGCAGAGATTTCTTATATTGAAGAAATTCACTCATTTATCAAAGAAGAGCTTAAGAATAAATCAAATTCTACAAACTATATTTCAGTAGTTTATGGAGGTAGTGTAAACTTAGAAAATTGCAAAGAAATCTACTCTTCAGATAAGGTAGATGGACTTTTAATAGGCGGAGCATCTTTAGACTCTAATACTTTTACTAAAATTTTTAATATATCTTAAATTATGGAAAATTTACTCATATTCTTCTATATAGTTATTTCTATCTCATTGATTTTATTGGTCCTTTTGCAGCAAGGAAAAGGTTCAGATATAGGAAGTGCTTTTGGAGGAGGTTCTAGCAATGCGATGTTTGGTTCTAGTGGTTCATCGAACCCTTTAACAAAGGTAACAGCTATAGTTTCTGCTATTTTCCTCATTCTTAGTCTATCGATAACCTATATATCCAGGAACTCATTGGAGGAGGCTTTAGTAGTCGATGAAACTGTTATAGAAGAGACAGGTATTTTACCTGATAATAACCCTGAATAGCTTTGAAGCCGAAGTGGTGGAACTGGTAGACACGCTACCTTGAGGGGGTAGTGAGCTTCGCTCGTGGAGGTTCGAATCCTCTCTTCGGCACCATAAACTTTCTTGACCCCTTCACCTCATAAATCTATACTTCGCATCCTTTGATGCGGGGTGGAGCAGTCTGGTAGCTCGTTGGGCTCATAACCCAAAGGTCGTAGGTTCAAATCCTGCCCCCGCTACCAACAATAAGCCCTGAGTGGGCTTTTTTTGTAAAAGAAAAATGGATACGAATTATATAAAAGAGATATTAACTGAAGATATAAGGTCTTTAGGGTGTGATATATGGGGAATAGAGTTCTTTGGAAAGTATAAGAATCAGACTCTAAGAATTTATATAGATAATAAAGAAGGTATATCTGTAGAAGATTGTGAAAAAGTCAGCAAGCATGTAATTAAGTTATTAGATGTTGAGAATGATTTTTCAAATAAATATTTATTAGAAGTGTCTTCTCCCGGCCTTGAGAGGAAATTCTTTTCTGAAGATCAGTATCACGACTATATTGATTGCACTATTAAAGTTAGATATATCAATGATTCAAATAAAAAAATATCAGTTAAGGGAATACTGTCGAAAGTAACAAGTGAAGCTTTGATAATAGAGTCTAGAGATAAAGATCATAAAGTTCCTTTTTCTTCTATTATTCAAGCAAATCTTATAATGTAAGGGGTTAGATTATGCAAAACGAGATTTTATTAGTAGCTGACGCTGTTTCTGGAGAGAAAGGGCTTCCAAAGAGTTCTATATTTGAAGCAATAGAGATGGCTCTAGCAACAGCAACAAAGAAAAGGTATGAGGAAAGTTCAAATATAGAAGTTGAGATAGATTCTGTTACTGGAGATTACGAAACATTTAGATTGTGGACAATTGTTTCAGATGAAGATTTAGAAGATAAGGGAATTGAAATTAATCTTTCAGAAGCTAAGGCGAAAGACAAAGATATAGAGATAGGCGCGGTTGTAAAAGAAAAGATAGAAAATGTAGAGTTTGGAAGAATAGCCGCTCAAGCAGCTAAGCAAGTAATTGTTCAGAAGGTAAGAGAGGCAGAAAGAGCCCAAGTTGTAGAAAAATATCGTTCTGTTTTAGGAGAGCTAGTAAACGGAACTGTAAAGAAAGTTACTAGAGAATTTTTAATAATTGATCTAGGGGATGGTGCAGAAGCAATTCTTTCTAGAAATGAATTGATACCCGGAGAAGTGTTTAGAATTGGAGATCGTTTAAGGGCAGTGCTTCAAGAAGAGGAGAGAGAAAATAGAGGACCACAATTAGCTTTGAGCCGTAGGTGCCCAGAGATGGTTGGAGAGTTATTTAAATTAGAAGTACCAGAGATATCTGAACAAGTTATAGAGATAAAGGCCATTGCTAGAGATGCTGGATCTAGAACAAAGATAGCAGTAAAAACAAATGACAACAGAATAGATCCAGTAGGGGCATGTGTAGGAATGCGAGGTTCAAGAGTACAAGCAGTTTCTAATGAACTTGGTAATGAGAGGCTAGACATAGTGATATGGGATGATGACCCAGCCCAATTGTTAATTAACTCTATGGGACCTGCTGAAATAACTTCAATAGTTCTGGACGAAGTAAAGGGAACAATGGATGTCGCGGTTACGCAAGAAACTCTTGCTCAAGCAATAGGGAAGAGCGGTCAGAATGTAAGATTAAGTAGCCAAATAACAGGATGGAAACTTAATGTTATCGATGAAGAGACTGCCCAAAGTAATGAAGAAGAAAAGAGTCAGAATGAATCAAAGACTTTAATAGAAAATTTGGATGTTGATGAAGGCTTAGCTCAAGCCTTAATAGAACAAGGCTATCGAAACCTGGAATCAATTTCTTCTGCATCTGCTGAGGATCTAGTAAACATAGAAGGTTTGGATGCCGAAATAGCTGAATTGTTAATTAATAGGGCCAAAGAGGCCCTCTTGACTCTTGCAATGCAAATAACTGATGAAGAGGGGGAGTCTAATGATTTAATGTCTGTAGAAGGTATGGATATGGTCTTAGCTCTTGAATTAAGCCAGAAAGGCATTAATGACAGAGAGGAGCTAGCAGAACAATCTATAGAAGAACTAACAGGTTTAATTCAAATATCTGAAGAAGATGCAGGAGAGTTAATTATGAAAGCCAGGGCACATTGGTTTGAATAAATAAGAAATTTTATGGCAAATCTAAGCGTTGAGAAACTAGCTACTGTTATTGGTTCAGCTCCTGATCTGCTTCTTTCGCAGATGAAAGAAGCCGGCTTAACACATTCTAAGATATCTGACGAAGTCACTGATTCTGACAAGAGAACTTTGTTGGATTTCTTAAAAAAACAACAGAGCAATACCACTAAAACAATCTCATTAAATAAAACAAAATCGAAGGATACGCAAAAAGAATCTGGTGCAGTTGCTATAACAAGAAAAAAAGCAAGTAAGGAAACAGCCTCAGATTTAGAGGAAAAAGTAAGCAAAACATCAGCATCAATAGACTTTGAAGGAATAGAAAAAAAGAGGCAGGCTGTTGAAACGCAAAAGCAGGTTGATGAAGATAAAAGAAAACTACAAAATGAGCAGAAAACTCTAATAACAAGAAGAAAGGCAAAATCTAAGGAATCGCCAAGCCCTTCTAAAGATGTAAAACAGGTTGTTCAATCTAAAAGACCTCCTAGAAGTCAAAGATCTGATATTTCAAAAAAAGAAAAAAGAGAACTTGAAGGGGAAAGTTATCTTTCAAATGTAAAAAAGCAAGAATTTGAAAAGCCAAGCGAATTCATTTCTAAAAACATTCCGATCCCTGAATCAATCACCGTTAGTGAATTGGCTCAAAACCTTTCTATTAAAGGTGGAGAAGTAGTTAAACAGCTAATGTCTATGGGGGTTATGGCTACTCTCAATCAGCCACTAGACCAAGATACAGCCATTTTAGTTACTGAGGAATTAGGGCACAAAGGTGAACCTGCAGAAAAAGTAGAAGTAGAAGATAAATTAATGGAGCTCGTTACCTATGAAGGGGAGGAAGAAAGGAGGAATCCAGTAGTTTCAGTTTTAGGTCACGTAGATCATGGCAAAACAACTTTATTAGATTATATAAGAAAAGCTAATGTTGCCGAAGGCGAGGAGGGCGGAATTACCCAAAAGATTGGTGCTTATCAAGCTAATACAGAATTAGGTATTATTTCTTTTATAGACACTCCAGGGCATGCCGCTTTTTCCGAGGTAAGAGCTAGAGGAGCTAATTCTACAGATATAGTTATTTTAGTTGTTGCAGCTGATGACGGTTTACAACCACAAACAGAAGAAGCTATAAGTCATGCTAGAGCTGCAGGAGTTCCTATCGTTGTTGCTGTTAATAAGATGGACAGGGAAGAGGCAGATATTGAAAAGGTTAAAACAGAATTATCTAATAAGGAATTAATCCCAGAAGATTGGGGCGGCCAAACTCAATTTGTTCCTATATCCGCGTTAAAAGGAGATGGGATTAAAGAACTCCTCGAAGCAGTATCTTTAGAGGCAGAGGTTCTAGAGCTTAAAGCCCATCATAAAGGTCCAGCCTTCGGTGTAGTTTTAGATTCAACTACGGAAACAGGCAAGGGAGCTGTCGCAACTATATTGGTTCAAAAAGGAACCCTAAAAAAAGGCGATACAATATTAGTAGGAGATCAAACTAAAAAAGTAAGAAGTTTAGTTGATGAAAATGCTAATAATATCGATTCTGCTGGCCCATCTGTTCCTGCTTCAATAACAGGACTTGATCAGCCTCCTAAGGCGGGAGAAGAGTTTATTGTTGTGACTAGTGAGAAAATGGCAAAAGAAATTTCTAATGAAAGAGCAGAAAAAGCAAGAGAAGAACGTTTAGCAAGAAATCAGATTTCAAATTTAGAAATGTTGTTTGAATCTGAGCTTGCGAATCACACCATCTTAAACATTGTCTTAAAAGCCGATACACATGGATCTTTAGAAGCTATCGTTGGTTCTTTAAAGAATTTAGAGAATGAAGAAGTTAAAATAAATCTAGTTCATGAATCAGTTGGTTCTATCAATGCAAATGATTTGAATCTAGCTCTAACTACAAATTCTTTTGTTATAGGTTTTAATGTAAGAGCAGATTCTGCAGCCAAGAAATTAGCTGAAAAAGAATCAATAGATGTTTTATATT
>CABXQE010000016.1 GCA_902514295.1 uncultured SAR86 cluster bacterium | reverse complement strand
TTCTATATTTAATAAAAAGTTCTCCATTATTTAATCAAATAATAATGAAGCTATTTGGATGCTATTTAAAGCAGCTCCTTTTAATAAGTTATCAGCAACCACCCATAAATTAAGTCTATTTTCATCCCAGAGATCGTTTCTAACTCTCCCTACTTGAACTAAGTGACTTCCATCCCCGTCGGTAAATGCAGTGGGGTAATCTTCTTCAGATTTTCCATATTTAACAGATAGACCGGGTGCTTCTTTTAAAAGCTTAACAGCTAAATCTTCGGATATAGGTCTTTTAGTTTTAATGTGGACTGATTCAGAATGTCCATTTAGTACCGGAACTCTTACACACGTTGCAGCAACTTGTATGTTTGGATCAAGAATCTTATGAGTTTCTTTCACCATTTTATTTTCTTCTTTTGTGTATCTGTTCTCTTCAAATACATCGCAATGAGGAAGGACGTTGTTAGCAATAGGCTTGGCATAAATAGAACTTTTAATTTCTGTGTTTCCTTTATAAGCTTCTATTTGATCCATTAATTCTTCAGTTGCTTTCTTTCCTGTCCCTGATACGGCTTGAAAAGTAGTTACATCTATTCTCTCAATAACAAATTCATCATGCAGTGGCTTTAAAGCAACAAGCATTTGGATAGTTGAGCAATTAGGATTGGCAATAATTCCAGGAAGCTCATAATCATCCAGCACTTTACTATTAACTTCTGGAACAATTAGAGGTATATCATCTTCGTAACGGAAACAGGAAGAATTATCTATGACCACACACCCTTGCGAGATTGCGATAGGAGCGTAAGTAGATGCTACCGAAGATCCAGCAGAAAAAAGTGCTAAGTCAATGTCAGAAAAATTAAATTTTGATAAATCTTCAACCTTATGATTCTTACCCCTAAAATTTATCTCCTTACCAGCTGAATTACTGCTCGCTAATAAAGATATTTCAGAATCTTGAAAATAATTCTGTTCAAGAAGTTTTACAAAATTTTGGCCTACCATTCCAGTAGCTCCAACTACGGCTATCTTCCTTGCCTTATTCATTTTAACCTCTCAAATTCTCTAATATCTTTTGACTCATTTGATCTGTATTTAATTTCATATCTTCAGGGCCCTCTAGATCATTGGTTCTATAACCTTCTTTAAGAACCTTCTCTATTGCTTCTTCAATTTTACTCGCTGGCTCTTCTAGCCCAAAACTATACCTAAGCATCATTGCTACTGACAAAATTGCAGCTAACGGATTAGCTAATCCTTGCCCTGCAATATCAGGAGCCGAACCATGTACAGGTTCAAACATACCTTTATTTTCTGAATTAATAGAAGCGGAAGGAAGCATGCCTATTGATCCAGTCATCATGGCTGCTATATCTGAAAGTATGTCCCCAAATAAATTACCTGTGACTATCACATCAAACTGTTTGGGTTCTCTTACTAATTGCATAGCTGCGTTATCTACCAACATATGTGAAAGATTTACATCTGGATAATTTTTAGAAAGATCAGTTATCACTTCTCTCCATAAAACACTTACCTCCAATACATTTGCTTTATCAACTGAACAAAGATTTTTATTCCTTTTTTGAGCAGCCTCAAAAGCAACTCTTCCAATTCTCTCTATTTCTTCATGACTATATATCATGGTATTAAATGCTTCTTTCTTATCTTCCTTCCTTCCTCTTGGCTCTCCGAAATAAATCCCTCCAGTTAACTCTCTGATTATCAATAAATCAAGATTCTCAACTTTCTCAGATTTAAGGCTCGAAGAAGCAGTTAAGTATTCTGAAAGGATAGCGGGTCTAAAATTTGCAAATAAATCTAACTCAGATCTCAAGCCTAATAGAGCTCTTTCAGGCCTATATTGATAATCTAAGTCATCCCATTTAGGGCCACCAACTGCTCCCAACAAGATTGCATCAGACTTACGTGCTGCATTTAAAGTTTCTTCGGGCAAAGGAACTCCAGTCTGATCATAAGCTGAACCTCCTACTAGGGCTTCTTCTATAATGAAATCTAAATTATAAATTTCATTGATAGATTCAAGAATACTTTTTGCAGAATAAGACACTTCTGGACCTATTCCGTCTCCAGGGAGAAAGAGTATTGTTTTTTTCTTATTCATAAGTATTAAAGATCCAAGGAGCTTCCTTAGCTCTATTTAGTTCGTATTCTTTAATTGCATCAGCATGCTTTAAACTAAGTCCAATCTCATCCAGGCCCTCTAAGATGCATTGCTTTCTAAATGGATCTATATCGAAGCTTGTTAACTTATTACCTTCACAAGAAATTATTTGTTCAATTAAATCAATTTCAATCTCTTTACTCTCCTCTGAAAGAATGAATAATTGCGAAATTACTTCTTCAGGAAGTTGGACTGGCAATAAGCCATTATTAAAGCAATTGTTATAAAAAATATCAGCGAAACTCTCAGCAATCAAGACTTTAAAACCGTAGTCCATTAGAGACCAAACAGCATGCTCTCTACTTGAACCGCATCCAAAATTCTTTTTACTAATTAATATATCAGCTCCTTTATATTTATCCTGATTAAGAACAAAACCATCATTTTTAGGTCTATTGTCATTATCTTGGCCCGGATACCCTTCATCCTCATATCTCCAAGCATCGAACAGATTAGGCCCAAAACCGCTTTTCTTAATAGATTTTAAGAATTGCTTAGGAATAATCTGATCTGTATCTACATTATCCCTTGATAATGGAAGAATCTTTCCAGAATGGAAAATGTACTGGTTCTTCATTAGAACAACTCCCTTACATCAACAAACCTTCCTTCTATAGCTGAAGCTGCTGCAGTAGCAGGACTAACCAAATGCGTTCTTCCTCCATACCCTTGTCTTCCTTCAAAATTTCTGTTTGAAGTCGAAGCACAATGTTCTCCGTCTCCAAGTTGATCAGGATTCATTGCTAGACACATCGAACATCCTGGTGCCCTCCATTCGAAGCCAGACTCTATAAAAATTTTATCTAGGCCTTCTTGAGTTGCTTGCTCGGCCACTAGACCTGATCCTGGTACAACAATAGCTCTCTTAATATCAGATGAAATTTTCTTTCCTTCAACTACTTTTGCAGCCAACCTTAAGTCTTCAATTCTAGAATTCGTACATGAGCCTATAAAGACTTGATCCAATTTGATATCAGAAATCTTCATTCCAGCCTCTAAATTCATATATTCAAGCGCATGCTGTATAGACTCTGAATTAGGTTCTGGAATCTTTCCGTCAACATCTATAACCATCTCAGGAGAAGTACCCCAAGTAACTTGAGGTTTAAGAGCAGATCCATCCATGTAAATAATTTCTTCAAAATGTGCATCATCATCACTTTTTAATTCTTTCCATTGAGATAAAGCTAATTCCCACTCATCTCCTTTAGGGGTAAAGGGTCTATTTTTTACATATTCTTCAGTAATTTTATCGAAGGCAACTAAGCCCACCCTTGCTCCTGCTTCAATGGACATATTGCATACAGTCATCCTACCTTCAACGCTCATTGACTCTATAACAGGCCCAGAATATTCAATTGCAAAGCCTGTACCACCTGCTGTTCCTATTTTTCCTATTACAGCTAAAGTAACATCCTTAGGAGTAACGCCAGGAGATAGTTCCCCGTCAATTACAACTTTCATATTTCTTAACTTGGAAGCTTTTAGACATTGAGTAGCTAATACATGTTCAACTTCTGAAGTTCCTATGCCCATAGCAAGAGTAGCTAAAGCTCCATGAGTTGACGTATGAGAATCTCCACAAACTAAAGTCATGCCAGGTAAAGTAACTCCTTGCTCTGGCCCAACTACGTGAACAATACCTTGTCTTTTATCTAAAATATCAAATTGAAGAATGCCTAAGTCAGAACAGTTCTTATCAAGAGTTGTTACTTGAAGTTTCGCTACTTCATCTTGTATCCCTTCGATTCCCTTTTCCCGATCTGTTGTAGGAACATTGTGATCAGGGGTGGCAATATTCGAAGATATCCGCCATAGCTGTCTACCAGCTATCTTTAAACCTTCAAAAGCTTGTGGAGAAGTTACTTCATGTATTAAATGCCTATCAATATAAAGTAGAAAAGTTCCATCTCCTCTTTCTGAAACTTCATGCGAATTCCACAATTTGTCGTAAAGAGTCTTAGGCATTTTACTTACTTCTTTGAAGGGATATCAGGAGTATCAGATTCTACGTCAGCATTTTGAGCTCTATTCCTTAGAAAATGATCCATTAATACAAGAGCCATCATCGCCTCAGCGATAGGAGTAGCTCTAATGCCCACACACGGATCATGACGACCTTTGACTTTAACCTTAGTTGCCTTACCTGAAGTATCTACAGTGTCGCCTTCTTTTACTATACTGGAAGTAGGTTTTAGAGCTATTCCAGCTATTATTTCTTGGCCAGTACTTATTCCGCCGGCTATGCCACCAGAGGAATTGGTTTTAAAGCCTTCAGGTGTAATTTCATCCCTGCTATCTGACCCTTTAGCACTAACCAAATCAAATCCGTTTCCTATTTCAACACCTTTTACTGCATTAATGCTCATAAGTCCTTTTGCTATATCTGCATCTAGTTTGTCGAAAACAGGTTCACCGAGCCCAACAGGTAAATTGGAAGCCATTATCTCTATCCTTGCTCCTACAGAATCCCCTTCCGACCTTAAGTCGTCAATTAAAGTTTCTATGCTTTTAACCATTTGAGGGTCAGGACAAAAGAACGGGTTCTGATCTATCTCTGATAGATCAATCTGTTTAATTTTAATGTTACCAATCTGAGATAAATAACCTTTAATGCTTACACCTAATGAATCCTTTAAATATTTTTTAGCAATAGAACCAGCCGCTACTCTCATAGTAGTTTCTCTAGCAGAAGATCTCCCCCCTCCTCTATGATCTCGAAAACCATACTTCTTTGTATAGGTATAATCTGCATGAGAAGGCCTAAATATATGTTTTAGGTCATCATAATCTTTTGATTTCTGATCTTTATTCCTAATTAATAAACCTATAGGTGTCCCCGTTGTCTTCCCTTCAAAAACACCAGATAGTATTTCAACTGAGTCATCTTCTTTCCTTTGAGTGGTATATCTAGAACTTCCAGGCTTTCTTCTGTCCAAATCCTTTTGTATATCTTCGGCTTTGAGCTCTAATCCTGGAGGACATCCATCAACAATACAGCCGAGAGCTACCCCGTGACTCTCACCAAAAGTGGTCACAACAAAAGATTTTCCATGCGAATTTCCTGACATTTTCTTATCTAAATCTTGTTTTGGGGGTGCGATTATAGGATTTTTCAGCTTTTTGGGTATTAAATTTAATATTTATTTATTATTTTCAATATACTGAGACCCTTAATTTAATGAGAAAACACATGATTAAAGCAGTATTTTGGGATTTTGGAGGAGTAATAACTAGCAGTCCCTTTGAAGCCTTCAATAAGTACGAAAAGGACAATAATTTACCTTCTGACTTCCTCAGAAAAGTAAATTCAACCAATCCAGATGATAATGCATGGGCTAAATTAGAAAGAAGTGAGGTTAACTTAGAAGAGTTTGATCTTTTGTTTAAGAAGGAAAGTAAAACTCTAGGTCATTCGATAAAAGGTAAAGAAGTAATAGCTTTGTTACAAGGTCAAGTTAGACCAGAGATGGTTAAAGCCCTCCAAATAATTAAAGGGAATTTGATTCAAGCGTGTTTAACGAACAATATTCAATCGTTAAAAGAAGAAGCTTTTGATAAGGGAAATGTTTCGGTAGCAGGAAAACATGATGCAATCATGGGATTGTTTGACTTTGTAATTGAATCCAGCAAAGTAAATCTTAGAAAACCAGATCCTGCTTTTTATGAAATGGCATGCGAAAAAGCAAAAATAGAACCTTCTGAAGCAGTATTTCTGGACGACTTAGGTATAAATCTAAAACCCGCAAGAATATTGGGCATGGAAACTATAAAAGTGATTAACTCTATAGAAGCTTTGAGGAAGTTGCAGAAACTGGTACCAATAAAAATACTTTAAAATTATTCTGCTATCATCAAATTCATAAAATCGATAACTGAAGAGTTTTCCAAAGTAGACTGATCTTCACACAGAGAAAGTATTTCTTTGGTTCTATTTTTAGAGAATTGAGTACTTAAATTTGATTTAAATTTTTCAATTAAAAGAGGCATCCCTTGTTCTCTTCTTCTTCTATGACCAATAGGATATTCTACCTCTACCTTTTCAGTTGAAGACCCATCTTTAAAATGAATCATAATTGCATTGGCTATAGACCTTTTATCTTCCTCTAAATATTCTTTGGTATATCTTTCATCCTCTTTTATTACCATCTTGCTTCTCAATTCATCTATTCTAGGATCAGAAGCTACATCGTCTTCGTAATCTTCAGCAACAAGATCTCCTTTTAAAAGACCAATAGCCGTCATGTATTGAATGCAGTGATCTCTATCGGCAGGATTATTTAAGGTTCCTTCCTTGCTTATAATTCTTATTGCTGATTCATGAGTAGTAATTTCAACAGTGTCTATTTCATCTATTCTGTCTTTTATTTCTTCATGTAATATCACAGCAGCTTCTACTGAAGTTTGAGCATGAAATTCTGCCGGGAAAGAAATCTTAAATAAAACGTTCTCCATTACATAAGAGGAGAATTCTCTAGGCAAACTAAATTTTTCTCCTTTGAATTGGACATCATAAAAACCCCAGGTAGGTGCAGTTAAAACACTCGGGTATCCTATTTGCCCTTTTTGAGTGAGCAAAACTAATTGAAGTGCTCTGCTGGTTGCATCGCCAGCAGCCCATGATTTTCTAGGACCAGCATTAGGCGCATGTCTGTAAGTTCTTAAGCTTTGTCCGTCTACCCAGGCTTGAGATAAAGCATCGATTGTTTGCTCTTTATTCAACCCTAACATTGCAGAAATTACAGCAGTAGATGCAACCTTGACCAAAACAACATGATCTAAACCAACTCTATTAAAGCTATTCTCTAAAGCAAGAATTCCCTGTATTTCATGAGCTTTAATCATATAAGTGAGGACATCTTTTATTAATAAGGGGTCCTTTCCTTCAGATATATTCTTTTGAGACAAGTAATCGGCTGTAGCCAAGATTCCACCCAGATTGTCAGACGGATGACCCCACTCTGCAGCAAGCCAAGTGTCATTAAAATCTAACCACCTTATGATCGCTCCAATATCCCAAGCACCTTTAACAGGATCCAAAACGTGTTTGGTTCCAGGAACTCTTACGCCTCCCGGGACTTTCGTGCCCTCAACATAAGGGCCTAAAAGTTTGACACAATCAGGGAAAGTGAGAGCTAAAAGGCCACAACCAAGAGTATCCATCAGGCAATACCTGGCTGTGTTATATGCTTCTTCGCTTTCTATTTGCTTATCAAGCACGTAATCAGCGATTTTTACTAATACGTCATCTGGATTTGGACGTACGTTAGTTTCAACGTTTCCGGACATTATTTTATTCCTTTAAATATTAACGATCTGCCATATCAACCCAAACAGAGTTATCTGGGCCAATGTACTCTTCACTAGGGCGTATGATTCTATTATCAGCTCTTTGTTCCATTATGTTAGCCGCCCACCCTGAAGTTCTTCCAATGACAAAAAGTGGTGTGAATATCTGTGTCGGGATACCTAAATAGTGGTACGCAGAGGCCATAAAGAAATCGGTATTTGCGAACATGCCTTTTTCTTCGTCCATGACTCTTTCTATCTCATCAGACACTTCATATAAAGTTGAATCGCCATCTATGTCTGACAGCCTCTTAGACCATTCTTTGATGATAGCGTTTCTTGGGTCCTCGTTAGTGTAAACAGCATGACCAAATCCCATGATCTTCTCTTTGTTTGCTAGTAATTCTAAAAGACCGGATTTCGCTTCTTCTCTTGTACTGTATTTTTCTATCATTTCCATTGCAGCTTCGTTTGCTCCTCCATGTAAAGGGCCTCTTAAAGTACCTATAGCCCCTGTAATGCAAGAATGCATATCTGATAAAGTCGACGCGCAAGTTCTAGCTGTAAAGGTTGAAGCATTAAATCCATGTTCCGCATACAAAATAAGCGAAACATCTAAGACTCTAGAGTGTTCTTCAGAAGGTTCCTTGCCCGTTATCAAAGATAAAAATTGGCCACCAATTGTTGAGTGATCAGTTGCAGTCTCAACTTTAACCCCTTCATGAGAATATCTATACCAATAAGTTACCATTGAAGCCATAGAAGCTAATATTCTATCTGCTGTCTCGCTTTGATTAGAAAAATCCCCTTCGGGTTCTAAGTTTCCTAACATAGAGCATCCTGTTCGCATTACATCCATCGGATGAGCATCTTGCGGTATTCTTTCTATAACTTCTTTAAGTTCTGTTGGTAAAGATCTGTAAGACTTCAATTTAGAAGAGTATTCATCATACTCAGATTGGGTTGGTAATTTTCCATAGAGCAGCATATAGGCAACTTCTTCAAATGTAGCTTTCTCAGCTAATTCTTCTATAGCATAACCTCGGTAAGTTAGCCCCTTACCAGTTTTCCCTACTGTTGATAAAGCAGTGTTTCCAGCAACTTGCCCTCTTAGACCTGCTCCTTCTAATTTCTTTTCACCCATTTCAATTCCTAATCTAATTTTTGAATAGCTCGTCCAATTTATTTTCAAACGAATGATAATCTAGTACGTCATAAAGTTCATCTCTAGTTTGCATATTTTTTAACTGCCCTTCTTGAGTACCGTTCTTGTTTATATCTAAATAAACTGTTTCCGCAGCTTTACTCATAGCCCTAAAAGCTGATAAAGGGTACAAAACCATATCTACACCAGACTGACTAAGCTCTTCGCAACCAAAAAGTGGAGTCTTTCCAAACTCTGTAATGTTAGCAAGGATCGGAATTTTTACACTTTTCTTAAGTTCTTTATACTGATCCAGTTCAATGAAGGCTTCAGGAAAAAGCGCATCTGCTCCAGCTTCTTGATAAGCAAAAGCTCTTTCTATGGCACCATGCAAACCTTCGTTTGCGAGTGCATCTGTTCTTGCCATTACAACAAAGTCTTCATCTGTTTTAGCATCCACTGCAGCTTTAATTCTATCAATCATTTCTCCAGTAGAAACAATCTCTTTATTTGGTCGATGGCCACATCTTTTCTGCGAAACCTGATCTTCTATATGTAGCCCTGCAGCTCCGTAACTAATTAAAGATTTTACAGTTCTAGATATGTTAAATGCCCCGCCCCATCCTGTGTCTGCATCAACTAAGAGTGGAAGAGAAGATGCATTGGTTATTCTTTCAACATCAATTAATACGTCTTGTAGAGTAGTAATTCCTAAATCAGGCACCCCTAAACTAGATGCCGCTACACCGCCTCCAGATAAATAAATTGCTTTATGGCCTGCTTGTTCAGCTAATAAAGCTGTATAGGCATTTATGGTTCCTACTATTTGTAAAGGATTACCTTCTTTAATCGCTTTTCTTAGATTCTTACCTTGTGAAATTACCTCTGACATTTATTCCCCTCTTTCAACAAACTGAGATTTAGATATAAATAATTCTTTTAATTCAGTATGGTTATTTACTACATCAAAATTTGGAAATTCATCTTTAATATGTTCAGGAGCTTGAAAAAATACTCCATAATCAGCCTCGTTAAGCATTTGAATATCATTATAAGAGTCCCCAGACGCGAAAACTGTAAATTTCATTTCTTTTAATGCTTGTACAACTTTCTGCTTGTTGTTGCTCTGTCTAAGTTTATAGCCCTTTAACTCTCCATCTTGGATGTCTAAATAATGACAATTGATAGAAGGAGTTCCTAACTTTCTTATAAGTGGCCAAGTTAACTCATAAAAAGAATCCGAAACAATTGTTAATTGGAAGTTATCCCTAACCCAATCTAGGAATTCTCTTGCTCCTTCAAAAGGCTCCATGGAATCAACAATGTCATTGATATCTTTCATATTTATATTTAAAGATCTAACAAGCTCCATCCTCATATCCATGAGTTCTGAATAATCTTTTAGGTCCTGAGTAGTCAATTTAAACTTATCTTCGCCAGTATGTTTAGCGACTTCAGCCCAAATTTCCGGAACTAAGACCCCTTCTAAATCAAGGCAAATATGTTCCATGTATTAATAACAGTTGTTATACAAAAAGAATATTGAGATGTAATTATACCTTGTTTTTATGATTAATTTTTTTGATTGATACTTACAACGTGACCAGTCGGGATCTTCTGACTGGTAGATGTGCAATTCTCAATTTGATCATCAAAGAAAATATCTGCTCCGAAATCTTTTAAAAAATTAGCTTTATCAAGGCCTCCTAGAAAAAGTGATTCATCTATTCTTATACCCCAATCTCTAAGAGTTCTAATCACTCTCTCATGCGAAGGTGCTGATCTGGCTGTAACAAGAGCTATCCTGATAGGACAATCCTTGTAAGGGAAGTCTTGTTGAATATTATAAAGCTGAGATAGAAATGGTTTAAAGGGGCCTCCTGAGAGAGGTTTCTTTGCTAAGTTTCTTTCATTCTCATCAAAAGCCTTTAAACCTTTACTATCAAAAATTGATTGTGATTCTTCAGAAAAGATTACTGAGTCTCCATCAAAAGCCACTTTAAGAGTTTCATCATTTATGTCCGTTTTACCAGATGGAATTATCCTGGCTGCAGCAACGCCATTTTCAATAGAAGATTTACAATCAGAAAACTCAGTAGATAAAAATAATTGGGCTCCAAAAGATTTAGCATAAGTGTGTGGACTGCCTCCTCCGCAAAATGCTGCTCTTTTAATATCCAAGCCGTGATGTTGGATTGAATTAAAGATTCTTAAACCTGTATCAGCAGAATTCCTACTTAATAGAATTACTTCTACCTTCTTATCTTTATTGATCTTGTGATTTAAAGATAAAAGTTTATTTACTAAAGGGAATGCTTGACCTGGATTAAGGGGGGTATTTTCATTGGCCACTTGAAAATCTTTGTATGCCTCAAGACCCTTATCTTCATATATTTCATGACTTTCATCTAAATCAAAAAGGGCTCTTGATGTTATTCCTATTACCAACATATTTACAAATAATAACATACTGTATATAATTACAGTAATTTATATTAATAGTTTAACTTAAGGATACGACAATTAATGTCGCTTATTTATTATGAAAAATTTAACAGATAGGCAGAAAGAAATATTAGATCTAATAAAATCTTTTATTGGTGATTATGGTTTCCCTCCTACTCGAGCAGAAATCTCAAAAGAACTTGGTTTTAAATCTGCTAATGCCGCAGAACAGCATCTTAGAGCTATAGAAAAAAAAGGATACATAAAAATACTTTCTGGTGCTTCTAGAGGAATCGTCCTAAGTAAAGAAGAAGAGAAAGGTATACCTGTTATTGGCTTGGTAGCTGCTGGTGGGCCAATACTAGCCCAAGAAAATATAGAAAAAAGAATACCTGATTCTCAAAGTCTTTTATCGGAAAATGTTGATTATTATCTTAGGGTTAAGGGAGACAGCATGGTAGATGTCGGTATTTTTGAGGAAGACCTAATTGGTGTTAAAAAAACAAACGATATAAAAGTAGGCTCAGTAGTCGTTGCTAGGATTAATGACGAGGTAACTGTTAAGACACTTAAGAAATTTTCTTCAGAAGAAGTTATTTTAAAAGCCGAGAATGAGAACTACTCTGATATAAAAGTTAACCCTTCTGTTGACGAATTAAATTTTGAAGGTACTTGTGTTGGTTTATTGAGAAATCTGTCCTAAATTAACTCACAATCTTCTAGATACTTGAATTTTTCCCCATCCTTCAACTTTAAAGTTTCGTTGACGATAAAAGACTGCTGATCCTTTTCTAATTTATACCAATCAGAAGGTACTTCGGTTTCTATATCTCCTATTTTTATATTCTTAATAAACTTAAATGCTTTGCCTGGTTTTCTAATCTTAATCCCTACTGGTTTAATAGTTCCATCTTTGTAATACACAAAACCTATTATTCTTAAAGAATTTAAAACATACCTTCTTCCAGATTCACTTTCATAATCAATCGTATTGGGCTCATAATAAGAAACTTTTGGACTAGGATCCTTATCTTCAGGCTTGAGTTTAGTAGCCTTATTAAATCCATCATATTCAGTATATTCTCCGAATCTACCGTTCTTTAGAGTTATTGGCAGGCCAGAATTTATTTCCGTGAAGAGTATATTTTCTGCATTGCTTCGTTCAATAAGTTCGATTGCTCTATTCAATCCAATATCTAAAATAAATTCATCTTCATCAGGAGTTCCAAAGATTTTCTTCTCTTCTTTCATGGTCCATACACATGGGCCATTTATCGTCATGTCTGCATAGATTGTTTCGTTTAAATCTGGATGAAGTCCAAGATCTTTAGGCAACTCTTGATAAGTTTCCCAATTAGTTTTGAAATCAAATGGCTTTTTAGTCCACTTGCATTTAGCACAACCAACAAAATAACCCCAAGCCCCTGATTTCAAGCTTATCTCTTCAGAACATTTAGGACACTCTTTTAGGATTGTGCCATCTTTAGTTTTAGGAAAAATAACATCATGCAGTTCTTCATTTAATAAATCTAAAACTTGCCTAGTTTTAAACTCATCTTTATTACTTATTTCTATATCGTTTATTTTTTTATTCAAGTACTGCTGTAAATCAACCCAAAACTTATCCAAAACTGACTGCCATGATTTATTGCCTGATGCTATTTCATCTAAATCAGATTCCATCTTCGCTGTGAACTTGGTTTCAATAAAGAAATCCTCAAATACGTTTTTTAAATAAGAAGTTAAGATTCTTCCAAGATCGGAAGGCGCTATAGATTTAGTCCCATAAGTGTACTTCTTAGTTCTAAGAGCTTTTACTATGGTTGCGTATGTTGATGGTCTTCCAATTCCTTCTTCTTCCATTCTTTTAATTAAAGAAGCTTCAGAAAATCTATTTGGAGGAGTTGTGAATTTCTGCTCAGCTTCCCTGGAAGTTAGGTCTAAGCTAATACCTTTAACTAAATTATCAGGAAATTGGAACTCTGTTTCTTCTCCTTCTTTAGTTAAGGACTCAAAACCTAAGAATATATTCTTTCTAGAAGAAGCTTTAAAAGAGTATTTCTTGTCATAAGATTCTATTGTAAGAATTTTCCTTTCGTATCTAGAGTTAACCATCTGACTTGCTACAGTCCTGTTCCAGATTAATAAATATAGCCTTTCTTCATCAGTACTAAGGCTAACTTCATCGGGACTTTTAGAAATGTCAGTAGGCCTAATAGCTTCATGTGCTTCTTGTGAATTTTGAACCTTAGCTTTATAGACTCTAACTTTTTCTGATAGATATGAATCGCCAAATTTACCGGAAATTAAATTTCTTATCTCCTGCAAGGGTGGCGGTCCAGGATTCTCTTCTGAAAAAGGATCACCAGTATTTGGTGAGGTGCTAATTGAAATACCGTCAGTTCTTAAATAAGTTATTAAACCTCCTTCATAAAGCTTCTGTGCAGCATTCATTGTCCTGTCGGCAGTAAAACCAAGCGAGCTTGAGGCCGCCATTTGCAAAGTAGAAGTTCTAAAAGGCGGCTTTGGAGAACTCGACTGAGGTTTGGTTTCTACTTCTGAAAGTGAAAAGGTGCATTTATCTAGCTCTTCAATTACATTCTTAACTTCTCCTTCACTATTTAGAGGATCGTTGCTTAGATTTCTATCATTCGCTGAAACTAAATCGGCATCAAATTTTGACTCTTCAAATGTAAAGGATGCTTTGAGAGGCCATAATTCTTTTGATACATGCGCATCTCTTTCGTCTTCTTTTTCACAAATAATTCTTAGAGTAGGAGATTGAACTCTTCCTGCAGATTTTGCTCTAGAAACATGACGCCACAGTAAAGGCGAAACCTTAAATCCGATTAAATGGTCTAAGATTCTCCTGGTTAAATAAGCATCTACTAAGTCTTGGTCTATAGTCCTTGGATTCTCAATTGCAGTTTTAATTGCCGAAGAGGTAATTTCTGTAAAAGTTATTCTTTTTACGTCAACATTGTCGAGTAATTTCTTTTCTTCAAAATCGCTATGCAAATGCCAAGCAATGGCCTCTCCTTCTCGATCAGGGTCAGTTGCTAAATACAAAGTATCTATTTCTTTACAAACTTTTCTAAGCGCTTTTATGGTCTTCTTTCCTTTTGGAGTTTCTTTCCATTTTAAGTCGGTCCAGATTTCAGGATTAACTGCGGTCTCTTCATCAGGAAGATCTCTTATATGACCTAAGCAGGCTTCTACCTGCCAGCTCTGATCTTTAAAATTAGCATCTAGGTAGCTTTTAATCTTTGTGGCTTTAGCGCCTGATTCAACAATAACTAATGAATTCATATTTATTTAAAATTTAAATTTCCTTTACAGTATAAAGTTCAGAACTAGGTAGTCTGTCAAGTAAAAAAATAAAATAGTGAAAAATTATTGATTAAGAATATCGTTTATCAACTTAGGTCCTTCGTATATAAACCCAGTATAAATTTGTACTAAATCTGCCCCTGCATCAATCTTTTGTAGGTAGTCTTCTTTAGACATAACTCCACCAGAAGCTATTATAGGAAATTCATCCCCTAAGAACTTTCTAGCTATTCTCAAAGTTTCTGTAGATGATCCCATTAAAGGTTTACCGCTTAATCCTCCTGAGCCTGAAATATGGTTATGATTAATTGTAGTATTTGTGCATATCAAGCCATCAATAGAAAATCTTAATAATGTAGCGCAAATATCTTCTACTCCCTTTTCATCATTATCAGGACTAATTTTTAAAAATAAGGGCTTATATCCATAATCATTAGTTAATTCTAGTTGTCTTTCTTTTACTGGTTTAATTAATCTTTCTAGCTCACTTTCTCCTTCAAGATCTCTTAAATCTTTGGTATTTGGTGAGGAAATATTAATTGCGATGTAGTCTGTAAATTCATATATTTTCTCTAAACAATAAATGTAATCTTTATGGGCCAATTCATTTGGGGTATGAAAATTCTTACCAATGCTTACCCCTATTGGGATCTTTGTCTTTCTTATTTTTATTTTTGAAACTAGATGATCTACTCCTTTATTATTAAAACCCATTTTATTTACTAACGCTTCTGAAGATCTAATTCTAAAAAGCCTAGGCTTTTTATTACCTTCTTGAGAAAGCGGGGTTACAGTCCCTATTTCTATAAACCCAACACCCAAAGAAGCCAAGCAATCTATGAAATCACCGTTTTTATCTAACCCTGCCGCTATTCCTAACTTATTATAAAATTGCATGCCGTTTATAGATTCAAATTTTCCAGGAAGGTCAATCTTAAATCCACAAAGATGAATAACCTTTAAGCCATATAAAGCTAAATAATGGGATATCTCTGGAGGAAAAAGATGAAGTGCTTTGGTTATTTTTCTAAGTAATACAAACATAAATAGAGTTAAATTGAATTATTAATTTTGTTCTTAAATAATAAATAAATAAGCTTAACTAACATTCAAATTAAATTATTTTACACAAAAATTGACTTTATAATCCAAATTGGGTCTAATTTAGCAATTAGTAGCCAAAATGGCGTTAGACGACTAGCCATAAGAATAGGCCATATATTAGGATATAAGAATTATGAAATCTTTATTGATCAAGAATAAGTTGCTGTCTTCAATAGTTTCTGTGTTTATAGCTATAGCACCTCAAACCCTTATTTCTGCTGAATCTGCTGAAGAAGCAGGAGGTACAGGCGGAGAAGGTGGAGCTGCGGGAGCAGAGGGTTCTGCTGGAGGAACGGCTGGAGGAACGGCAGCAGGAGCAGGAGCAGCAGGAGCAGCTGTTGGCGGAATTACTTTAGGAACGATTGCAGCGGTTGCGGCAATTGCGGCAGCGGCAGCGGCAATTTCTGATAGTGATGATTCTAGTGTCACACCTACGCCTACACCTACACCTGTAGAAATAGAGGAGTATGAGTATGAAATAGTTGTAACTAATCCTGGTACAGATGAAATACCTGCGGTTACAGCTACAAGAACTACTGGAGCTACTGCTACAAGAACTACTGGAGCTACTGCTACAAGAACTACTGGAGCTACTGCTACAAGAACTACTGGAGCTACTGCTACAAGAACTACTGGAGCTACTGACACAGCTGGAAACGATATTGTTGAGACTTATGATGTGGTTGAAGAATACGAAGTTGTACAAGAATATGAAACTGGTGAAACAGAAGAATATACTGTAACTGCAACAGTTCCTGCAACACCAACTACAACATCTACAGCAACTGCTACAGGAACAAGAGTGAAACAGTAATAATTACTAAAGAGTAGATAAAAAAACCTGCTAAATTGCAGGTTTTTTTGTGGTCTCAATATAAAGCAAAGGAAGTCTTGGAGATATATGTTGTTCGCTTTTCCAGACATAAAAACTTACAGGATCGACCCAAAACCTATTTACTTCCTTCCAGTTTATATCTTGGCTATAAAGCTTTTCTTCAATTAATATAACCAGCTTAAACCCATCAAGTAATTTTATCCTTTCTTCCCCAATTACCTTAGCTGTAACTTTTACTCTGAGATCATTTAAGTCTGGATCCTTATAAGAATAATACGAAAAATATTCTACTTCTTTCCGGCTACTAATAATTTCACTAAACTCAATTTCAGGTCTTTGTATTTTATAAAGATTATTGGGCAAGCCTATTGTTGATACAATCCTTCCACCTCTCGTAAAAAAAACTTTTTCATCGGAGCTTACCCAGGTATATATGTTTCTTCTCTTCGATTCTAGAATTACTAAAGCTTTCGAACTACCTTTAAAGTTAATTAATGATGAGGCATAAGGGATATTTTTTATAACCTGAGTGTCTATCACAGATCCATCTTTAAAGAACTGTTTTGTTACAACCTCAAAGGCAGTTGAATATGAGGAAGAAATCAAATTACTTCCACTACAAGAAAATAACAATAAACTTAGGAAAATGCCCGTTAAGCTTTGTTTAGTATTCAAATTATTCATTTATATCGTTCCAATCTCTAAGAACAGAATTATATTTCGTATCTCCAAACAAGGAATACAGTGAATTAGTATGGCTAAGCATTGCCCCTCCATCTTTTGTCAAAGGGTGAAGCCCAAACGAGATATCACCTTGCCTATACTTCGTAAAAAAAGAATCGGTAGGTATAGAGAAATAGAATCCTTTATCAAAAGAACCTTCACCAAATTCTTGAGATGACAAGTTTGTTTTGGTTGCAAAAACTCCAAGTGTAAATCCATTCTTAAATCTTCTAGATAAATCTATTGTTGCGCCTTTATCTCCAGCCAAGTACTTCCCAATCAGAAACTGCATATTTATTCCTTTAGGGAAGTCATAGTAGAAACCTAGGTGTCCTGTTTCTGTTTCATAGTCCCTAAAACTGAACCTTTGTTTATACCCTCTTTGTTTAACCTTATGAAACTGAATGCTTGTAGATAAATTTGATTTAAAGGGCCTATAATAAATTTCCCCTCCGACGCCCCCAAACATTTCCTCTAGGTACCCGACATCAAGTCTAATGAAAGTATCTCTTACAGGGGACCAGATATAGTCTAATTTAAACTGAGCTATATTATTTTCTCCTTCAGAAAGATATTCTTGGATATCACTTCTTACATGAGGAATTCCGCTAAAACTAGGATTATTGAATTGGCTAAAATTATTATAAATATTAATGCCCAAAGTAGTATGAAGCGTTAACCCTCTATTAAACTTAACTTTAGAATTTATCTTCCACCATAACTGGCCTAGATAAAAAGCTTCAGGACCGCCAATTTGATGCCTAAGAGAAGGTGACATATTTAAAAAGTGCTCAGGGAATTTTATGTTAGGTATAAATTCACTATTTACGTATTTATTTGGATCCACTTCATTGATTTCACTTACATTCAGTAATTCTTTTGTAGAAATCTTCCCTTCATCTACTTTATCAAAATAACTCCTATTTAAATTAACTTCGTATAGTCCAGTATCTGCATTCATTGGTATTATTCTAATTTCCTCGACCTGCTCGGGAGATAGTGCAGATACCATTCTAGCTGTCCTCCCCACTGCTCTAGGAAAACTTCTAAATCTATTTTGTGCTATAACAACTTCTACAGAGTCATCATTTATAGTTGCTGATTGAATCAATATAGATTCTTCTCTTAAGTTCTTATTTAATGACCTATAAAAAACTGAATTGTCTTTGTTAATATTTTCTAATTGTCCTTTGTTAAGTCTAACAATATTCTTTGGAGGGTCATTCTTTCCAACAAGAGGTCCTTTCCCATAAGCAGATTTTATTGAAAAAGAAATTCTCCATTGATTTCCTCTCTCAAAACTAACTCCCACATCAAGATTTTCATTTACGGGCCTATGAATTCCAAAATTAAATCTACTATTAACTCGTAATGGTGATTGTCGTATACCTAAATCAGGATTGGTTGTGTCATATTCAAGTTTAAATATGAGCCCATGCTTATAAGCATAATATTCTAGGCCTGTAAAAATGGATGCTTCTTCACCTGAAAACCAAGATCTGCTATTAAAAGCTCCACCTTCACCAATCCCTTTAGTTCTATTTCTGAAACTATCGTCTATTCCAATAAAAGGGTTTCTTATGTTTTCATCTCGACCCAATCTACCCCACCCTAAACCAACAGTAAAATCTACGTTTCTTATTTTTTTTGAAGCGGTAAGGTGCTCGCCTGCAAATCTACCTGTACCTGCTAAATCATTCCATCCAATAGCTATCTGTGGAAAGTAGTATGATTCATTTAATAATCTTATTTTTATATCAAAGCCTTTATCTTTGTATGTTTGATTTCCACTATAAAAAGATTGACCATAAAGTTTATTTTTTTCTTCAGTGTATTTGTATGAAGCTTCTAACCAAGAAAAAGGCGTAGCAGAAATATAGGTATATTCATAGGGATATGCGCTTGAGAAGCCAATCCTCATTGAACCCTCTTCCATAAATCTTGCATTAGGCATCTCAAGAATTCCTGTGATTCCGTAATTTGAATAAGTAGGTTCTAACTTCCTTGGATAATAGTCCTCTAACGAAGGTCTTACTTCAAAAGAAAGATGAAGACAGATTAAGGAAAGTAAGACTAACTTATTTACTTTCAAAACACTGATCTATCTAATTATTGTTACTAATTGCAGCAATAGCAGCAGCAGAAACCGCAAGATCAGATAGAACGGGAGTTATGATAGAAGTAAGCTGTAACCAGTCAAAAGGGTCAGGGTTTCGTGAAACTACGATTGTACTACCAGGTAAAAGCTTAGAAGAGATATCATTTTGAAATAACTTTCTTTTATATTGGGCGGACTGACCATTAGGAAGAATCACGAAGATCTTTGATAAGTCTGCTCCATTTGTTGTTCCACCAGAAAGTTGAATATAGTCATCAATAGATAAATCTTCATCATAGATGTGAGTAGTTGTATTTAAAACTTCTCCAACTACAGATATAGAGGGGGAGCGCTTTGGAATAATAAGTACATCCCCATCTTGTAGACTAAAATTATATTTAGGATCCGACCTTAATGAATAAGGATCTACTGATACAACTTGTCTGCCCGTTGGTTCTACCTCTCTCAATCTCTGAATAAATTGAATCATTGCAGTATAAGATTCTCCATCTATTGTCGAACCAGTAGTGACAGCATCCATAAGTGATCTCTCAAGATTATCTGCATTCTTCATAAAGGAGTTTTTTTGTTGTTGCCTTACCATTTCTCTAGTAAAAATTGAAGCTTCGGGGTAGGCTTCTTCAGTCATACCGCCAGCCTTTTGTATTATTCCAAGAATTGTCTCTCCAGAACTAATATCATAGAAACCTGGATATAAGATTTCACCTCCAAGCTCTACAGTAGAGGGTGTAACATTTATGCTAGCAAGTATGCTAAAAGAGTCATCATCTACAATTAACATTTCTTGTAACTTGGGATCAGAAAGATTTTCATAAACACTAACCATCCTCTTGTCTAGTGAAGCGTCATAACGGCTAAGTTCAACTCTTACTTTGCTTCTATTCTGTAAACCTGAATACTTGAAAATAGAGGAAACAGTGTCTCCTTGTTTAAATTCATAAAACCCAGGTCTTTGAACAGATCCCTCGATCTTAATAGTATTTCTTATAAGGGGGTAAAAAATAGTATCTCCTTCTTGTAACCTAATATCCTTCGAAGTATCTCCATTAAGAATAAGATCATAAAAATCATATTCGCTTAAAGTAACACCTTTTCTTTTAACTAGGATGTTCCTTAAAGAACCTTCCCTGTTCGGGCCTCCGCTAGCAAAGACTATATTAGTAAGTGATGCCATAGAGCTAACTGTGTAGGTTCCTGGCTTATAAGCTGCGCCCACCACATAAACATTAATAGATCTCATCTCACTTAAAGTTATATAGACTTCGGTTCCTATTAATTCATTTTGTACTTTATCGCTAATAATCTCTTCAGCTTTTGAGAGGGTTAATCCCACCAAAGAGATTGGCCCAATTAATGGTAAATTGAAGGCACCTGTTCTAGATATATATGCATCCTTTTTATTAGAGTTATTTCCATATAATTCAACTAACAATTTATCTCCCGGACCTAAAACATAATCAGGCGAAACGGGTACATTTGACGACAAGGCAAAAGTTGTAGGAGTAGATCTAAAGAAATTATAACCGAATATACAACTGGAGCATTCTTCTTCAGTTTTTGTAGTTGAAGTCTGAACTTCTATATAAGTTTCATCTTCAACTATTTCTTCACCTAGCTTTAGTTCTTGCATCTTTTGAATATCTTCGATAGTTGGAGCTGCAGCCGATACTGAAAAGCTATAAAAGAAAGCTAAGAATAAACTTATAAGGGAATACTTTATTATCTTTACCAAGTTAGTCTTTCTGTTCTTATTCATATTATTAAAGTTTTTACAATGGTCTGACAATGCCTTTACTCCAGCCTAATTTATTTCTGCATGCATCATAGAAATCATGACCTAAAGGGTGAATTAATTTTAACACTGATTTAGATTTACAAATATTAATTTCTTGATTGCCTTTTAAGCGAATAGAGTTATGACTATCAAAGCTTAGTTGAGCTTTAGTACTTTTATCTGTAAGAATAACCTTGATAGAGCTTTCAGCTTTCACAACTAATGGGCTACTATTTAAGCTATGCGGAAACATGGGAAGTAAGGCTATAGCGTCAAGACTAGGGTGCATGATTGGACCGCCTCCCGATAAAGAGTAAGCAGTCGATCCTGTAGGGGAAGCTATAATTAACCCATCTGCTTTCTGTCTATAAACAAAAACATCATCAATATAGAGATCGTATTCTATCAACTGTGCTATTGCCCCAGAATGAATAACCACCTCATTCAAAGCAATAAACTTACTTCTTTGCCCTTTAATCTTTGTTGTTAAAAAGAATCTTTCATCTATTTCAAATTTTCCAGTTACAACCTCGCTGAGTTTGATTGTTAACTCATCAGGAGCAATATCAGTAAGAAAACCTAACCTCCCTAGATTAATTCCTAATATAGGAACATTCTTTGAACCAAATTCCCTGGAACAACTTAGCATAGTTCCATCTCCACCAATTGCTATTATTAGATCAGCTTTAGAAGCCAAGAAATCAGTAGAAGAAGCTTTAATCTGTTTCGATTTATAAATATTGTTAAGTGCTTTGTTATAAAGAAGCTTACAGCCTTTACTTAAAAGCACTTCTTCAACTTGTTGGCCAATAGAGAGCACCTTCTTATTGGAAGAGTTAGAGTAAAGTCCTATTGTTTTAAATTTTTTCTTCATTGATTACCATTTCTTTACCCAGTATATAAATACTGTATCAACTAAAGCTATTAAAACTTTAAAAACATATTTAGTTAAAGCAAGCATAAGTGCGGTTTTCCAGTCCATGCCTGTAGCGATTATCCAAGTAAACTGGTATATCAAAGTGTCTATTAATTGAGAAGTGATTGTTGATAAATTATTCCTTAGCCAAAGTTTAGATTCACCTGTAATACTCTTGATCTTATTAAAGAACCAGACATCAAAAGTTTGACTAACAAGATAGGCTGTCAATGAACCAATTACAAAAGCTGGAGAATAATAAGCAAGCGTTGTTATTGCATTATGAACCTCTAAAGCAGAGCCAGTAATATTTGAAGGCTTAAATTGAACACTTAAAACTAAAGTAATCATTACGGCTATATTGGCTACAAAACCTAGCATTACAGCTCTGTTAGCTTCTTTTCTACCATATTTCTCGTTTAATACATCTGTTGCAAAATAAATACCTGAATATAGTATTGCTCCCATACTTACTTTGTAAGCAGTCCCAAAAATAATAAGTTCACTTACTTTTCCGCCTTGTAAGTTCCCTAAAACTATTCCTAGAACTACAGCAACATACAACCCATATTTACCAAAGAATCTATATAGGATTAAAGCTAATCCTAAATCATAAACTACGGTTATTAACCAGAGGGACTCTTGGCTTAAAGATAAATTTTCCAAAACTTCTTTATTTATTATTTAATACACTCAGTCTAATGAAAAAACTAAATAATCTAAATAAGTATTATGTTTAACGAGCTTATATCTGAAAGCAAAGTTCCAGTTTTCTTTACAGGTGCTGGAATTAGCACCAATTCTGGAATTCCTGATTTTAGAGGTCCAAAAGGAATTTGGAAAACTAGTCAGCCTATATATTTCCAAGATTTTGTTAACTCTGAAAAAAAAAGGAAAGAGTCTTGGGAAAGGAAATTTTCTAATGAACTAAACATCAATAAAGCCAAACCCAACCTAGGGCATCAAAAGATTGCGGAAGTAATGAAAAAGAAAGATTTATCTCATTTGATTACTCAAAACGTTGATAACTTGCATCAAGATTCGGGGGTTGATGATGATCAGATTACAGAATTACATGGAAATGCAACATACGCAAAATGCCTAGATTGCCAATTAAGATATGATCTTGCTGAATTAAAAGAATCGTTCCTAAGAACAAAAGAACCACCTCAATGTGGCGAATGTAATGGACTTATAAAAACAGCAACAATATCTTTTGGGCAGCCTATGCCTGAAGAAGAAATGGTGATAGCTCAAAAAAAAAGTATAAGTTGTGATTTATTTATATGCGTAGGAACGTCTTTAGTAGTTTTCCCCGCTGCGGATTTACCAGTCCTAGCTAAAGAGACTGGATCAAAGCTTGTAATAATTAATAACGAGCCTACGCAAATGGATCATATTGCAGATTTAGTTATAAATAGAGATATTTCAGAAGTCTTTTCAGAAATATCCTTATAAAACTAGTCGTGGGAGAGCGCTACTAGGCCTAAAAGCTTCCCTTCTTTCATCTCTTCAAGAGTTTTGTTAGCCTCAGAGACGTTCCTCATTTCTACATCAACAGGATCAATCTTTCCTGCAACAACTAATTCCATCAACTCTTGCATATCGCCTAAGCTTCCTACGTAAGACCCCATAAGTTTCTTTTCAAAAAGAGCCTGCATAGGGAGTGGAAGAGTAAGTTGTCCTCCAAAAAGACCAACTACAACATAACTGCCTCCTCTGGCTAATAGGTTATAGCCAAAATTAACGGATGCTTCAGCACCTACGAAATCTACTATAGACCTGGCTCCTCCTTCAGTCAGCTCAAATAATTTCTCAGCAGCTCCTTCTTCAGATGAATTAATAGTTGCAGAAGCCCCTAATTGACTTGCCATTCCAAGTTTTTCATCATCAATATCAACTACTATAGGGCTTATGCCATAAGCTGCTTTGGCTATTTTTAAAGCTAATAACCCTAAACCTCCTGCTGAAACAATCACTAAAGAGTTATCTTTATTGTAAGGTCCCGCTTTCTTTAAAGCACTGTAAGCCGTTAAGCCACGACAAGCATAACTTCCTGCTAGGCTGTCAGGAGTATCTCCAGCATCAAATAAGTATTTTTTATCGGGAACTAGAACATGATCTCCGTAACCGCCACCAACATGGATTCCTAAATTAGAGTTATTCATACAGTAATGAGTCATGTCGTCATTGCATAGATCACAATCTCCGCAGCCCATCCAGGGATAAGCAATATATCTTTCGCCTTCGTTTATGCCTTCAACATCTTCTCCTACAGACACAACCTCACCAAATATTTCATGGCCCATAGTTAATGGTTTGCCTTCAGGCAGTGGTGAAGGTAATTGAACTCCTCCGCCTAAGTCAAAGTATCCATCGTGTATGTGTACATCAGAATGGCAAACACCACAGGCTACTGTTTTCAATAAAACTTCATTTCCCTGGGGGGTTGGCGTCTCTATATCCTTTTCTTCTAATGGTTTCCCGTTTTCTACTACTTGATATGCTTTCATCCTTAATTACTCCAGTTAATGTTTTGTTATAGATAGATTATCTTTATAATCTAAATATTACAAATAAACTTTTAAAGGACTAATCATGACAGATTTACAAACATTTAAAGAGGAGACTAGAGATTGGCTTGAGGCTAATTGCCCTCCAGAAATGAGAAAACCTGGTGACGTTTGTTGGGGTGGAAGAAATCCCCAATTCTCAAACCCTGATCAAGAGATTTGGTTAGAAAGAATGGGAGATAAAGGATGGACTTGCCCTACTTGGCCAAGTGAATACGGAGGCGGTGGTCTTTCAAAAGAAGAGAATAAAATTCTTCAAGAAGAAATGGGGGCTATAGGGGCTAGATCTCCTTTAGGAAGTTTTGGTATATGGATGCTAGGTCCTGCTCTTTTAGAATTTGCAACGGAAGAGCAAAAGAAAGAACACCTTCCTGGAATAGTCAAAGGTAAATACTGGTGGTGCCAGGGATACAGCGAACCAGGCTCTGGTTCAGATTTAGCTAGCTTGAGTACTAAGGCAGTCGAAGATGGTGATAATTACATTATAAATGGGCAAAAGATATGGACATCTTATGCCGATAGAGCTGATAA
>CABXQE010000015.1 GCA_902514295.1 uncultured SAR86 cluster bacterium | reverse complement strand
ATACCTATCAAGAATGATTCCAAGATAGACTTGTTTTCAGTAACATCACACCCATGAAAGCAAAAAATGCTCTATATGCTCAATCTGGAGGAGTAACTTCTGTGATAAATGCAACTGCCTGTGCGGTCATAGAATCTGTTAGAAAATCTAAGAATATTAAAAAAGTTTATGCAGGGAAAGATGGAATAGTAGGAATCCTTAATGAAGATCTAATAGACACAAGCTTCGAAAATGCTAAAGAAATTAAAAAATTAATGCATACACCTGGTGGAACGTTTGGTTCATGCAGGCATAAACTTAAAGATGCAAGACAGAATAAAAGAGAATACGAAAGGTTAATTGAGGTTTTTAAAGCTCACGATATAGGATACTTCTTTTATAACGGAGGTGGGGATTCTCAAGACACTTCTAACAAGATAGCTCAATACACGAAAGAAGCTGGATTTCCAGTTACATGTATAGGCATACCTAAAACTATAGACAACGATTTACCTTTTACAGATAACTGTCCTGGTTTCGGGTCTGTTGCAAAATATATTGCTACCTCTACAAAAGAGGCAGCTTTAGACGTAAAGAGTATGTCTAAAAGCTCTACAAAAGTATTTATCTTTGAAGTGATGGGAAGACACGCAGGCTGGCTTGCTGCATCTTCAGGACTTGCACAATCTAAAGACAGTTCGGCCCCTCATGTTATTTTGTTGCCAGAAGTTCCTTTCGATGAAAATAAATTCTTAAAGAAAGTAAAAGATTCTGTAAATAAAGAAGGTTATTGCGTGATAGTTGTATCTGAAGGAGCGAAATACAAAAACGGAAAATTTCTTGCCGATGCTGGAACGGTTGATTCTTTTGGCCACAAACAACTTGGTGGCGTTGCGCCACAAGTTGCAGAAATTATTAATAAAAAATTAGGATTTAAATACCATTGGGCTGTTTCAGACTATTTACAACGATCAGCAAGACATATATCTTCTCAAGTAGACTTGGATCAAGCATATGCTGTAGGGAAAGCTGCCGTTGAATTTGCTACTGCAGGAGAAAATGCCATTATGCCAATTATTGTAAGGAAAAAGTCTAAGCCCTATTCTTGGGAAATTGGAAAAGTTGGTTTATCTAAAGTAGCTAATGTAGAAAAGAAAATGCCAAAGAATTTCATATCAAAAGATGGATTTGGGATAACGCAATCTTGCAAAAATTATCTTAGACCATTAATACAAGGTGAGGCCTTGGTCCCTTTTGAAGAAGGAGTTATTCAAACAGCTTCTTTAAAGAACAGATTGGTGAAGAAAAAACTTACAAGATTTAAAGTCTAATTAAGAACTTTAAATTCTATTTCAGCTTTCTTAAGTCTATCTATTAAAACTTCTCCCAACCCCACTGCAGAAGTAAGGACTCCGCCGTATTCATTACCTCCAGGGAGATCATCTGATTTTGCTAGAGCCAGAGCTGATTCACAAACTAATTTCGCAGTTGATTTATACCCAGGATCTCCAGACCCATACATAGTACAAATCTTCCTTTCTCCATCTTCAGATTGAGCAACAAAAGTTGATCTGAACCAGCCATTATCTTGTTGTTCTTGACTTGGACCTTCTCCGGGTTTTGGAAGAAAAGGTCTTACTAAATGCTTTATAGGAGTACTAATGACCAGGAAAGCCATCAATAGACCGTAAGAAGCTAACCTTGCCATTCGTTTAGTTGAAAATAAACCGTGTTCGCCGAAAGTAAAACTATTTCCATAGGGTTTTTGATTTTGTTCCATTAATGCAGCGGATCGTCTTACAACTCTTGTATTTGCCACGGCCATTAACCCCATTCCAGTCCATCCATTGATTCCTTCTACTTGTTCGATACTAAAACCATCCTTAGATTTCTCTCTTTGTTCTTCCGAAACAGTTTCTTCTGGATTTAAGACAAAAGGGTCTCTCATTTCTTTATTTAGACCATCCATGGTAAACATGGTTTCGGTCGTCCCACCAGAAGCCCCGCCTAAAGCCTCTTGGTAAACATCCACTCTTGAGACCGGCTTATTAAACTGAGAAACCGTAAAGTAGGCTCCAATATCGGAAGGAATTGAATCATAGCCGCAAGAAGGAATGATCCTTGTTCCTTTCGATGCTGCCTCTTCATGATGTTTATTAATGAGACCTTTAACCCAATGATTCTCACCAGTTATATCTGTGTAATGAGTTCCATTTTCAACACAAGCTTGAACCAGTAAAGAACCATATCTTGCAAATGGACCTGCTGTGGACAAGACAACTTTAGTTAGACTTGCTAAAGACTTTAAACCCTCTAAATCACCACCATCGGCAACAACAACATCACATTCAAGATTAAAATCAGATTTTATCTGATCTAATTTTTCTTTATTTCTTCCAGCCATAGCCCAAACTAAATCTTTGTAATTATCTCTTAAATACTTACAACAGATTTGACCTGTGAAACCAGTAGCTCCGTAAACAATTATTTCGTATTTTCTATCCATTATGCTTTTAGTATTTTTCCAACCCCTCCAAAAGTGATTATAGTCTTATCTTCTACAGTTATGTCACCTTCTACGAAACCTATAGATTTTCCTACTTTAGTAGGTTTGGCGCGTATAAGTAACATACTACCTATGGGTGCAGGTGCTATAAACTCAGTGTGAAAACTTACAGTTGTCACTAAACTGTTCCTGTCTTTCATCATTGCAGAAGTCGTGCAAAAATCAGCTAAAGCCATAAGCGCCCCACCATGGGCAGATTCATAAAAATTGCTATGTTCTTCTTTAGCAAAAAAAATCATAAATAATTGATCGTCCTCTTTTTTGTAGTATCCAGGGCCCATATTTTCAATATGCGCTTGAGGAATTTTTAGCTCTTTAAAGCCTTCTGGTATTTTTTGGTCTATCATCTTTAAATTATAATCCTAGAATCGTTTAATTAATTTATGAATATTAAAATTCTTATTGGTCTTACTGTCTATTTATATTTATTCGGTTCTAATTTATGGGCGGAAGAATACTTATCAATAAAAAAAGATTGGGAAGGTGTAGAAAGAGAATACTTAATCTATCTACCTAGTAGTTACAAAGAGAATAAAGAAAAAACATTTCCCGTGATCTTCGGTATACACGGGTATACAGGCACAGCTAGTGGATTCCAAAAAGAAACCACCAAAGGAATGAATTTACTTGCAGAAAAGGAAGATATAGTAATTGTTTATCCTCAAGGTTCTCATTTCAATGCAGTTTTTCAAGATAAGTCAACATTTGTAAGTTCTTGGAATGATTTAGTTAGCAATAAAGAGCAAGAACCAGGTAAACCCCAAAAATGTAAGTTAAATAGACCCAACTACCCCAAGCCACCAGAGTGTTCAGATTTTAGCTTCTGTGCCTGGACTTCATGTTATGACGATTTGGGTTTCTTAAAATCTGTAATAGAAGAGGTTTCTTCTAGATATAGAGTGGATAAAAAAAGAAGATACATGGTAGGTATGAGCAACGGAGGTGCCATGACTTATAGATTCTCTTGTTTATACCCCAAACTGTTAAGCGCATCAGTTGCAGTTGCTAGCTCTGTACCAATCTCTAATTCTTGTGAAAACAAAAGCGACCTTCCTCTATTAATTATTTATGGCTCTTTAGATAGAACAACGCCTCATGATGGCTCTTCTTCATCCGATGGGTTCTTTTATGAGCCTGTATATGAATTATTCAATAACTGGGCCAATGCCATGAATTGCAGCGATAATTTAATCAATTCAGATTTAATGTTCTCCAAGAAGAAAGAATTAATCTGTACAAAAAGGAATGAGTGTGATTCTTCTAAGCTAGAAGTACAAATTTGCGAGATACCCGGAGGCGGTCATTATTGGCCAGGTCAAAATGAGAGTGTTGGTTATTGTAGAGATTCTTTACAGAAGAATAATGTTCAATCTTATTATGAATGTAAGAGAGAATATAAAAAACTTAACTGGGGAAATGAGCTAATCTGGAATTTTTTAAAACAACATCAAAGGACATAAAAAAATGAGTAGTATTTTAGAAGGAATAAAAGTATTAGATTTTGGAAGATATATAGCAGGACCGTTTTGTGGGGCGTTGTTAGCTGATTATGGAGCTGAAGTTATCAGAATAGAAAGGGTTGACGGAAGTGAAGATAGATATGTAACTCCGGTAACAGAGGATGGCCAAGGTGCTATGTTTCTTCAACTTAATAGAAATAAATTAGGAATGACTCTTAACCCTACTAAAGAAAAAGGGAAAGAAATAGTTAAGAGGCTGGTTAAGAATTCCGACGTCGTAATTGCTAATCTTCCTGAATCTACACTTAAATCCATGGGATTGGATTACGAAAGTTTATTTAAAATAAATCCTAAAATAATTCTTACTTCTAATACAGCTTTTGGCACAACTGGTCCCTACGCTGAAAGAGTTGGTTTCGATGGTGTCGCCCAAGCTATGTCTGGAGCGATGGATATGACAGGTAATCCTGAAGAACCAACTAAAGCTTATGCTCCTTACGTAGATTTCTGTAGTGCGTCTTTAGCTGCGTTTGGAACTCTTCTTGCTTACCTTGATAGAGAGAAAACGGGTAAAGGGCAGAGAGTACAGACATCTCTCCTACAAACTGCCTTAACAACAACCAATAGCACATTGATCGAACAAGATCTTCTTCAAGCTAATAGAGTGGCTTCTTTAAACAGGTCTCAAACTTCTGGACCTTCAGATTCTTTTAAAACTAAGGATGGATGGATCTTAGTTCAAACGGTTGGTCAGCCTCTTTTTGAAAGGTGGGCACATCTTGTTGGAGAAGAGGCCTGGATTGACGATCCTAGATTTAAAGATGATCTAATAAGGGGTGAGAATGGAATTTTAATAAGCGAAAGAATGGCTCTTTGGTGCAGCGAGAGAACAAATCAAGAAGCCATTAAAGAATTAGAAAAATCTAGAATCCCTGTAGGCGAAGTTCTAAAAGCTGAAGAAACTTTAAAAGAACCTCATATCGTTGAAAAAGAAGCCTTTGTAAAAATGAGTTACCCTACTTTGGATAAGGAATATCCAGTGGCAGCACCAGCCGTAGAATTGTCTGACAAACCGGGTAATATTCGAACTAGATCACCTCAGCTTGGAGAACATAATAAACAAATACTTTCTGGTCTTGGGTATAGTGAAGAAGAAATAGATGATTTAAAAGTAAATAGAATAATTTAGGAGACAACATGGACTTTAAACTTTCGGAGCAACAAAAGGAATTACAAGAAATAGCTAGGAATTTTGCTCAAAATGAGATGGTAGAAGTAGCTTTATCCATTGAGGAAACTGGAGAGCCTTTATCGAAAGAATGGTTAAAAAAATATTCTGAAATGGGGTTTTTAGGAATAAATGTATCAGATAAATATGGAGGATTAGGTCTATCAAATCTAGATGCTCTTTTGGTTATGGAAGAATTTGCAAAAATTTCTTCTGCTGTAGCCTTTCCTATATTTGAAAGTTGCGTTGGTCCTGTAAAAGCAATTGAACATTTTGCTTCAGAAGAACTTAAAGAAAAAATCATACCTGAAGTTTGTAAGGGCAATATTGTGGTGGCTGTTTCCATGTCTGAGCCTAATGCTGGATCAGCCTTAACAGACCTTACGACAAAAGCTGAGATTAAAAATGACAAGATCATATTAAACGGGACCAAAAGATGGTGTTCCGGTGGAGGTCACTCAGAGGGATACGTAGTTTATTGCAAAATGTCTGACGATCCTGGAGCAAAAGGTATTGGTGCTGTCTATGTAGAAAAAGACACCCCAGGTCTGAGTTTTGGACAACAAGAGAAGTTAATGGGTTGGAGCGGAATACCTTCAGCTGATATTTTCTTTGATGATGTGGAAGTTCCAGCCGGGAATATAATAGTAGAAGCAGATGGGGGTTTTAAAAAATTAATGGAAGCCTTTGATCTTGAAAGATGTGGCAATGCAACTATGTGCCTAGGCCAGGCTTCAGGTGCATTGGAAAAAACCTTAAAATATGTTCAAGAAAGAGAACAATTTGGAAAGCCCATTGTTGAATTTCAAGCAGTTCAGATGAAGCTAGCTGAAATGGCTATGAAGGTAGAAGGTTCAAGACTTTTAATACATAGGGCTGCACATAATGCGCAAGAAGGATTTCCAAGCATATTTGAATCTAGTGTAGGTAAATGTTTCTCAAATGAAACTGCTAGAGAAGTGGTTGCTTCTGCAATGCAACTCATGGGAGGCTATGGTTTCAACAAAGAGTACCCTATGGAAAGACATTACAGAGATGTCTGGGGTTGGGGAATAGCCGGAGGAACAATAGACATTCAAAAAATTAATATTGCTTCCGCTATGGTTGGAAAAAGGTTTGACCAGAGGAAATAATTATTAGTTTTGATACTTACCGCAAATCTTGAATAATATTCTCTAAACCTGAAACTAATTCTTCCTTTTCTTGCTCATTTAAGAAATCACCTAAAGGTACTCTTTCACCTTTTGAAGTAACTACTATGTGAGCTGGATACCAAGGATGCTGGGGTCTTTCAACAGAAATGTAAGACCATAGACGAATGTATTCCCATACCTGATTAATCTTATAGGCGCCCTTCTCTATTTTTAGCTTTTCCTTAGATAAAGTTATAACTTCTTGTTGTGAAGTTTTATTGACTACCAAGTAAACACAAACTCCAACAAATATCACCTCTAGGCCGGCAAAAGGAAGAATTAAAGTAGCTCCTACGAAGGCAAAACCTAGTCCAATACTTAAACAGGTAAAAGCAATCACAAATATAAAGACAAGGCTTGATTTCCAACTAATTGATTGATTTGGTCGTATCAATATACGATGAAAATTATTTTCTTTATTACTTTCTATTTTGACCATAGGTTCAGGGTCTCTATAATACACCGCCCAAATCATCCAAGGCTATATGAACAAGAAGAATGACAAAAACAAGGAGCTCCTAAGCGTTTATGAAGATGTAATGCTGCCTAACTATGCTCCTGCCGACTTTATACCAGACAGAGCATTAGGTTCGAGGGTTTGGGATAAGAATAATAAAGAATATATTGATCTTGGAGGTGGAATTGCAGTAAATAGTCTTGGTCATTCGAACCCAATACTAATTAAAGCTCTTAACGATCAAGCTAATAAACTTTGGCATACAAGCAATTATCTATCAAATGAACCTGCTATAAATCTTGCAAAGAAATTAACTGAACTAACTTTTGCTGAAAAGGTCTACTTCAGTAACTCTGGTTCTGAGGCAAACGAAGCTGCCATAAAAATAGCTAGAAAATTTCATCACGACAGAGGGGAAAATAGAGACGAGCTAATTTCTTTTGAAAACTCGTTCCATGGTAGATCCATATTGAATATATCCATGGGAGGGTCAGAAAATCATAAGAAAGGATTTGAACCGTTACTCAGCGGCATTAAGCATGCTAAATATAATGATATAAGTTCTGTTGAGAATCTAGTATCAAATAAAACCACGGCCATAATAATAGAACCTGTTCAAGGGGAGGCCGGAGTTTATGAAGCTGATAAAAGCTTCTTAATATCATTAAGAGAACTTTGTGATAAAAATGGGACGCTATTAATTATGGATGAAGTGCAAAGCGGTATTGGAAGAACTGGCCATTTATACGGTTACATGAAATATGGAATTGAACCAGATATTTTGACTTCAGCTAAAGGTTTAGGTGGAGGAATCCCTATTGGCGCAACCTTAACAAAGAATAATATAGCGCCTTCTCTATCAACAGGCACACACGGTTCTACCTTTGGTGGAAATCCTATAGCGTGTGCAGTCTCAAATAAAGTTTTAGAAATAGTATCAAATCCAACATTCTTAGATGAAGTAAAACTTAAAGAGAAATTAATGATGGATCTTTTGAAAGAAATTTCTTCGAAAACTCACGTCTTTTCTGGTTTAAGGTCATCTGGATTATGGATATGCTGTGATATTAAAGATGTAGATGCTTTTGAGTTGCTAGATAGATGTTATGAGAATGGATTAATTCTGGTTACTGCAGGAAATAAAGCTTTAAGGTTTGCACCTGCACTGAATATATCAGAAGATGATATTAGCGAAGGCTTAGGAAACTTAACCAAAGCTTTAAATCAAATATAAGTACAGGTTATGAAGTATAGGAATTTAGGAAAATCAGGACTAAAAGTCTCGGAGCTCTCTTTTGGTTCTTGGGTAACTTTCAACAAGCAGGTTGATACTAAGCTAGCTGAGAAAATGTTTGGCACTTGTTTAGATGCAGGAATTAACTTCTTCGATAATGCGGAAGGATATGAAAGAGGTCAATCGGAAGTAGTTATGGGAAAAGCATTGAAAGCGTTAGATAGGCCAAGAGATTCGTATTGTGTATCTTCTAAAGTTTTTTTTGGAACCCAAGAAAAACCTCTGCCGACTCAAATTGGGTTAAGCAGAAAGCATGTAAGCGAAGCATGTGACCAGGCATTAGAAAGGCTTCAAGTTGACTACCTAGATCTTTATTTCTGTCACAGAGCTGACCCTGATACACCTATTGGAGAAACTGTTTGGGCAATGCACAATCTAATATCCCAAGGGAAAGTGCTTTACTGGGGAACTTCTGAGTGGACGGCTGAAGAAATTACTGAAGCTTACGAATTTTCTGAAAAACACCACTTAACTCCTCCAACAATGGAGCAACCTCAATATAATCTTTTAGATAGAAAAAGATTTGAAATTGAATACAAACCTATTTTTGAAAAATTTGGTATGGGTACTACTATTTGGTCTCCATTAGCTTCTGGAGCTTTAACTGGAAAATATCTTGATGGTGTACCTAAAGGTTCCAGAGCTTCGCTGGAAGGTTATGAGTGGCTAAAGAAGTACATGATAGATTCAGATAGAGGTCAGGCAAGGATGAAGAAAGTTGCTGAATTGATGAATATTGCGGAAGAGTTAGGAGAAAGCCTCTCGAAAATTGCTATAGCTTGGTGTCTATTGAACGAAAACGTTTCTACAATAATATTGGGAGCTTCTAAGATTGAACAACTTGAAGAAAATCTTAAAGCTCCAGAAGTTTTACCTTTGCTAACTGAAGAAATTCAGAAAAGACTGGGGTCTATTTAACTTTTAACCTTAATTCAAAGCCCATATCGCCTGTTTGATTATGGTCTTCCAGCATGCGTTGTAAAGGAGAGTAAGTCTTTTCAGGCATAATTGAAGTTTTTCTAACGCTCATATCAACATGAGCTAAGACATTTTCTGTGAATGCAGAAACTTCTCCTGACTCGTCCAAGATGATTCCTGCATAGTGAATTAGTTTTGGACTTAAGTTAACAAGTCTAAAGTAGGGATAAGCTTTTTCGCCTTCTAATAACTCTTTTAAATAACGAATATCTGTTTCTAGAGTGAAGCTAGAAAAACCTTCTTCAAAATATTCAGCAGTGAAACCCATTTCTGAGAAGAATCCTAAACATCCATCTTCAAAAATATGCTGATAGTAAACTACGTTCATATGGTTATTTAGATCGCACATATCTTTAGTTACCACAGCTGGAGGTCCTACAATTGGAAATTTATCTTTCATATCTATCCTTATCTATATAGAAATTTAATTTTCTTCTTTATTATTGCTTTGATCAGTGCCAATGACTTCTATGCCATCAACATTTCTAAAACCTTTAGGTAAAAAATTACCCCTCCTACCTCTATTACCAACAAAATTCTCCAAGTCTTTAGACTTGATCGTAAAATGTCTTTTTCCACTCAATAACCTTAATTCCCTTCCTTCTCCTAAGACAGCAACTTCTTGCAAAAACTCTTCTCCAGATTCAAAACTAGCTTTAGGAATTCCTATAATTTTATTTCCTTTACCTCTAGCCAATTGAGGTAATTCGGTTAGCGGAAATACCAACATCCTTCCTTGATTAGTGATGGCTGCTAGCACATCATTTTCGTTTTCTACAGCTCTAGGGATAAGTACTTGTGCGCCCTCTTGAACTTTTAAGGCCGCTTTTCCTGATTTGTTCTTTGTCTGTAAATCGCCTAGATTCGCCACAAAGCCATAACCCGAACTAGAGGCAAGTACTACTTGTGATTCTATCGGGCCTGAAATAACTCCTGCAAAAGTCTCTCCTGACTCTGCATTTAGTCTCCCACTAAGCGGCTCGCCTTGACTTCGCGCTGAAGGCAAGGAATGACAAGGAAGTGTGTAAGCTTTTCCCTTGGAATCTAAGAATATTGCGTTTTGATTATTTCTTCCCTTTGCAGAAGCGAAGAAAGTATCTCCTTCTCTATAATTTAATGATTCAGGTTCAATATCATGGCCTTTAGCAGCCCTTACCCAACCTCTTTCAGACAATATTACTGTAACAGGGTCAGAAGAGATTAACTCAGTCTCATCAAATGCAGTTGCCTCTTCTCTATAGACTATTGGGCTATTCCTTTTATCTCCATAAACTTCGACATCAGCTTTTAACTCTTTTTTAATTAAAGTCTTCAATCTTGCTTTGGAGCCCAACATTTTTTCTAACTCTTTTCTTTCAGAATCTAAGTTTCCCTGCTCTTCTTTAATTTTTATTTCCTCTAATTTTGCTAATTGGCGCAACCTTATCTCAAGAATTGCATCTACTTGTATAACGCTCAATTTAAATTTCTTCTGTAAGAATTGTTTAGGCTCGTCTTCATTCCTGATGATGCTTATAACTTCGTCAATATTTATAAAGACAATCAATAGCCCTTCTAGGACATGTAATCTATCTAGAACCCAATCTAACCTGTATTGAAGTCTTCTCGTTACTGTCTGAGTTCTAAATAATAACCACTCTTTTAATACAAGTTTTATGTCTCTTGTTTGAGGTTTCCCATTTAAACCAATTAAATTCATATTTACCCTGTAATTCTTCTGTAAGTCTGTGGTGGCAAATAGATGATTCATAACAGCTTCTTTATCTACTCGATTAGATTTAGGCACTAACACTAATCTCGTTGGGCTTTCTTCATCACTTTCATCTCTTAAATCTATAATCATAGGAAGTTTCTTTGCTTCCATCTGAGATGCAATTTGTTCCAGAATCTTAGAACTAGAAGTTTGATGAGGGAGTGCAAGAATAACTATTTCTCCATCTTCTACTTCATAAGTTGCTCTCATCTTTACACTACCCCTCCCAGAGCTATAAATTTCTTTAAGCTCTTCTTCAGAGGAAATTATTTCAGCTTCAGTCGGATAATCAGGACCGGGAATGATTTTATAAAGATCTTCTAAACTTACTTTTGGTTCTTCTAGAATCTTAATGCAGGCTTTCACTACCTCATTGAGATTATGTGGAGGAATGTCAGTTGCCATACCAACTGCAATGCCTGTTGCCCCATTCAATAGGAGATTCGGAAGGCGGGCTGGTAAAACTGAGGGCTCTAAAAGGGTTCCATCAAAATTGCTTGTCCAATCCACTGTTCCTTGACCTAATTCCTCTAAAAGACTCTTAGCATAAGGAGATAATCTGCATTCTGTGTAACGCATTGCCGCAAAAGATTTAGGGTCGTCTAAAGATCCCCAATTTCCTTGACCATCTATTAAAGGGTATCTTGTAGTAAAAGATTGAGATAAAAGTACCATGGCCTCATAAGCAGCACTATCTCCATGAGGATGAAACTTCCCTATAACATCTCCAACAGTCCTAGCGCTCTTTTTATATTTCGCTGCCGCACTTAAACCTAACTCAGACATAGCGTAAATAATTCTTCTTTGCACCGGCTTCAACCCATCTCCTATGTTGGGCAAAGCTCTATCTAAGATGACATACATAGAATAATCTAGGTAAGCCTTTTCACTAAATTGGCTTATAGATTGTTTTTCTAGTTTTTCAGACATTTGCTAAATTACCTTTATCTTCTAGCCATTCCTTTCGGTCTTGAGATCTTTTCTTTGATAAAAGCATGTCTACAATTTGCATTGATTTATCACCACTCTTTACGGTTAATTGAACGAGCCTTCTTGCTCCGGGAAGCATAGTCGTTTCTCTTAACTGAGAAGCGTTCATTTCTCCTAATCCTTTAAATCTTTGTACATCAATCTTAGTTTTCTTATTCTTCTTTTTTAGTTGGCTCACGAGCTTATCTTTCTCGTTATCATCTATCGCGTAATGAACGTCTTTGCCTTGATCAACTCTGTATAAAGGCGGCATAGAAACGTACACCCTTCCAGCCTCTACTAAAGGCCTAAAATGTCTTAAAAATAAGGCACATAATAAAGTAGCTATATGAAGGCCATCGGAATCTGCATCAGCTAATATACAAACTTTTCCGTACCTTAGTCCCTCTAAATTATTGCTCCCAGGCTCGACTCCTAGTGCTACAGCAATGTTATTTACTTCTTGAGAAGCTAAGACATCGCTAACATCTACTTCCCAAGTGTTCATGATCTTTCCTTTTAAAGGCAATATTGCCTGGAAGTTTCTATCTCTAGCCTTAATAGCCGAACCTCCTGCTGACTGACCTTCTACTAGAAATAGTTCACTAATTTCTGGATCTCCTGAAGTGCAATCAGTTAGCTTTCCAGGCAATGCCAATCCAGAACTTACCTTCTTACGGTCTACTTTTTTATTACTCTTCTGTCTCGATTGAGCATTTTCTATGCATATTTGTGCAATGGCTTCGCCCTCTTCAGTGTGTTGATTTAGCCAAAGACTGAAAGCGTCTTTAACAATTGCTGAAGCAACTGTAGAAAATTCTTTCGAAGAAAGTCTTTCCTTTGTTTGGCCAGTAAATTGAGGGTCTTTTAATTTGGCAGAAAGTATTGAACTACAATTTAACCAGACATCATCTGCGGTTAGCTTAACTCCTCTGGGAATTAGATTTCTAAACTCGCAGAATTCTTTTAACGCTTCATTTAGACCAGACCTCAATCCATTAACATGGGTACCACCTTGAGTAGTTGGAATTAAATTAACATAACTCTCAGAAACGGGGTCAGATATTCCTTGAACCCATTGCAAGGCCCACGTAAGACCTCCATCCTCATTAAAATGTTCCCCTTCAAAAGGTTCAGAGGGAATTAAGTCTCCCCCTTTATTGCTAGTAACTAGATATGCAGCTAGACCATCTACAAAACACCAGCTTTCAGATTTTCCTGATTCTTTATCTTTGAAGGAAATCTTTAAACCTGGAGATAAAACAGCTTTTGCTTTCAAAGCAGCCATCAGTTGAGAGACTGAGAACTTAATATTATCAAAGTACTGAGGGTCAGGAAGGAATGTCACTTTTGTTCCGGTATTCTTTTTACCTACTTTGTCTACCTTGGCCAATTCTTTCTTTTTTTCGCTATTCTTAAACTCTAAAAGGTATTTGTGACCTCCTCTTTTAATTTCAGCAGATAAGTTAAGTGATAGAGCATTGACTACGGAGACACCTACTCCATGTAAGCCGCCAGAGAATTTATAATCTTCATCAGAAAATTTTGCTCCTGCATGCAACCTTGTAAATATTAGTTCCACTGCCGGAATACCTTCATCGGGATGTATGCCTACCGGCATGCCTCTTCCGTCATCTTCTACACTTAAAGAACCATCTTTATGTAATTCAACATCAATACTTGTGGCGTGGCCCGCAAGAGCTTCATCAATACTATTATCAATAACTTCTAGGGCTAAGTGATTTGGTCTAGAGGTCTCGGTATACATGCCCGGTCTTTTTTTAACCGGATCAAGTCCTGAAAGGACTTCTATGGATTCAGCATTATATTCTCTAGCCATTGAGTTTTAGCTTATTATACCTTATTAAGAATAAATAGATCTTTAAAAGGCTTATTTCACATAGTTTTCACAATATATTCATAATATTTATATACTTATATAGATTTAAATGATAGACTTATTAAGTAAATTAAACGGTATAAATTAATAAATGAAAAAAATAGAAAAGAAGGCAATAAAATTTTATAAAGCAGCACTCCCTACTATATATCTGTCACCAGTTGTATTCTGCGCTTATAGCTTTATAACTTTCGTTCAGTGGAGTACCTAAGAATCTGCTGGTTTAAGCAAACCTATTAAATCACTTACTTTCCTGTGGCTATGCATTTCTCTTAATAATTTAAGGCAATCTCTTTTAACGTCAATATCATCCCTCGAATCTACCTCTTTATGTGCTTTGACCAGAATAGCTCTGAGCAACTGGTTCTGTTCGTCCAAAACGGATTGCTCAAGACCCTCTTCCACTTGAATCTGATCAATTTCTCTTAATAATTCTTTGCTGTAAATCTGTTTTGTCTTTGTTAACCAATTAATAATGTTGTTGTTTTCTTTAACTAAAGAAGAATAAGATTGATTAAATTTTATTGCAGAAATCAATATCAGCGCTCCCCATGAATTCAACCTTGATTGTTCATACTCATCTTCAATTAAAGGTGAAAATCTTGTTAAGATTTCTTGAGCTGCATTCATAAGAGCTATATTTATTTCAGGTTTCATTTAAATCTCCCTCTAAGATGTCCAAAATAATCTCTAAATGGATATCCCCGGGAATCCAGGGAGAGAAAAGATTGATAGGATCAACATTCTTTCCTGTTTTAAATTCATTACCTGCAGAAATCCATATCGCCATACCTTTTACACAAGCAAATAGTTCCCACCATTTCAGATCTTTATTATCTATAGTTAATCCACTAGAACCCTCCCAAATAGACATAGATGCTTGTCTATCTATTAGATAAGCTGGTTTGTTTCGATCTTGCCAACTCCAAATAGGAGAAAGCGCCCAGCCTAAATCTTCTAAAGGATCTCCTATGTGTGCCATTTCCCAATCAAGAATCCCTGTTATTTTATTTTCTTTAAACAGGAAGTTGCCATTTCTGTAGTCACCATGCACAAGAGTCTTTTTATTAGGGTCTTTGGGTGGTTTTTCATATAGCTTCCTTATTCCCGCATCTAATATGGGTTCTATCGATATGGAATCTTCCTTTATAACTTCAACCCATTTATCCAATTCCTTTTTCCAACATGGGTCTTCTGTTGCTTTATCAAATTGATTGATAAAGTCATCGTTTATATCTTTCTTAGCAATCTCTCCAAGTATCGACCAAAACTGTTCGCCTAACTCTTCTTCATGTGGTGAATAAGCATCTGGTGTGAAAGGACTTGCTGCTATTCCATCTAGCTGTTGCATTAGCATAAAAGGAGCGCCTAAAGTTTCTTCATCTTCATTTATATCTATCATCGCTGGAACAGGAACCAAAGTTCCTTGATAAGCAGAATAAGCTAAATATTCAGTAGATTGAGATGTTTCAATTAATGAGCTTTCTTGAGTTCTCCTAAGAATCAATTTTTCTTCAGACCCAACCTCATCCTTAACCAGTATTCTGAAAGTTTCCCTACTGGCACCTCCAAAAACTCTTTCAAAAGATACTAAAGATAAGTCTTTATCAGTAAATTTGGAATAATAGGAAATAAAAAGAGAAGGTAGATCGTTATTAGATTCCATACTTACTTAGAGCCATCTAACATCTCTTCAAATCCACTTGGAGAGTGAGGGCCTATCAATAACTCTTCTAGTACGCCAAGGCCTTCTCTTTTTTTGTTATCTTCATTCAAAGTAAATTTACATATTGCTTGGATATGTAAAAAAGGAGGATCGTGAGGATCTTCATTTAAATCATATGAATCATAAGTAGACTGGTCTTCTCCCTTGTAATGACCATGGCCCCATTCGGGGTGCATATATCCTAAGCCACACATATAAATATGATATTGAGGCTCTAAAATCCAAGAGACCTTGGAACCATCACTTTTTTTTGCACTAAATTTAGCTTTACTAATCCTTCTAGAGCCTTTCTTGTAAGTAATCTCTTTTCTTAGATCTGATAACACATTAGCTTCTTTATCATATTGAATAACGGAATGAGAATGAGTCGGGTTTCCTAAAGAGTCATCAACAAAATATAGATGAGATGCTATATCGTCAAAGTTTGCAGGCGCCCACAACCAGTAGAATTGCGGTATTTGAAGAGGAGGCAGTAATTGGCTATCCGGGAGACCAACCGGTCTGATACCCCAAGACCTGTCTCTAGAGCCTTTATATTCACTTTTCGTAACCTTAATTTCTCTATCTTTAAAAGAGATACCGCCATTCCAAGTGCCGTGCTGAGTCATTCGAGTTGAATCCATTGTGGTTCTTGGACCATTTTTCATGACCATCCTTGGTTCTTGCATAGGCTCAAACCTTCCTACAAAAGTTAAATCAACATCTATACCTTTATCAGGATCAATTACTTCTATTCTTAACTCTTTAAGAGGCTCTATAACTTGAACTTTCAAAGACCCCACCGCTGTATTAAGCCTCTCTTGGTTTAAAACATCCGAATATCTAAAATTATGCTGAACCCCGTCAAAGACTAAAACAAAACTTCCATCAATTAAGTTTAGGTTAGGATAAACGCACAAAGCAGTTGCAAAAAAAACACTTCCGTCCTCGTTGTATCCATTAAAAAAATATCGGTCGTAAAAGTTTCTTTCCGTACCTACTTCAGCAATAGGTATGGGTAATTGATGTATAGGATAATCATCCCCTTTACTAATCATTTTTAGATACTTACTTTCAATTCAGAGATTCCTGTAAGAAAATTAGAAGGAACTCTAACTGGGTCAGATGTTGAATGTATATTTGGATAGCGTTGCAACAATTCTTCAAATAAAATTCTTATTTGCATATGTCCTAGTCTATTTCCTAAACAAAGATGCTCACCCGCACCAAAAGCTAAGTGTTTTTTGGCATTAGGTCTATCTACCTGGAAAAGGTGTCCGTCTTCAAAGACATCTTCATCTCGATTTGCCGATCCGTACCACATAACTACCTTGTCACCTTTCTTTATGTCTTGACCTCTGATTTCGGTGTCTTTAGTTGCTGTCCTTCTAAAATAAATTACAGAAGTAACCCATCTCAACATCTCATCAGTAGCGTTCGCAATTAATGAAGGATCTTTAATAAGCTTATCTCTTTCAGCGGGATTTTCCGTCAACGCCATTAGTCCACCCGTTATTGTGTTTCTTGTTGTTTCGTTGCCCGCTATAACCATCAACAAGAAAAATCCATCTAATAGCTCGGGCGGCAATTCTCCTCCTTCAACTTTGGTATTAGCAACCACACTCATTAGATCGTCTGTAGGATTCTTTCTCCTTTCTTCGATCATATCTCTGCCCATTTTGAAGAGTTCCATGTAGTTAAACCAAACTTGCATCGACTTATCTGGATCAGCATTGATGGAAGCATCAGTCAGATCATTAACCAAGTCTCTAATTCGCGGCCTTTGTGATTCTTCAATTCCCATCATCTCGCATAAAACCCATAAAGGAAGTTGTTCAGATATTTCCGTTACAAAATTAAATTCACCTTTATCAGATACGTTATCAAGCAATTCTCTAACCTTTAACCGCATATCATCTTCTAAACTCCTAATTGCTTTAGGAGTAAAACTTGGTGCAACCATTTTTCTGTATATTTGATGGTCAGGCGGATCCATACCAATCATATTTCCTATAATTGCAGCTACTGCTGTAGGGTCAACTACCTCGGGATCACCCATAGTCATAAGGTGTCCGCCTACTGCTGAAGAAAAAGTAAGAGGGTCTTTAGAAACCTTAATTATGTCTTCATGTTTGGTTAAAGCCCAAAAACCTGGTTCAAATTCAAGACTTTCCTCGTGCCAATAGATAGGAGCTTCCTCTCTAAGCCTTTTAAAGGTATCGAAAGGTTGCCCATTGATAAAGGTTTCCCATTTATCTAATTCACAAATTTGACCTATATCAAATATTGGTTTTGTCATATTTAAAGGATTCCTAGGATGGATTCTGCTGAACTTACATCTAATCCTGGACCAGATTCAACATGAAGAGCAGATACTACGCCGTCATCAATCACCATTGCATATCTTTGAGACCTAGTTCCTAAACCAAAACCGCTCCCATCCATTTCTAAACCTATTGCTGAAGTAAATTCACAATTACCGTCTGAAAGCATCATTACGTTTTCACCTACTCCTCTATCTGCTCCCCAAGCACTCATAACAAATGGATCATTCACTGAAATACAAGCAACTACATTCACGCCTTTATCCTTTAAAGCTTGGCTGTTTTCAATAAACCCTGGTAAATGTTGTACGCTGCAAGTTGGCGTAAAGGCTCCTGGAACAGCGAAAAGAACGACTTTCTTTCCTGAACATAATTCATTAATTGCCATAGGTTTGGGCCCTTCACCTGTCATCGTAGTTAAGTTAACTGCAGGTAATGTGTCTCCTACTTGTATAGTCATATTTTCTCCTAAATTTTAGGTTCAGTATAAAACTCTTTTGTGGGTTAACAAATAAAATTTTGGAGAGTTATAAATAGGTGTTATAGTATAGTAATACACCTAAAGGTAATTTATAATATGAACTATCAAAATTTAACAAAGTTTATTGTTTTTTCTTTATCTCTTTCATTTTTTTCTACCTTCTTGAAGGCTGAAAATCTTGAAGAAGTTTATGAATTAGCTCTTAAAAACGATCCTCTCTTAAAAGCAGCTGAGGCTTCTTATAGAGCTGGAAAAGAAAATAAGGTTCAAGGAAGATCTGGTTTACTCCCTAATTTAAGCGTTTCAGGAAGCACTAATTGGAATGAATATAGAGTAATGGATCAAATAATTGATCAATACAATTCTAATAATTATTCTGGAAGATTATCTCAACCACTTTTCAGAATGGATAAATGGTTTCAATTCAAAAGGGGTAAAGCATTATCAGAAAGTGCTGGAGCGGAATTTGCATACCAGCAGCAAGAAACCATGATACGTGTGGCCTCGGCTTACTTTAATGTTTTAAACTCAATAGATAGTCTAAATGCTGCAAGAGCAGAAGAAAAAGCCATAGGAAGACAAAAAGACCTAGCTAAAAAAAGATTTGAAGTTGGATTGGCAGCGATAACTGAGGTACAAGAAACTCAAGCTGCGTACGATTTAACTGTAGTATCAAGGATATCTAGAGAAGCTCAATTAGATTCTGCGAGAGAAGGATTAACTTCTATAGTTGGAAAAGATATTACTTTACTTTCTCCATTAAAAAAAGACTTTGAGATTTCTCTTCCTGATCCTCTAGATAGAGACAGTTGGGTAACATTAGGATTAAAAAATAACTTTCAATTGAAATCAGCTAAATTTCAAAGAGATGCAGCTAAACATAGTGCTAGAGCGTCAACTTCAAACCACCTCCCTCAGGTAGATATCGTTGGTAGAGTAACAAAAAGCACTTCAAAACAAGGGAAGTTCGGTGGTTTTATACAAAATCCATTATTTGGAATAGAACAAGACACAAGGCAATACGGTATACAGGTTAATATTCCACTATACGCTGGCGGATCTATAAGCTCCGCGAGAAGACAGGCCTTTGCTAATTATGATAGAGCCAAAGAGCAAACTATTTACACTGAAAGATCTACTATAAGAGATATTCGATCTAACCACTTTGGTGTTCAAACTCAAGTTGCAAATGTAACTGCAAGAAAGCAAGCTCTTGCTTCAGCTGAATCAGCATTAGAAGCAACTCAAATTGGTTATGAAGTTGGAAGTAGAAATACTGTAGACCTACTTGATTCGGAAAAAAGGCTTTATCAAGCACAAAGAGATTATGCTAGCTCAAGGTATGAATACATCATTGCCATGCTAAGGCTCAAGGCTTCAGTAGGTTCTTTAAATCCAGGGGATTTAATTTCAATAAGCAATAGAATGAAGTAGAGTAGATGAAAATAGTTACTAGAATTTTAATTGCCTCATTAATTTTGGGGATAACATCTTTTGTATTAATTCAGGTCCCTTCTATTCAAGACAGAATAATGTTATCTGTCGTGTCTGGAATGGCTACTGCTTCTGATAGCCTTCCTAAAGAAGATGCTTTGAGTGCTGCAGTTTGTGGGTCAAGGTCTCCTATCCCTAGCCCTGGTAGAGCTGAGACCTGTGTATTGGTAAAAGCCGGAGATGATATTTTTATTGTAGATATAGGCGATGGCAGTGCCTCTAACTTACGAAGTTGGAACATAGACTATGGAGAAATTGACGCTGTTCTTTTAACTCATCTTCATTCTGATCACATAGCTGATTTACCTGGTCTTCATCAAGCTGCGTGGATATTAGGAGGTCGTAGCGATAAGCTAAAGGTATTCGGGCCTGAAGGAGTATCTCAAGTTACAAATGGTATTGAGATGGCTTATGGACTTGATTATAAATTTAGAAACGAGCATCACGGAAATGCTATAGCTCCAAAGGAATATGCAGGTTTTGATACTTACGAGATAGATCTAAATAATCCTGTCATATTTAATAATGGGTATTTAAAAATTACAGCTTTTAAAGTAGTCCATGAACCTATAGAGCCTGCTCTTGGTTTTAAGTTTGAATATAAAGGAAGGTCTTTAGTTATTACAGGTGATACTTCTTATACACAGAGTGTTATAGATAATTCTCTGAATGTAGATGTACTTTTTCATGAAGCTCAAGCCAATCATATGGTCGATGTTTTACAAAATTTTGCTAATGAAAATGGAGCACCACTAAGGGCTAAAGTAATGGCAGATATAAAGACATACCATACTACTTTGATTGAAGCGGCGGAAATTTCCAATAAAGCAAATGTAAAGCAATTAGTTTTCTATCATCTCACTCCTGCGCCTAGAAATTATTTAACCGAGATAATATTTGTAAGAGGAGTAGATGAAATTAGAGAAAACTGGATGCTAGCTGAAGACGGTTCACTAATAATTTTACCTGCAAATTCAGAAAAGATAATTCTTTCTAATATGTAAATTTTAAAAAAGGGAGAAGTGCATGCTGAACAAACTTCTAAGAATATATGTAATTATCACGTTTTCTATATTTAGCCTTTTATCTATAGCAGATGAAATCAGAGAAGGAGTTCTAAGGACTCCCGATGACAGGTTTGAAAATCTTAAAGATTATCCATTCAAGCCTAACTACATGATGATAGATGGCCTTAGGGTCCACTATCTTGACGAAGGACCTAAGGATGCTGACCCAATAATTCTTTTTCACGGTGAACCGGCATGGAGTTATCTATTTAGGAAAATGATTCCTGTTCTGACAGAAGCCGGTTATAGAGTGGTGGTCCCTGATATGATTGGCTTTGGTAAGTCAGATAAATTTGAATCTAAGCACGACTATAGTTACAAGCATCATGTGGATGTAATGAAAGAGCTTGTTACAAGATTAGATTTAAAAAATGCTACCCACTTTGGACAGGACTGGGGAGGACTTGTTGGCTTAAGGGTTGTAGCGGAAATGCCAGATAGATTTGCGCAAGTTGTTGTTTCAAATACCGGTATGGTTGCAGGCGAAGGCATAAGAGCTTGGTTCACACAACGTATCATGGAACTCACAGTCTGGTGGAATGGACCAATTACTTTTGAAGAGCTCAAAACGGCTGCTCGAGGGGCACTTAACTCCGAGAATCCTTCCGGTAGTGATGGCATTTCAATGTTTACGAAATGGATAGCGTACTCTTATTATTCTGAAGATATGAACATAGTAGGTATCATTGAAACCTTCGGGGGATTAAATCTTACTGAGGAAGAAAGGAGAGCTTATGAAGCGCCCTATCCTACTGGTAGATATAAAGCTGGAGCTCATGTCTGGCCTTATCTAATACCAACTCAACTAAAAGAAAATGAAAAGTACTGGAAAGAGGTTTATGAAAAATGGGATAAACCTTTTCTAGTTGCTTTTGGAGGTGAAGAAAGAATAACGATAAGAATGAAGGATGATTTTGTTAATCGCATTCCTAATCCAACAATAATAACTTTAGCGGGCGCTGGGCATTTTGTTCAGGAAGAAGTGGGGCCAGAACTGGCTGAGATCATCATAAATTTTATAGAAGGAAATGAAGTAACCGATTTAGTGGCTTCAACAGATTAATATCTCTCAGTGCCTGAATTACCGGAAGTAGAAACAACATTAAGAGGCATTGAGCCACATATACTTAATAAAACTGTTTCTAGCATTATTGTTAGGCAAACTTCCTTAAGATGGCCTGTACCAACAGAACTGCTTAAAGATAAATTAATAAATAAAACTTTCTCAGCCATTAAAAGACGTGGCAAGTATTTATTACTTCAGGCCTCTGAAGAGTTCTTAATAATCCATTTAGGCATGTCGGGAAGTTTGAGAATAGCTCGAGAAGAAAAGTTAAAGAAGCACGATCATATAGACATCATATTTGAAGATGAGTTAATTCTTCGTTATTGCGACCCGAGACGTTTCGGTTGCTTCTTATGGACAGACAATCCAGACAGTCATTTTTTACTTAAGAATCTGGGACCAGAACCATTAGGAAATTCATTTAATGGAAAATATTTATTTGATCTTTCGAGAAAAAGAAAAGCTCCTATAAAAAATTTCATCATGAATTCAAAAAATATTGTAGGAGTAGGCAATATCTATGCTAACGAAGCCCTTTTTAAGGCAAAAATTAGACCTACTAGACAAGCGGGTAGAGTTTCTTTACAAAAATTTGAAACATTATCTGAGGAAATAGTCTCGATACTAAGAAAATCAATTGATCAGGGAGGGACTACATTAAGAGATTTTGTAGGAAGTGATAATAAGCCTGGTTATTTCAAACAACAATTAGAAGTTTATGGAAGACAAGGCAAAGAATGTAAAATTTGCTCTTCGATACTAAAGAATATAACTATCGGTCAAAGAAGCAGCGTGTTTTGTCCTAAATGTCAGAAATAACTACTTAAAACGGTCTTTAAGAGCCTTTTCTATAATTGGATCTACAAAAGAGGAAATCTCTCCACCCATCGAAGCAATTTCACGCACTAAAGTTGAAGATAAAAAAGAAAACTTAGCTTTAGGCGTCAAAAAAACACTTTCTAAATCAGGAGACATTGCTCTATTCATATTTGCTAACTGAAATTCGTATTCAAAATCAGATACAGCCCTTAATCCACGGATAAGAATATTAGAATTCTCTTCCTTAGCTAAATCTACTACCAGACCCGAAAAACCTATCGCTTTTACTTTATCGTTGCCCTTGAATATTTGTTCAACGTGGTCAATTCTTTCTTCTAAAGTAAATACGGGTTTTTTGGACTCACTTGTTGCTATGGCAATAGTTACTTCATCAAATAAATGAAGCGCTCTTTCTATTATGTCTATATGACCAAGTGTTATAGGATCAAATGTACCTGGGTATAAAGCTTTTGCCATAATTAACTCCTTATTGAAGTATATTCTCTCACATATACCAAAACCGAATAAACATAAATTTTTGTAAATATATTTTTAACTGCAATTTTATGGAATTCTTCAGCTAAAACATGGACTAGAAAGTCAATTTATGTAATATTTAATAGGCTCTCAGAAAAAATTAGTTAAATATTAAGGGGAAATGTAGATGGCTGATAAGGACGAAAATAAATGCCCAGTTATGCACGGGGCTCTTACAAGTAATGACAGTGGTGGCACGTCTAATAAAGACTGGTGGCCCAATCAACTAAACTTATCCATTCTCCATCAACATGACAGAAAATCTGATCCTATGGATGAAGGGTTTGATTATGGGGAAGAATTTAAGAAACTAGATTATAAGGCTTTAAAAAAGGATCTAAATAATCTAATGACGGATTCTCAAGATTGGTGGCCTGCAGATTATGGTCATTATGGCCCTTTATTTATTCGAATGACTTGGCACGCTGCCGGAACCTACAGAAGCGGAGATGGAAGAGGTGGAGGAAATACAGGCAATCAAAGATTCGCTCCTTTAAACAGTTGGCCGGATAACGGTAATTTAGATAAAGCTAGAAGGTTGCTTTGGCCAACTAAACAAAAATATGGAAATAAAATAAGTTGGGCAGATTTATTTATACTTGCTGGTAATGTAGCCATAGAGTCCATGGGCGGAAAAACATTTGGTTTTGGTGGAGGACGTCCAGATATATGGGCTCCGGAAGAGGATGTGGATTGGGGTGCTGAAAAAGAATGGCTTGCTAATGAGCGATATTCTGGAGAAAGAGATTTAGCCAATCCTCTTGGTGCAGTTCAAATGGGATTAATTTACGTTAACCCGCAAGGCCCTGATGGAGAACCTGATCCAATTGCCAGTGGAAAAGATGTTCGAGAAACATTTAGTAGAATGGCCATGAACGATGAAGAAACTGTTGCACTTGTAGCTGGTGGACATACTTTTGGTAAAGGCCATGGTGCAGGTCCAGAAGAAAATGTTCAGGAAGAACCAGAAGGGGCTTCGATGGAGAATATGGGCTTTGGTTGGAAAAGTAACCATGCTTCAGGTATGGGTAGTGACACAATTACGAGTGGTTTTGAAGGAGCTTGGACGGCAGACCCTATTAAGTGGGACAACGGATACTTTGATCTCTTGTTTGGGTATGAGTGGGAAAAAGTTGAAACGCCTGCTGGTAAAATTGTGTGGCATGCGAAAGATCAGAAGGAAGAGGATATGGCTCCTGATGCTGAAGACTCATCTGTTCGTGTTCCTACCATGATGACAACAGCCGATATATCCATGAGAGAAGATCCTGCTTACAATAAAATTTCGAAGCGCTTTCACGAAAACCCAGACGAATTTGCTGATGCGTTCGCTAGAGCTTGGTTTAAATTGTTGCACCGTGATATGGGACCTCGATCTCGTTATTTAGGTCCAGAAGTTCCTGAAGAGGAGCTTATTTGGCAAGACCCTATCCCTGAAGGTAATGCTGGTTATGATGTAGAAAGTGTAAAAGCTAAAATAAATGAGAGCAGTCTAACCATTCAACAAATGGTGGAAACTGCTTGGGCTAGCGCCTCTACTTTTAGAAGTTCTGATCTAAGAGGTGGAGCAAATGGAGCAAGGATTCGTCTTGCGCCACAAAAAGACTGGGAAGCAAATAAACCAAAAGAACTCTCAGAAGTTTTGAATGTTCTTGAAGGTATAGCAACTGATACAGGAGCTTCAATAGCAGATGTAATAGTTCTTGCAGGTAATGTTGGCATTGAAAAGGCATCTGGAACAGAAGTATCTTTCACTCCTGGTAGAGGAGACGCTAGCGCAGACCAGACTGATGCAGAATCTTTTGCAGTATTAGAGCCAGTCTCAGATGCTTTCAGAAATTATCATCAATCAGGCATAAATATGCCTTCGGAAGAATTCATGCTAGATAAAGCTCAACTACTTGGTTTAACTGCTCCAGAAATGACAGTTCTAGTGGGAGGTATGAGATCTTTAGGAATAAGTGCTGATGGTCATGGAGTATTCACGGACGATATTAATAATTTATCAAATGACTTTTTTGATACATTGTTAGATATGTCAGTGGAATGGAAACCAAATGGAACTGGAAATTCTTATGAAGCAACAGATAGAGTATCTGGAGAAAAAGTAAGAACCGCTTCAAGATCTGATCTTGTATTTGGTTCTAACTCTCAGCTTAGAGCTATATCGGAAGTTTATGCTAGTTCAAATGCTAAAGATAAATTCACTTCGGACTTTATATCCGCGTGGAATAAGGTTATGAATGCAGATTTAGTGTAATCTAAATAAATAAAATTTAAAAAGGCTGTTGCAATTTGCAATGGCCTTTTTTTATTTCCTTGCCTTGCTCCAAGACCTGTAACCAAAACAGATAATTACAAGATAACCAGCAAACAATAAGGCGGTTAAATTTAAGTCTCTTGATATAAATAAGAATATAGAAATAGAATCAATAACGAACCAGTAAATCCAGTTTTCAATAAGCTTTTTAGCAACCATATAGGTTGCAACAATTGCTCCCCAAGTTGTCAAAGCGTCTAGAAACGGTAAAGCAGCTTCAGTGTATGTAGTAAGAAGATATCCTGATGAAAATGTAAGTAGAAGAATTAAACATATAGCCTTGAAATGACTTAAAACACTCCAATTATGAACAATAAATTCTGGCTCTTTAGATTTCCACTGAGACCATCCGTATACACCCATGAATATATAGAAAATTTGCAAAGAAGCCTCCATATAAAGACCTGCCGAATACATAATAAATAGGTATAGAAAAGAACTTAAGATCCCTGCAAGCCAACACAAAATATTCTGTTTAACCGCCAGTACTAGGTAAAGTATTGCTAATAAGACTGCTAAAAATTCCATTTAATCTAATACTTAAAGATCGTATTGAAGGGATAAACCAAAGTGTCTAGGATCTCCATGTCTTTCGTACAAAGTGTCTTCAAAGTTTGGAGGTTCATTGCCGAAATAAAACCCTCTTACTGAGTAATACTGGTTAAAGGCATTTCGTACCCATATAGAAACTTCCAATTGATCAGATTGATATCCTAAACTTAAATTAGTTAGTAAATATGATCTTGATTTATTGTCATGAGAATCGGAATAATAAAAACTACTTTTCCCTGCTGTATCCATTTTTAAAAAAAAATTTCGATTAAGATCCCAGTTTAAACCTGCGGAATAACTATTTTTCGGTGCATGCGCTTGTTCTCTGCCTTCCAGGTCAGGCCTAGACTTCCAGTTTTTAATTTCTGTTTCCAATAAGCCAATTCTTGTATAAATATTTAGAGAATCGTTAATTTTATAATCAACATTTAACTCCAGCCCATAATTAACTCCTTCAGCTGCATTCTTTGTCAGAAAGGAAAAGGTATTAGGGTCAGAAGGATCAACTTGAGTTGAAATAAGAACCTGTTGATCTTCTCTATCAGAATAAAACAAAACTGCAGAAAGGCGAATCCTAGAATCGAGACTTGAAGTATTTAGCCCTACTTCATAATTTAAGAGATATTCAGGGTCATAAATTATATTTGCATTAGATGAGCCTAACCCTAATCCCAATCCTAGATTAAAGCCTCCTTGCTTGTAGCCTCTTGCAATACTGGCAAATAAATTAGAGTTTTCAGTGTTCTTAATTAAGGAAATCTTTCCTCCATTCATCATATTTGAAGGTCTGAATCTTTCTCCGATAATATCGTTATAATTTGCTTTCCAATCTTCTCTTCTAAGTCCTAAAGATAATTTGAGAGTATCTGTAAAAGAATAATCTACACTTCCGAACAGGGAGACATTTTCTGATTGATAAAAACTTGAAGAAGAAGATTGACTGAAATACGGTCCAAAAGGGTCACTGGGGTCACCATAATTTCCATCATCTTTCTTAAAATTAGATTCCTTTATCTCAAAATAACTGATTCCTAAGACCCACTCAGTTCTTTGATTAGCAACTTGTAAATTCTCGTTGGATAATAATCTAAATTCTTGTGCTTTAGTTTCCCGATTTCTTACCGTTTCAGAAAAATAATCATACACATACGGATACCATGATTCTGAATTTCCCCAATCAGCATCATAACTAAAAGTTACGTCGGTATTAGTTGAGCTAGTCAAACTCTGAAAGTTAAAGCCATCGAACTGGCTAAAAATATTTAATCCAAATGAATTGGTCTTTTGTGAATCCATACCAGGCCTATCAGAAAGAGTATTTAAACTCCCATTAAGAGTCCATATATCGGCCGGATCATTTAAATTAACCCTCGAAAGTAATAACTTAACTGAAGTCTCATTGCCTACTTCCCAATTAACTTTCAATCTACTCATTAGCTCATCCTTTCTTGAAGTATTAGATTTATTTAGATAAATATTTTTTCTAAAACCATCCTCTTCATGTTTATAAAGGGCTAATCTGTAAGTAAGATAATCTCTAATTTGAAGAGGTCCGCCAGCAGCAAGTCCTATACTTCTTCTTCCATACGAACCCAAAACAACCCTACCTATAGACTCAAATTTTTTTGTTGGACCTTTAGTTTTGATATAAATCAGACCTGCAAGAGCATTAGCTCCTATTCTAGAACCTTGTGGACCTCTGTGGATCTCTACTTGATCTATATCAAAAGTAGTTGCTATTCCGCCTTGGCCTGAATAATCGATGTCGTCAATTAAAAAGCCAACAGATGAATTAGGCGTCCCTTGATATCCTGACCTCTCTCCTATCCCTCTAATTTGAAAATATCGTGCTCTTGAATCACTTGCTGCAAAATTTAAGTTAGGCACAAGATAAGAAAGCTCTTCAAAGTGATTGACTGCCTGATTATCAATTTCCTTCGAGCCTAATAAAACAATACTTGCATCCTTCTTGTCTGGTGATATTTCTTTCCAATCCCCTAGAACAACAATCTCTTCAACACTAGCTAAAATTAAATTGCTATAGAGGAGACAAAGAAAAAGATATATTAAGAATGAAGCTTTATTTAGATTGATCATGTAATTCCTCCGCCATCATTAAATGGGTCAGGTTCAAAGGGTTTCTATACAGATCTCAGGCCAAGGCCGCCCCTTCACATATTAGTTAATCTTATCTTCTTAAAGCAGAAAGTCTATAAATTAAATAATTAACAATTTATCTACTGTTATTTTAAAGATTCGTATTTAGAAAGCTCTTCTTTCGCTATGGTTCTTAAATGAACTTCATCTGGTCCGTCACCTATTCTTAAGAACCTAATAGAGCTATAAAGTCCTGCTAAAGGCGTGTCTTGAGAAACGCCCGCTCCCCCATGTATCTGTACAGCTCTTTCAATAATTCTGACGGCCATGCTAGGCACTTCAACCTTAGGTTGAGCTATCTCGCTTTTTGCCTTTTTATTTCCTTGAGTATCCATCATGTACGCTGCCTTTAATGTTAAAAGCCTGCACATTTCTATCTCTATTCTACACTTTGCAATAACATCATAATTTCCGCCTAATTCAGCTATCGCTTTTCCAAAAGCAACTCTAGTTGATGCTCTTTCACATAACAGTTTAAGAGCTGTCTCTGCCGCGCCTATAATCTTCATGCAGTGGTGTATCCTGCCAGGCCCTAGACGCCCTTGAGCTATTTCAAAACCTCTTCCCTCGCCTAAAATCATATTCTCTTTCGGTACACGAACATTCTCAAATATTAAATGCGCATGTCCGCTTGGTGCATGATCAGCGCCATAAACGGTTAACATTCTTTTGAGTTTTATTCCTTTGGTATCTCTAGGAACAATAATCTGAGATTGTCTTTGATGTTTAGGTGCATCCGGATTTGAAACTCCCATAAAGATCATAAAACCACAGTCGGGCCTTCCATAACCAGAAGTCCACCATTTCTCTCCATTAATAACATACTCATCCCCTTCGGCAACAATAGTGCTTGATATATTGGTTGCATCTGAAGAAGCCACATTAGGTTCTGTCATAGCAAATGCAGATCTCATTGTTCCTTCCAATAAGGGTTTTAGCCATTTCTCTTTTTGTAGTTCGGTTCCGTATTTATCTAATACCTCCATATTGCCTGCGTCAGGAGCAGAAGAATTAAAAACTTCAGAAGTCCAGCCAACTCCCATCATCTCTGCAAGAGGCGCAAACTCTAAATTAGTTAGACCGTACCCAAGGTCCCCCGTTAAAGAAAAATTCCAAAGGCCT
>CABXQE010000014.1 GCA_902514295.1 uncultured SAR86 cluster bacterium | reverse complement strand
TGGCTGATGTTTGGTGGCAGGTATCAAATAAAGAAAACTGATTTCAGTTCCAACTCTTTATTTAGAGATAGGCAATATGAATTTGGATGGTCTCTTAAATCAGATTCTTCATTTGATAAAGAACCTTCATCGATTAGATTTTCTGTTGATAATCAACTGAAGAATAGCTCTCAATTCAAATTTGGAACTTTTTATAGAACTGATGGGAGGGAAAACAGAATTACCAGGAATTCTCCATTAGCCCCGTTTATAAATATGCCAGAAGGTTATGGCATTGAGATGGATTTTAATGGGCCTAGAGATAATTTCTTAAGGTACTCTTTAGACGTAAAGAGAGAAAAGGGAGATGGGTATTCTCCCGAATTAGGATGGACTTCATCCTATAGAGGCTCTATAAGCATTTCTCCTACAGATACTTTAATTACCATGTTAAGTTACCGACATGTTGAAGAGAGTAATTGGTTAAACTGGATAAGTGATAACCTTTTGGCAACTTACGATAAAAAGCAACGATCAACTACAGCAAGCATTCAATGGTTTGAAGGTACTAAACACGAATTAAGATTGAAAGCCCAGATGGTTGCTTTTACAGCTAGAAATCCAAAACCTTATCTTGGAGATATTAAAGGAAATCTAAACCCCTATGCAACATCTCTTCCGCCAATCACGGTGAGCCAACTAGCCTTTCAGGTAAGATATAGATACGAAATACAGCCCTTAGCTTATTTGTACGTTGTTTACACAAAAGGAGGTAAGGTTTCTATGTACGATGAAGAAGATAGTTTAAATAAACTGTATAAAAGACCTTGGAACGATCCTCAGAGTGACAACTTCACTATTAAACTTAGATATAGATTTTAAAGTTCTGAGCTACTAAAATACCCATTCTCATAATGGAACTACAATCGCATAGGAAGCTTGCACGCCTCTTTTATTATTTATTAGGGTTTCTTTTCTTATCTCCACATATTAATGCGCTAGATATTTCTATAGACGGCGTTCTGGATGAAAAGGAATGGTCTGAAGCTAGGGAATGGACTAAATATTATGAGTCCATGCCTTTTTCATTGGCTGAACCAAAACATTTTCAAAAAGTTCTTATCCAAGAAGATGAGAAAGGAATGTATTTTGGCTTTATCAATCTTCAATCAAAAGACTCTATTAGAGCGAATAAACATGAGCGGGATGACGAAATGGCCAACGCAGATAAAAGTGGCTTAGCGATCGATTTTGATGGAGATGGATTAACGGCTTATGGCTTTACCGTGTCTGCAGGAGGCTCTATAAGTGATGGCATATACAGAAATGAAAACGATGTTAATTATGATTGGGATGCTGATTGGGATTCAGCAACCTCAATAAATAGCGATGGCTGGACTGTCGAAATGTTCATTCCGTGGAGCATAGCTCCGATGAAGATCCAAAAAGGGGATAAAAGAAAAGTAAAACTATCTTTTTGGAGAATGGTTGCAGAAGAATGGAGAGTTAATACATCTATAAAAGGAAATCCTAGGCAAGAGAAATTCATGTCTCTTTTTCATGAAATGGATTTCAATAATTACAATGTTTCTAAGATAGATTTTTTCCCTTACGTAAACGTAACTAACAATCGTATTTTGGAAGATACTGAAACAAAAGTAGGCGCTGAAATATTTTGGAAGATTGATTCAGGTAAACAATTAAACATTGCTTTAAATCCTGATTTTGGACAGGTTGAAAGTGATGAGCTAGTGGTTAATTTCACTTCTTCTGAAACTTTTTACTCAGACAAGAGACCTTTCTTTTCAGAAAACCATACGCTTTTTTCTGTTAAAGGTTACAACTTCTTTTACGTTATAAACACAAGAAGAATAGGGGCTGCACCTGATTACAATTGCTCTAAATATACTGGCTCCTTAAAGAATCTTTGCGATTCAAGCCAGATTGGCATCAGTGATATTGATTACGCTGTTCGTTATACGCAACAAGGTGAATCTGTTGACTTTGGATTCTTAGGTGCTTCTGAAGCTGACGAACCATTTACTCAAGGAAGAAATTTTTATTCAGTTAGATCAGTAAAGAATGGAGATAACTTTTCAATAGGATATTTAGGAACTTATACAGATAGACCAGTGCTAGATAGGAATGCTGATGTGCATTCTATAGATGCCATATATAGACCTAATAATAAGATTAGATTAGAGACCATCTTTCTGACTTCAAATGTAGATCAAGGCATAGATAATACTGAATCTTCTGGAGATATATTTAGATTTAGACTTACCGCTTCACCACGCAAAGGAAGATGGCATGATTTCGGTGTTTTCTTTTTTGATGAAGATGCGGATATCAGTGATATGGGATATCAGATGAACAACAATATGCTTTGGGCGGGAGGCCAGAATGGATTGAAGTTCAGTGAATTTGATGAGTCTTCTGTATTGCTTTCCACTGAGTATGAATATGGTTATGGTTATGAATCAAATGCGGATCTAGAGAAATCTGCTGTTTTTGCTTCTCTTACTTTTAAAAGCACTTTTAAGAATACTTCTTTCTTGGAATTTGCTAACTTTCATAGATCTGCCAGCAAAGATTATTGGATTACTAGAAATAATGTTGACGCTCCATTTATAAAGAAACCTGAGAATTACGGGACTATGTTGCAATATAAAGGTCCATCTAAAGATTTATTTAATTATTTCTTAGAAGTTAAAAGAGAAAAGGGAACGACGTGGGGATTTTCTGCTTTAGGTTTTAACACTGCTTATACTGCTCAAATAGATTTATCCCCTAAAGATAATCTTAAATTTTCTTTAATGCACCAACACGCAGTAGAAGATATTTGGTTAAATTGGGTTCAAGATAATCTATTGGCTATTTATCAAGAGAAAAAACAGAGAACAACCATAGCGTCTTTGAATTGGTTTGGTGGAGACAGGCATGAGTTGAGGATGAAAGCCCAAATGGTTGCATTTACGGCTCGAAACCCTGGTGCTTACCTTGGTGACAGATATGGAGCATTAAATCCTGTTGAAATGACTCTGCCGCCATTTACTTTAAGTGATTTAGCTTTCCAAGTTAGATATCGTTATGAAATATTACCTTTGGCTTACTTGTATGTTGTCTATTCTAAAGGGGGAAGAATAGTTGAATACGATGAAGAAGATAGTTTAGGGGAATTGTATAAACGTCCTTGGAATGATCCTCAGGCAGATACTTTTACTATTAAAGTACGGTATAGATTCTAGTCTTTATGTGCCTCGGAGCAGAACCAATTCTCACCTGACTGGACTGCTTCAGATTTAGGTATATTAAGATCGCAATTCTTACATTTCACCATTTCAGAGCTCTTTTCAGAAATATTAGCTTTCGGTTTTCTAGCAGATCTTGCAATTAGATAAACAAGAGTTATTACTGTGATAAGTATTAGAACCTGATACATTTTTATTGGGTGAGTGGAGAGGGCATTTCTATTTTTTCTTTACCAAGCAATCCTAACGTTAAGATTCTTTTCCATGACCTCTTTTCTACAGATAGATTCTGGTTAATATCAAAGTCAGGGAAGTTTGAATTGAGGATTTTTAAATTAATATCTCTAAGCTCAGGGTAATCCAATATCTCGTAGGCCTCTACTAAGATCGAAAGTGCAAAAGGAGTTTGAGGAGTATTAGGTAAGTGCTCTACGACATATTTTGCTCTTCCAACTGCCGCGAGATAAGCCCCTCTCTTCATGTAGTAATCTGCAACGTAAATTTCATGCTCTGCAAGCAAGTTTCTAAGATAAATCATCCTTTGTTTAGCATGAGGAATGTAATTACTGTTTGGGTACCTAGAAATAAATTCTGATAATTCATCAAAAGACCTCTGCGCCATTATTATTTCTCTTTTTGCTAAATCAGATTGGAAATATCTTGAAAATATACCAGAATCATCAGTAAAGGCTGCTAAGCCTTTCATGTAATAAGCATACCCAGTGTGAGAATGTCTTGGATGCAAATTTATAAATCTCTGAGCTGCTGACTCACTCGCTTCATACATTGAATTCATATAGTAGGCATATATCAGTTCTGCTTGTGCTTGTTCTGCGTACCTTCCGAACGGAAATCTAGATTCAAGGGTTTCTAAGCTTATTATTGCTGTTGAATAGCTAGCGCTCTTTAATCTTGACTGAGCTTGGTCGTAAAGCTCCTTTTCAATAAGCCTTTCATCTGGGAGTTCTTCATTTGAAGAACAAGATACAATCAAGAATATAATTAATAGATATCTCAGAAAAATGAGATTTCTCTTGCTTGAATTAACAAAATTGTGAACGATTAGCATTTGAACAGCAGATTCTACATATATGGATAGTTCTTGGACAGAAAAAGCTTTATAAGGTTCAAAAAAACAGTTATTAGAAATGAAGAAGAATATTACTCTATCGTACAAAACTATAGAAAAAGACGTTGCTGAGCGTTTGGATTTTGTTACGGCTAGAGAGTTCACTCAATTCTCAAGAGTGCACATACAAAGATGGATAAAGGATGGAAAGCTATTACTAGATGGAGAAATTGTTAAACCCAAACAACTTCTTAAAATTAATCAGCTTATCTCTGTAGAAACCTCAGAAGAACCCACTCTAGAGGATGGACCTGAAGATATCCCTATAGAAATCATTTTTGAAGATGAAGACATTATTATTATAAATAAACAGCCTGGGTTTGTGGTTCATCCAGGAGCAGGCAATCGAACAGGCACTCTAGTTAATGCTTTATTGCATCATGATGAGGAATTAAGTTTTTTGCCTAGAGCGGGAATTGTACATCGTCTAGATAAAGACACTTCAGGGATAATGGTTGTTGCAAAGAATGAATTTTCTTATCTAAACCTCGTATCTCAACTCAAAGAAAGGAAAGTTAATAGACATTACTTAGCTATAGTTGTGGGTGAGCCCTTATCTGGATCAACGATTAATGAACCTATAGGCAGACATCCTAAGCTTAGAACAAAGCAAGCTGTTACGGATGCAGGTAAGGAAGCTATAACCAATTTCAGGATTAAGGAAAGGATGGGTGGTTATAGTTTATTGAATGTTTCTTTAGAAACGGGAAGAACTCATCAAATTAGAGTTCATTTAGCTTTTATTAATTTTCCAATATTGGGAGACTCTATTTATGGAGGAAGAAAAAAGTTTTCTGCTGGAACAAGTGAAACTGTAAAAAAAGAAATATTAAAATTTCCTAGACAAGCCCTTCACGCTGAGAAATTAGAATTTATTCACCCCACGTCAGGTAAGAAAGTTAATTATTCAGCTAAAATCCCGAAGGACTTAATACAACTTATTGAGTTCTTAAAAAACCTCAATGAATAACATTGAAACAATTTCTTCGAAAGATGCGCTAGGTAATAAGATAGGTTGTGTCACTTTAACTAAGCATTTCTTTAAGAAAAACGGTATTGCTGATAATAGAAGTAAAGATCTACCTTTTTCCCTTTCAGAATATAAAAGTTTACCGGTTCAATACATGAATCAGGTTCATGGCACATCAGTTCAGATAATAGATGAATACTTTGACGAACCCATTGAAAATACAGATGCTCTATTCACAAGGTCTAATAAAGTTGCGTTAGCAATAATGTCAGCTGATTGTTTACCGATTGCCATAGCCAACTCAGAAGGAACTGAGATAGCTTTAATTCACGCAGGATGGAGAGGACTGTCTAGTGGAATAATTGATAAAACATTAAAAATGTTTGATTTAGATAAAAGTGAGTTAAAAGCTTGGGTGGCTCCTTGTATTTCTCAAAAAGAATATGAAGTTGGCAATGATGTTTATGAAGCTTTTACGAATGACGAAGAATCTGTAAAAAGTTTTAAGAAGCTTAATTCCAAAAAATGGTTATTTGATTTGAAAGCTCAAGCAACTAGGACTTTAGAGAAGTTTGAAGTCTCTGTATCTGAAAGCAGTTATTGTACTTACAACGACGAGGAGTTATTTTATTCTTATCGAAGAAATAAGACTGATAAAAGAGTGTTAACTTTATTATGGAGGAAAGATGTCTAGTAAGGGGTTTGTAGGTTTGGGTGTAATGGGATCGGCCATGGCTGGGCATATTTTTAATAAATATTCTGATCTCATCGTTTATAACCGAACCATGGACAAAGCTAATTCTTGGGTGCAAGTGAATGGTGGACAAGCCGTTAGTAATGCAGCAGAAGTTGGTGAGTTGTGCGAACAAGTTTTTTTATGCGTTGGTAATGATGAAGACGTGAAAGAAGTGGTTTCAGGAGAAGAAGGCGTACTTCAATCAATGAAGAAAGGTGGCGTAATAGTTGATCACACAACGATTTCTGCAGATACATCAAAAGAGTTAAGTGAACTTTGTTCTGCGAAAGAGATTGGTTTCATAGACGCTCCAGTGTCTGGTGGGCAAGCTGGCGCAGAGTCCGGACAACTTACTGTAATGGCAGGAGGGGAAGAAAAGTATTTTGATATGGTGAAGGAAACCATTGCATGTTATTCAAAATTTATAAAACTAATGGGGCCAAGTGGGTCAGGTCAATTGACAAAGATGGTTAATCAAATTTGTATTGCTGGATTAATTCAATCTTTAGCTGAAGGTATAAATTTTTCTGAAGAAGTTGGCTTAAATACTAACGAAGTCATAGAGGTAATATCTAAAGGGGCCGCACAGTCGTGGCAAATGGAAAATAGATGGGAGACGATGCTAGAAGATCATTACGACCATGGTTTTGCTGTTGATCACATGAGAAAAGATCTTGAATTGGTCATTAAAGAAGCAAATAAAAAAGGTATAAATGTAGATTTAACCAAGATAGTTAACAGCTATTACAAAGATATCCAAGGTATAGGAGGCAATAGATGGGACACTTCAAGCCTGCTTAAAAGACTCAAAGAATTATGACATTTCCTTCTCCCAATGATCAACTTTGTAAAGATCTATTAGATTCTTCCATTTCAGGTCTTGAGAGGATTTCTAATCATTACAAAATAGAAGATCTCCAATCTAATTTTTTTAAAGATATTATTATTCCTATAAGTCTGCATCTTGATAGCTTTCCTAAAAGGAACGAACCTTATTTGATTTGTTTCACAGGAGGGCAGGGATCTGGAAAAACTACTATGTCTTATTTTATTCAAGAAGTATTGAATAACCATTGCAGCAGACCAAGTATGGGTTTCTCTATTGATGACATTTACAGAACACAAGAGGAAAGAAGGAAAATATCTGAAGAAGTTCATCCTCTTTGCTATGTCAGAGGAGTTCCAGGAACTCATGATGTAGGTATGGGTATGGATTTAATAAAACAATTAAGTGAAGCTAAGAGCGACTCAGTTACAAAAATACCTTCTTTTTGTAAGCCAGAAGATAAACATTATCCAGAAAGTGATTGGCCAACATATAAAGGAAAGCCAGATTTTATTTTTTTTGATGCATGGTGTGGAGGAGCAAAACCAATAAGTGAAGAAGACTGGCCAAGCCCAATGAATGATTTAGAGAGGGAGGAAGATCCTGAGGGGGTATGGTCTAAATGGAGCAACAGAGAGTTAGCAAAAGATTATCAAGACCTATTTGATCTATTTGATTTATTGCTGATGATAAAGGTTCCAAATATGGAGTTTGTATATAAAAGTAGATGGATACAAGAGCAAACTTTAGCAAAAACTATTAAAGACCCAGTATTAAAAGAGAAAATAATGACTAAAGACGAAGTTTATAGATTTGTAATGCATTACGAACGACTTACTCATTATATTCTTGAAGAAATACCTAAATTTTCAGATATAGTTCTAGAAAGAGATGAACAATTTCTTTTTTCTATCAAAAAGGCTCCTTAAAGCCCTACGGAGCATGGTTTTCTTGACTTAGGTCGTTCTGATGTCAAAATGCTCACCCTCCTAGCTTTAGACCTTGAATTAATAGGCGTTAAGAGAATATGAGTAAAACAAAGACATCAGGCGGAGATGCATTAATACAATCGCTTCATAAAGAAGGGGTCGAACTTGTGTTTGGCTACCCTGGCGGCGCGGCGTTGCATATATATGATGCTTTATTTAATCAATCAGAAGTAGAACATATTTTGGTTAGGCATGAACAAGGAGCTGTTCATGCTGCAGATGGATACGCAAGATCCACAGGAAAACCTGGTGTTGCTTTAGTGACTTCCGGACCAGGAGCAACTAATGCTATAACAGGCCTAGCAACGGCCTTCATGGATTCAACACCGGTTGTAGTCATTTCAGGACAAGTTAAATCTGAATTGATAGGAACAGACTCTTTTCAGGAAACTGACATGATTGGAGTGTCTAGGCCAATTGTTAAACATAGTTTCTTAGTTCAAAAAGCAGAAGACATACCGGAAATAGTTAAAAAGGCTTTTCATATAGCAACCACAGGAAGACCTGGGCCAGTAGTAATAGACGTCCCGAAAGATCTTACTGATCCTAATCATACTTTTGAATTTAATTATCCTAATGAAATTAATATGAGATCTTATAAACCGGCTAAGGTTGGAGATCCTAAACAGATTAAAGAAGCAGTTGATTTAATTTTAGAAGCAAAAAAACCAGTAATTTATTCTGGAGGAGGAGTCATACAAGACAATGCTTCAGCCGAATTAACGGAGCTAGCTAAATTACTGCAATTTCCAATCACAAATACTTTAATGGGTCTTGGTGCTTTTCCAGGAACCGATCCTCAATTCTTGGGAATGCTTGGAATGCACGGAACTTATGAAGCCAATATGGCAATGCATAATACTGATTTAATTATTGCTGTTGGTGCAAGGTTCGATGATCGAATTACGAATGATCCAAAGCAATTTGCGTTGGGCGCTAAAAAAATTCATATCGATGTAGACCCAGCTTCTTTATCTAAAATTATTAATGTAGATGTTCCTGTTGTTGGTTCAGCTAAAGAATGCCTGTCAGCGTTGATAGTTGAACTAAATAAACAAAAAATCGATACAAACAAACTAGAGCCTTGGCTTAAACAAATTAAAGAATGGCGAAATGAGCACGGGTTAAACCACTCGATGTTAGACGTAGTTCCAGATAACGGAAAAATCCTTCCTCAACAAGTTATTCAATCCCTGTATAAGGAAACTGAAGGAAAAGCTTTTATTACATCTGACGTAGGCCAACATCAGATGTTTGCTGCCCAATATTACTTTTTTGATAAACCTAGGCAATGGATTAATTCAGGAGGCTTAGGGACGATGGGATTTGGTTTGCCTTCCGCGATGGGAGTGCAATTTGCTTTTCCTAAGGATACTGTTGCATGTGTTACAGGAGAAGGAAGTATTCAAATGTGCATCCAAGAATTATCTACGTGCTTTCAATATGGATTGCCCATAAAAATAATAAACTTAAACAATGCAGCTTTGGGAATGGTCAAACAATGGCAAGATATGCAATACGGAGGAAGACACTCTGCAAGTACTTATGAAAATTCATTGCCTGACTTTTGTGCTTTATCAGAGTCTTATGGCCATGTTGGTATAAAAGTAACCAAATTAGATGAATTAGAGTCTGCCATGAAAGAATGCATTTCCTTGAAAGATAAATTAGTTTTCCTGGATGTGGATGTAGATCCTGACGAGCACGTATACCCAATGCTAGAAGCAGGTAATGCAATGGATTTCATGCACTTGAGCAAAGATAAAAAGACCTGGTAATGAAAAGAGTTATAGCATTATTGATGGAAAACCAACCTGGAGCCCTTTCAAGGGTAGTGGGCTTGTTTTCTCAACGCGGATATAACATTGAGACTCTGATAGTGGCACCAACAAGTGACCCCACTCTGTCCAGACTAACCATGACTACCAATGGGGATGAGAAGGTTGTGCAACAAATAACAAAACAATTAGATAAATTGATAGATGTTGTAACTGTTTCTGACCTCGGCGAATCAGATTTTGTTGAAAGAGAGTTAATGCTAGTTAAGTTCGACAAAAACTCTATAGCCAGTTATGAAATAGAAAAATTTGAGGGCAAAGTTGTGTTTGAAGATAACGAAATCATTAACTTACAATTTGTAGGAGAGCCTGATAAGTTAGATAAGCTAGTGGAAAGTTTAAATACAAAAGAACCTCTAGAAATAGTAAGAAGTGGATCTTCTGGAATATCCTCAAATTCGAAGACATTGACTATATAAATATAAGGAGAAAAGGCATGCAAGTTTATTACGATAAGGACGCCGATCTAGACATTATAAAGAACAAGAAAGTTGTGATCGTTGGTTATGGCTCACAAGGGCATGCTCATGCTAACAATCTAAAAGATTCTGGTGGCAATGTAACGGTCGCTTTAAGAAAAGACTCAACTTCGTGGGGAAAAGCAGAATCAGCTGGACTGCAAGTACAAGAAGTTTCAGAAGCAGTAAAAGATGCAGATATGGTTATGATATTAATGCCTGATGAACTGCAATCTGCAACTTACAAATCAGAAATTGAACAAAACATCAAAGAAGGAGCGGTCTTAGCGTTTGCTCATGGATTTAATATTCATTTTGACATGATTGCCCCTAGAGATGATCTGGATGTCATCATGGTTGCACCTAAGGGTCCGGGTCATACCGTTAGGTCTCAGTATGAAATAGGTGCAGGTGTGCCTTGTCTATTGGCAATCCATAAAGATGTATCGGGTAACGCAAAGGATATTGGTCTGTCTTACGCTTCAGCAATAGGATCAGGAAGAGCAGGAATTATCGAAACTAATTTTAAAGACGAAACGGAAACTGATCTTTTTGGTGAGCAAGCTGTTTTATGCGGTGGCTTAACGCAGTTGATCCAAAACGGTTATGAGGTTTTGGTTGAAGGCGGTTACCCTCCTGAAATGGCTTATTTTGAATGCCTTCATGAGGTTAAACTTATTGTCGATTTGATTTATGAAGGTGGTTTAGAAAACATGAGGTATAGCATTTCTAATACAGCTGAATTTGGAGATTACGTTAGTGGACCAAAAGTTATCAATTCTGATACAAAAGAAGAAATGCGAGCAATTCTAAAGCGTATCCAATCTGGAGAGTTTGCAAATGAATTCATATCTGATTGCAGAGAAAGCAATGATGGGAAAGGAGGGCCTAGAATGAAAGAATATCGTCAACAAACCTCTGAACATTCTATTGAAAAAGTAGGATCTGAATTACGAGCCATGATGCCTTGGATTGCAAAAAATAAAATAGTTGATAAGGCTAAAAATTAAAAATGTCTAAAGACCCTCAAGAAAGTTTAGATCTCTTCGATGAGCACGAAGAGATAGTTTCTGAGGATGGAAAGGAAGTAAAAAGAAAAGGTATTTTTCTTTTACCAAATCTTTTAACCACAGCTGCTCTTTTTTCAGGTTTCTTTTCTATCGTTTCAGCCATAAACGGTAATTTTGTATACGCTGGTATGGCTATATTTGCTGCACAGATGTTAGACGGATTAGACGGAAGAGTAGCTAGGCTAACAAATTCGCAAAGCCTCTTCGGAGCTCAGTACGACAGTTTAAGTGACGTTATTTCCTTTGGTTTAGCACCAGCTTTAATAGTATTTCTTTGGGGTCTTAATTCGGTTGGTCAGGCGGGATGGATAATATCTTTCTTTTATGTAGCTGCAGCTGCTTTACGATTAGCTAGATTTAATACATATATAGGTTCGGAGGATTCCTTTTTTAAAGGACTTCCTAGTCCAATAGCAGGGGCAATGGTTGTTTATTTTGTTTGGGCAATGAGTTCTTATGGTATTCAAGGTGAAGAAGTAGGTAGAGCTTTAGCTATTTCCACGGCGTTTTTAACTGCAACTGTATCCTTGTTGATGGTTGTTAATATTCCTTATTACAGTTTTAAAGAGATAGATATGAAGAAAAGAGTTCCGTTCTTCAGTATGCTCTTTGTTGTCTTTATATTTGCATTAATCTCAATTGACCCGCCGATAGTTTTAGCCTCTTGTGCTTTCGCTTATATTTTATCGGGCCCCTTGACCTGGATTATAAAGGCCATAAAAAAGTAGCTTATTTATTTTTACGAGATTCTTTAAATTGTTGTAAGATGCTCGCTCCACGCAAGTGGGTCTGTAGCTCAGCTTGGTTAGAGCGCACCCCTGATAAGGGTGAGGTCGGAAGTTCAAGTCTTCCCAGACCCACCATTCCAAATAGTCTTGGCAATATCGAAGAAAAGAAAGTAATATTTAGCTATGAAATTCAAGAATACCTTAGGAATATTGTTAATAATTTGTTTGTCCTCTTGTGCGCTTATTACGGATGAGTATCAAGTCAATCAAAGGAAAGTTATAGCTTTCTTGCTGGAAGACTTACCGTTACCTAGCGATGCCGCTATCATTAAAGCTCCTTCTGTCCTCTTAGGCACTGGAAATGCTATTTCTGGAAGAATTGTTCTTACTTCAGGATTTAGTCCAGCAGAGAACTTAATTTTCTATGGTAACCAAACTCCCTCAACCGGTTGGCAACTTTTATCCTCTAAAGTAGGTGAAGAAATAACTTTGGTTTATTCAAAAAATGGCAGGATTGCTACTATAGATATGAAACCATCGGGCGGTGTAGCAAGCTTTTTTGCTGGTGATAGCTCTAGTGATATCGTAATTTCAGTCGTTCATCCTGATTCAATTGCAGATCAGAACCCTTATGATGACCTAAATTACAATAACTTACCTGAAACACCTTAACCTTTAGTTTATGTGTCCCTGATAAGGGTGAGGTCGGAAGTTCAAGTCTTCCCAGACCCACCATCTAATATATACTCCTGTTTGCTTATGAAAGATAAAGAGTATTTTTTAAAAGAATTACACAGCAGAGGCTATGATAATCCTAAATTATCCGATTTAAGCGAGACAACTCTTAAGGAAATTCTTAAGAATGAAGAATCTTTTTATATCAGGAATTCAAGTTAGCATGCTAAAAAAAACATTAATTTCTACTTTTATATTTTTTCTATCTTTTCAATCTTTAACTGAAGTTAAAGAATTGACTATCTTGCATACCAATGATTTGCATGCACATCTTTTTCCTCGTATAGCGCCTTGGATAAATGAATCAAGAAAGATAGGAGGATTTGCTAATTTAGCTACGCTTGTAAAACAAGAAAAGCAGTTAAATCCAAGTGCCATTCTTATAGATGCAGGAGATTACTTCTCTGGCCCTTATGTAAGCACTCTAACTGAAGGGGAAGCGGTAATTAAATCAATGAACTACTTAGGAATTGATGCCGCTTGTATAGGCAATCACGAATTCGATCATGGTTGGGACAATATGCTTGAACAAATTAAAGAGGCTGAATTTCCAATTCTAAATGGAAACATCTTTTATGAAGGAACCGACAAGCTGGTTTGGGATAATCCATACATAATTTTAGAAAGAGAAGGGTTAAGAATCGGAATAATTGGGCTTCATGGAAAATTTGCTTTTTACGATACCACTAATGTAAAAATGACAGAAGGTATTGAAGCCAGGGATGAAGAAAAGTATTTAAGACAATACATCGAAGAACTAGAACCTATCACAGATCTGATAATACTTAGCGTTCATCAAGGAATGCCAGCAAGGCAATCTACCATTGGGTTAACTGATGTCGAAAGAAATCTTTATAAAGATATTCTTCTTGCTCAGAACGTTCCCGGGATAGATATTATTGTAACTGGGCATGCACATCAGGGAACAGACAGGGCCCTAGTTTCTAATGAAACAATTATTGTTTCAACTAATGCGACTTCAACAGAACTTGGAAAGCTACAAATAAAATACGATACAGAAGAAAAGAGAGTAATTTCTCATTCTAATCAACTGATAACAATTTATGATGACGAAGTAGAGGATGATACTGATATGCTAAGGGAAATTACGTATTGGCAGCAAGAGGTAGATAAGATAGCTTCAATTCCAGTAGCTTCCTCAACAAAGAAACTAGTAAGAGCATACGGAAAGGAATCAAATATGGGTAATTTATTTACGGATGCCATTGCCGCCTTTGACGAAAGAATAGATATAGCTGTTATCAATAGTGGCGGTCTTAGGCAGGACATTGATGCAGGGGTGATCACAAAAGGGAATTTAATTTCTGCTTTTCCTTTCCCTAACACCATAGTCATGACAAAACTAAAAGGATCCCAATTAAAAAAAATATTTGATCATGCTGCTGGCATGACAAATGGAATATTACAGGTATCAAAGAATGCCAAATACTCGTTTAGTCCAAGAAACAAAGTTCTTGAAATCTGGATCAGAGGTGAATTGATAAATGATGACCAAGATTACTGGGTAGCTGCTCCAAATTTTGTTACTCAAGGCGGAGACGGATATTATGAATTTCAGAATTCAATAGAATATATTGATAGTGGCGTTCTGATAATAGACGAAGTCGAGAGTTTTCTGAAAGAGAGGAAGTTGTATGAACCCAAACATGAGGGAAGGGTGCAAGTAATAGAATAAAGGAGTTGGATGTGGAATTTGATGAAGTCGTATTAGGAAGAAGAAGTATTAGGGGTTATAAGCAAAAACCTGTACCTAAAGAAGTTATAGAGGAAGTGCTTGAACTTGCTGTCAGGGCTCCGTCTTCTATGAATACTCAACCTTGGCATTTATATGTGGTGACTGGTGATGTTTTAGACAAAATAAGAAAAGGAAATACCGAAAGGAATGTTTCAGGGGTACCACCATCAAGAGAAATAAAAACCCCTAACAGGGGCTATGAAGGACTTCATAGAGAGAGACAGATTGAGATTGCAGTTCAATTATTCCAAAAGATGGGTATAGAGAGAGATGACAAGGAAGGAAGGCAAGATTGGGTGCTTCGAGGATTTAGACAGTTTGATGCCCCTTTCTGTGTCGTTGTTACTTTTGATAAAGAATTACTTGATGATGATATTTCTAAATTTGATTGTGGAGGAATTGTTAATAGTTTGGTAAACGCGGGTTGGTCTAAAGGGTTGGGCGCTGTTATTAATAGCCAAGGAATAATGCAATCACCTGTTGTTAGAGAATACGCTGGCATTCCAGATGACCAAGTAATAATGATTTGTGTGGCCATGGGTTATCCCGACGAAAGTTTTCCTGCAAATGAAGTTGTTTCTAATCGTAGACCTGTTTCAGAGGTTGCAACATTTGTAGGTTTCGAAGAATAGATAGTTTGATATATTAGTTATAAAGGAGTTTACGATGAGAAAATTATTATTGATTACTGCACTTTGGCTTGGTTCTTTAAATATTTATTCAGATTACTCTGCAAACCAGCCTACTGATTTAATTAATATTAATGGAGTATCAATAGCCTATACAGCTGTTGGTGAAGAAGAAAACCCCTCAGTATTGATGATTATGGGTCTTATGGCTTCGCATAAGGTTTGGGGAGAAGAAATAGTAAATGAGTTAGTCGATTCAGGTTACAGAGTCATCCTTTTTGATAATAGAGATACAGGAGAATCTGAAAACTTAGATCGATTAGGTAAGCCGAATTTATATTGGAAATTCGCTATGTCTTATTTAGGTGTTGATTTTAGCTCTCCATATACTCTTTCCGATATGGCCTTAGATGGAATAGGTGTTTTAGATCATTTAGGAATAGATAGGGCGCACATTGTAGGTGCTTCGATGGGCGGAATGATTGCACAAACCCTTACCTCTAAATATCCAGAGAGAGTTCTAAGCTTAGTTTCAATTATGTCTACAACTGGGGCTCCTCACCTTTCCCAAATGTCAGAAAGGAATGAGCAAAACTTTAGAGGTGCTGGAGAATGGGACAAAAAGGCAGCCCATTCTTACGGTTTCTACCCTGAAGCAATGCCAAGACAACTTACTGCTATCTTCAAAGCAGGGGATAGATCTGAACAAGTCGGCTCTATAAAGGTTTCTACTTTAGTCCAGCATGGAGTTAATGATACGTTGCTCCCCCCAGATCATGGAGAGCACACAGCAGAACTGATAAGTAATTCTAAGTTAAAAATTTATGAAAATATGGGCCACAATCTCCCGCCTGAAGTATTGCCTTTCGTTATAGAAGATATGGTTAGTTTCTTTAAAGAAAATGGGTAATGTCTGAAAATTTAGCCAGAAAGAGATGTGTAGTTGTTATGTACGATACCTTGTGTCGTCATTTTCTTCCAAATTATGGAAATGAATGGGTCATTGCTCCTAATTTTGAGCGATTAGCTAAACGATCAATTCAATTTGAAAACTTTTATGTTGGTTCAATGCCTTGCATGCCAGCGAGAAGAGAAATGCACACTGGAAGATATAATTTTTTACATCGATCATGGGGCCCTTTAGAACCGTTCGATGATTCTATGCCATCCATTCTTCATGGTAATGGTGTTCATTCACACAAAGTAACAGATCATCTGCATTATTGGGAAGATGGTGGTGCAACTTATCATCAGAGGTACACCACTTTTGATTTAGTAAGAGGTCAAGAAGGAGATAAGTGGAAGGGTGATGTAGAAAAACTTAGAGACCCAAATTATGGAGCAGATAGATGGTCCGAGCTTCAACGGTTAAATAATCAGAAGCAAGACAACATTAATCGAGATTATATGGATAAAGTAGAACTTCAGCCTCAGTACAAAACTTTTGATCTTGGCCTTGAATTCATAAATAGGAATAAGGATGTAGATAAATGGTTCCTGCAGATCGAGACTTTTGATCCCCATGAACCTTTTTTCACGCAAGAAGAATTCCAGAAATTATATCCACACGAATATGACGGACCTCCTTTTGATTGGCCCCCTTATAGAGAAGTTAGAGAAGATGATCAGACGGTAGAGCACATAAGATATATGTACGCATCTCTTATCACGTTTTGTGATCAGCAACTTGGAAGAGTCCTTGATGCATTTGATAAATACGATTTATGGAAAGACACAATGCTATTGGTTAATACAGATCATGGATTATTAATGGGTGAACATGATTGGTGGGCTAAAGTTGTTACCCCATTCTTTCAAGAGATCGCTCATATACCTTTTTGGGCATATGATCCTCGTAACCCTAAGGAAGTTAATAAAAAAAGTAATGCGTTAGCTCAAACAATAGATCTAGGACCAACTATTTTGGATTATTTTGATATTCCTTTAACAGAAGATATGCAAGGAAAGGCAATTTTTGATTTTATTGAAGATGGTAAAGAGATTCGTAAAGCTTCTTTGTATGGAGTGATGGGAGGGCAAGTTAATGTAACAGACGGTCAGTATGTATATATGAGAGCTACAACAACAGAAGATAACAAACCTCTTTATGATTACACTCTAATGCCAACCCACATGAAAAATAGATTTTCTCCAAGAGAATTACAGGAATGGGAGAAAGTAGAAGGGTTTGGCTTCATGAAAGGCTGTAAAGTTATGCAGATCCCCACAAGGTCCTTTCCTATCTTTTCTGCAAAAGATAACCCTTTAGGGAGAGGTAGAACAGCAACCTTGCTGTTCGACGTCAAGAATGATCCAGGTCAAACTAAGCCTTTAAATGATGTGAATATAGAAAAACGCATGATTGAGTTAATGATCAGAGAAATGGCCAGAAATGAATGTCCTTCAGAGCAATACATCCGCTTAGGTTTACCTGAGCCTAAAAGACTAGGCAAAGGGCATGGAGACGATGTGATACAAATGCCTTCTGATAAGGAGATTGAAGACTCATGTGTGTTAGATAAAGCACAAGGCATCGAAGCTGCTGAGCACGGAGCGAAGGGTTTCCCAAAAATGCCTTTTAAGGACATATTCTGGGAAGGGGAAAAGACCTTAAGATCAACAGTTTTCCCAGATAATTTAAAATTAAGACCAGGGTATTTAATCAGCCAATCAGAGAAATCTGAAGAATAGACCTACTTATTCGATTTTTTGGTCTAAAATGAGAGTATATGGAATCTTTTAATAAATTTTTTGAAGAATGGAATTTAGTCCTGTATGGACTTTTGTTCTGGGGAAGTATATTTGGTGCCTGTCTCTTTTATGCTTTAGGAGCAAGCCTTCTTGTTTCTTCTTTAGGTTATTTATTAGGCTTTCTTTTTGGTTTGCAAGCAAAACGTAAAGGATGGGGATGGATAACTTAGATACTAGTATTAAAGATCTATCTATAGAAGCTGAGAGAAAATTAGCGCGAACTTTTATGGGAAGAATCGAATGGGAGATGATTCTTATTGGCCTTGGTCAATTTACTGTATGGCTCACGACTTGGGTTTTGGTCATTCAAGGATTGGTCCCCTTATGGCTTGGAAGTATTGTGGTGATTTTGTCCACATGTTTCGCCTATTTACCTTCTCACGCAGGTCAGCATGGCCATTTATCTGGAGGAAGGAAGAATTTAAAATGGTTAGACTCTTTAGTTGGTCACATAACCTTAATCCCACTCGCGCAATCTCACGATATTCTAAAAGCTACTCACTTAAAGCATCATGCTCACACCAACGACCCTGATAGAGACCCTGACTATTTCCATACCCACGTAAATAATTGGTTTGAATGTGCTAAAAATATAAATGATCAATATAGCGTTGGATTCATTGGAATTGTTGAGAGACTTTCAGAAGAAGATCCTAAATTCTTAGAAACTATAGAAAAAAGCTCTGCTGTAACGTTTATTTATTATGTAGCGAATATAGTTTTAGCTATATTCTTTCCTTTGGAAACATTGTTGCTTTGGTGGATACCTAAGCGAATTGCTACCTGTTATTTAGGAATCGTATTTTCGTATCAACCTCATGCGGGACTTGAACCGGGTAGATATAAAGACACAAGGTTTTGGACAAATAAAATACCGAGATTCTTTAATCATTCTATGCAAATTCATACCATGCACCATATGTATCCCCGCATCTGCCATTATGACGAACCAAAAGCAATTGAAGCCTTAAAGCCGTATATGATAGAAAGGGGAATGCCAGGGGCTGAATATATCCCTGAAAGAATAATTTGGAATCCGTTAACATATATAAAAGGAGCAAATCGTGGATGATAAACAAAAAATAGAACAAGGCGTTCAGCTGTATTTCGATAGTATGTATGAATCAAGTGCAGAAAAAGTTCACCAAGCGTTTTACGAAAATGCAATGATCACAGGCTATCTGGAAACTGGTTTAGCAGAAATGACAGTAGATCAATTCGCTAAATTCGTTGAAGGTCAGCAACCTTCTCCAAAAGAAAATGGAGAAGAGATACTCTTAGAGATTGTCTCTTGCGAAATAGCAGGCGAAACTGCTTGTGTAAGAGTTAGAGATGGCTATATCGGCCACATTTTCTTAGACACTCTATCCTTCTTAAAAAAGGACGACGAATGGAGAATTTACAATAAATTATTTCACGTAGAGTCCTAGAATTACTGTTATGAGTCTAGAAGTTTCCAGATTATCTGCTGCTCTTGGAGCAGAAATAACTAATGTAGATTTAGCCAAGGTAACTGACGCTGAAGTAGATGAAATTAAAAGTCTCTTAAATGAACATAAGGTAATCTTTTTTCCTGGACAAAAGGTTAGCATGGATGAGCACGTTGATTTCGGATCCAAATTTGGAGAACTAGAAGGCCATCCCAATTTAAAAAAGAATAATTCCCAAAGTCACCCAAAAGTTTTTGAACTAGTAGCTTCTGAAGGCGGTATAGCCGACGAATGGCATACCGATATCACTTTTCAAGATTCGCCGGCTCTCATGTCGGTTTTACATATGGTTAAGTGCCCTGAAATAGGGGGAGATACTATGTGGAGCAGTTTATCTGCAGCTTATGATGCTCTCTCTGATCCTTTAAAGGATCTTTGTGATGGTTTAACAGCTCTTCATGATGCAAGACCTCACGGAAAACCTGAAAAAACAGCTATTCACCCAGTAGTTCGAACTCATCCTGAAACTGGAAAGAAAATTCTTTACGTTAACGAACACTTCACTCGAAGGATTGTAGAAATGAGTATGGATGAGAGTGATATGTTGCTGTCTCATTTAACTAAATGGGTCACTAGACCAGAATTTACAGTTAGGTATAACTGGACAGAAGGTACCATAGCTATGTGGGACAATAGATCCACACAACATTATGTAGTTAATGATTTTAAGGACGAGAGAATTATTCAGAGGGTAACAATCATGGGTGATGTGGTTGAAGCCTCGTCTAATCCCAGATGGGAACCAGCTCTAAGAGAAGGTTTTTCTGCCGTCACGACACATGACAAGCAGTTAATCACTCACCTAAAAGAAAAAGGTAGATCTTAAATCCTGATTTCAAATTCAATTACTGGGTTTTGCTTAGGTGCGGTTAGAGCATTCAGTACTTCAAATTGAAGATTTAAATTCTTTAATTTCTCTAGAGTCTTCACGTTTAGGTTCACATTCCCTTTTTTTGGCACCACGATAAAATCATCACCATCTACAAAATTTACTTGAGAAAGATTTTTTAGGGTCATGTCTGAAGAAGAGTTATTGGTTATCTCAACTTTAAGTATTCTTGTGCCCTTTCTATAACCATCAGACTTAGCACTTAGTATGGATTCAAGCAAAGGCATAAGATCATTGTCCCTACCCATAAGTTTGTCTTTATAAACAACAACGGTTCTTCTATTAAATAAAGCTTCTCTTATCGACTTTTCAGTTCTTCTTTTTGCAAATATCAAAGTAACAGGTCTATGTTCATTTTTATGAGCGTTATAGTCCCACTCTATTAAGTTGTGAACATCAGAAGTTCCTATTAATGCCAAGTTATTGTCTAGAGCTATCTGAAACGCTTCTTCTGAGTAAGTATCAGTATTCACTATTTCTATGCCGTGCATTAGATCTTTAGATATAAAATCTATATGCATATCAGAGAGTCTAGCAACACCATCAGGAGCTTGGGAGCCCCACATGGGATGATTCCAAAAAACAAATGCTCCTTGTTTTTTAGCTTCTAATAACGCTTCAACAGCCGGCCAAAGATTGCCAAGTGCATACTTCTCAATCACCACCATTTCTTCTTTGCTTAAGTTCATATCTTTAGCTCTTTCATCGATAAGTTCCTTCGCTTCAGGAAGACGGTCTTTGTTCATATTGAAAAGTTTATTAGCGTCTTCAATAAAAACTGCATTCATATGCCCAGGGGGCATCTCCCTGGTTATTTCTGAACCTGCTATAACGATCAGATCAGTTCCCTCAGAGGCCTTTTTGGCTTCTGAGTAGGCCGCATTTCTGTCCTCATTAGGTATGAAATTAGTGTGTGGCTGGTATTCTAGATGTTCAGTAATAGCTAAAACATCAATGCTATCTTTCTCTGCTTCAGCTACCCTAATATTGGGCCATACATGTCCATCAGAAAAAACGGAATGAGTATGTAAATCTGATGAGATAGTTAAATAATCTTTTGTATCAGGAAAAGAAATAGTTCTATCCAGACCAGAATTAAAACCTCCAATTCTATCGTGCGTGAAAGCTAAATTAGCTATGAAAGGTAAGATGAAGAGGAGGCTCGCGGTTTTTAATATATTAGGCATGTTAATTTTTTACAAAGTTTGCAATACTCATTGCTGTCTCGTCACTCACAGTCATTAATCCACAGAATACATCACTACCATGTAATGTTCCCATTACCTGCCTGCACTGTGCATCTACATCCGCCTCCATTAAGAGTCTATAAAAGTTAACTCCCTCATCTCTAAGCGGATCACATTCATTTACTAGGATATAAGTCTTAGGAAATCCCTTCACATCTTCTTGACTTGCAAAACTAGGCCAAGCTAGAGGATTTTTATTTTTATATTCTTCAATTCCATAGATAATCGCTCCGAAAGAGTCTTCCGAATTGCTATGTAAAGAAAGTAAAATACCTTCATTCTCTTCTGAAGATGGGTTTTCAGGTAAAGGCCAATAGCCTGCTATATAAGGACAAAGTGCATAAAGTCCTTTAATAAGATCTAGGTTGCCTTCTTGCTTAAGCTTTAAACCAGTAGCTAGCGTCAGATTACCGCCACCACTCTCTCCTGCAACAATTATCTTTTGCTCATCAATGTTAAGTTTTTTTGAGTTATCTTTAACCCACTTTAACCCTGATACGCAATCATTTAGGCCTGCAGGGAAGGGCGCTACTTCTGGTGCAGATGAAGGCCACATTGCGTTTCGGAAATCTACCATCGCCACGGCTACACCTTGTCTTGCAATACATCGACCCCAGCACGAATACATTTCACTTAGAGCTGACATAACCATCATGCCTCCTCCATGAATATAATAAACACAGGGAACTGTTTCATCGTTATCAGGTCTTATGTATTGAATTTTTACAGTGTTTCCGTCAGGCTGAGAAACAAATTCTTCTATAGTCGTTATTAGCCCTTCCTCTGTAACTGTCTCTTTGAAATGGGTTGAATTGAATATCATATCCATTAAAGATTGACCAATTTTGGCTTCTTGTGTCTCTTGCGCCTCCATTATTTGTTCGCGAGTTTTTAAATCATTTTGCATTATGTCCACTGCATCCATTTCAGCCATGAACATTCCTTTAAGCCTTTTATCTATTCTTTTATCTTCAGAAATTTTACTCATTTTTAAACCTCTACTTACCTTTGAACACTGGTTCTTTTTTCTCTACAAAAGCCTTAGTTGCATTTCTATGATCTTCTGTTTGACCACAATGTATATGATGTGTCGCTTCTAAATCCAGACAATCATCTACTTCACCATTCATTGCCCTGTTTAGATTTTCTTTCATGTATCGATAAGCCACCGCAGGGCCATTAGCTAACCTATTAGCTATCTCCATGGTTTTGTCCATCAATTCCTCGGGTTCACAAATCCAGTTAGCAAGCCCTAAATCTAAAGCTTCTTCTGCAGAAACCCTATCTGACAACATATACAGTTCTCTAGCTTTGGCTGAGCCAATGAGTTGTGTCATGAAATAACTACCGCCATAGTCTCCTGAAAAACCAACTCTCGCAAAAGCTGTAGTCATGATTGCAGCTTTTGACATAACTCTTAAGTCGCATGCCAAAGCATAAGAAAGTCCAGCTCCAGCAGCCGCACCAGGTAAAGCCGCTATGGTAGGTTTAGGCATCTTAAATAACTTCCCAGAAGTAGCTCTTTGATGAACTCTTTGTCTGTGTATCGCAGCATCAATAGTATTTTGACCTACTGTCCCATCCCCTGAAGAAGCCATGCCTTTTACATCTCCCCCTGCGCAAAAACCCTTTCCAGCTCCCGTTAGCACGACGCATCTAATTTCAGGGTCTACTTCAACTTCAGCTAGAATTCTCTGCATTGCTTCATTCATTTCGCCTGACATTGCATTTCTTGCTTCAGGTCGATTCATAGTGAGTACAGCAATTCCATCGCCTTGCTCTAAAAGAAGATGTTCCGTACCAGTGTCTATTTTTTTCATAATTTTCCCCCATTAAGTATCTTTGTTATTCTATAGCTAAATTATCTAAAAGATGGAAATAAACTTTAAGTTATTATAAGAACAATTAATTAGGAAATTATTATGATGGATCAAATATTCAGTTATCTTAAGAAAAATATTTTAATAATAGGAATTGTGTTTAGTCTTGGTGCTTTCACAGGCTACAAGGTATTGGAATCAATAGGCGTGGCTGCTTTGATTGCCAATATTCCTATCCCTGAAGGCTCTATTGCCGATAAAGATGTTTTTATAAAAAACCTACCTGAAGGCAAAATACTTGAACCGAAGGAGCTTGTTTCAGTTGATAGGAAGGCTAAAAATATTATTTTGTTAATTGCTGACGGAATGAGTATCAGTCAGGTTTCCTCATACAGGTTAATTAAAGGTGGTCCCAATGAAAGGTTAGCAGTTGATAAATTTCCTATATCTGGAATTGTTCTCACACACTCAGAAGATGCAGTAGTGACTGACTCTGCTTCTTCTGCTACCGCTTACAGCACGGGATTTAAAACTAACAACGGAGCACTTGGATTGGATAAAGACTTAAATGTTCTTGAAAATCTCACGGAGAAAATTCATACGTATGGTTACGTTAGTTCATTAATATCAACTTCGGAAATAACTCATGCCACTCCTGCAGCTTTTGCTTCACATGTAGATTTGAGGTGGAAGACAGATGAAATAAGTAAACAGATGATAGATTCAGACGTCATGACTATTTTAGGAGGAGGCAGACATTTCTTTTTACCTGAAGACATGGGTGGAAAAAGAGATGATGGTCTTAATCTATACGAACAAGTCGAATCAACTCAGACTTTGTTAACCCATAAAGATCAATTAAATGATGAGAGTTTAACTTCTTCAAAGAAAGTAATAGGGTTATTTGCTGACGAGCATATAAGAGATATAGAAAAGCCAGATAACCATCCTTCAGAGCCTTCAACTAAGGATATGCTAGATTTTGCTATTAAAAGATCAGAATCTTTCATGGAAGGCGGATGCAAAGGATCCTTTATTATGGTCGAAGGGTCTCAAGTTGATTGGGCGGGACATTCCAATAATATCGATTATCTAGTAAGGGAAATGCAAGACTTCGAAGAAGCTGTACAAATGGCTAAAAGCTATGCTGAACAAGATAATGAAACTTTGGTTATTGTAACTGCAGACCACGAAACGGGCGGGTTACTCATAGAACCTTTAAAACCAACTCAGTACACAGCTCCTGAAGTTAAATTTTCTTTCAATACTGGCATTGGATATGGGTCTCATACAGGCGTACCGGTGCCTATCTATGCTTACGGACCTGGTTCTGAAAACTTTACTGGAACTATGGATAACACAGATGTTTATAGAGCAATGTTGGCTGCTTTGGATCTAAACGTTGAGACTGGTTCCTGCGTAGGAGATTAGTTAACTAGATTTCTATATGACTGATAAAGAATTATTGGAGCGAAGGACGCTCACAATGGGTTCTTCTCCTTTATTTTATAAAGACCCTGTCCATTTAGTTAGAGGTGAAGGTATTTGGTTGTATGACGATTCAAATAATAAATACATGGATTGTTACAATAACGTCCCTTGCGTAGGGCATTGTCATCCTCATATTGTTGAATCCTTAAGCAAACAAGCTGGCCAGTTAAACACACACAGTCGTTATCTCAGCAAAGTTGTAGTTGATTATTCTGAAAGATTAATGGCTCTGCATGCTGATCCACTCTCGGTATTGCAAATGGGATGCAGTGGAACTGAAGCTATAGAAATAGCCATTAAGATGGCCAGACTTGCAACCGAAGGAAAGGGAATTATTTGTAGCAATGCCACTTACCACGGAAATAGTCATGAAACGATTCGAATGACAATTGGACCCTTTGAACCTGATTTCAAACGAGTACCTTTTCCTGAAAATTTTAGACCTCTGAAAGAAGGTTTGTCAGAAAGCAAGCTTTGCGATTTGTATCTTAAAGAAATCAAAACCGCCATAAATGAATTCTCTGAGAACAACATCCCACTAGCCGGTATGTTATTTTGTTCTATATTTGCCAATGAAGGTCTGCCGAACATTCCGAAAGGATTTTTACCTAAAGCAGCAAAATTAATTAGAGATGCTGGTGGTCTCGTAATACTAGATGAAGTGCAAGCTGGTTTTTGCAGAACCGGTAGTTGGTGGGGATATGAAGTGAATGAATGCGTCCCTGATATTGTGGCAATGGGAAAACCAATGGGATCGGGCTATCCGCTAAGCGGAGTAGGGACCAGTCCTGATATAGCTAAGGTTTTTCATGAAAAAAGTTATTACTTCAATACAACAGCCTCAACCCCATTACAGGCTGCTGTGGGTGATGCTGTTCTAGATGTGATAGAAGAAGAAGACTTAATAGAAAATGTAAATTCAGTTGGTGAATACCTTAAAGATAAAGTAAGTAGCTTTGTAGATAAATATGACATGGTTGGAGATGTTAGAGGTCAAGGATTGTTTGTAGGTATTGAATGCATTCAGGGTAATGGGAATAATGAACCCAATAAAGAGTTAGCAATTGAATTTGTGGAGAAGATGAAACAGAAAGGATTCCTAATTTCGAATGCAGGGCAGTTTAGAAATGTTTTAAAAATTAGACCCCCTTTGGTGTTTCGAAAAGAACATGCCGATTCACTCTGTGAAGTTCTCGAGGAAACCTTAGATGAATTTCATACCTAAATTATGATCGATGAAAAGGCTCTTACTGATCTAGCAAAAAAGTCATTAAAAGAATGGAACTTAGACGTTCAAAGCATCAACCTACATCTTCAAAGCGAAAACACAGTATTCAAAGTTGAGGATAAAGATGGGAATGAATATGCTTTAAGAGTTCATAGAAAGGGATATCACGATCTAGACGAATTAAATTCAGAGCATAACTGGACTTCGTGCTTATCAAATGCCGGCTTATCTGTCCCTGAAGCAGTACCAACTGCTAACGGAGAAGCTTACGCAACAGTTTTCTTCAATGACTCAGATGAATTTAGGTACGTAGGATTAGTTAAATGGATGGAAGGCACAATATTAGATAACCTAATTTTAGATCTAAAAGAAAAAGAAGTTGGAGATTTGTATAATTCTTTAGGCAGAGTTGTTGCGAAATTTCACCAAGTAACTATGAATTGGGATGTGCCCGAAGATTTTAAAAGACATTCTTTTGATATCGAAGGATTTGTAGGCAACGAACCTTTTTGGGGAAGGTTTTGGGAAGCTAAGAATGCTTCTGATGATGAAAGAGACAATTTATCTTTGATAAGAAAGAATATAGAAAATAGCTTATCTAAACTTCCTAGGGACATAAGCTCTTTCGGTATGATTCATGCTGATATGCATTCGCAAAATGTATTGATTCAAGAAGATAAACTTTCTGTTATTGATTTTGATGATGCTGGCTTTGGTTGGTACGGATTTGATCTTGCTGTGGCAGTCTGGGATAGACTGGATTTCAATGCTACGGGCTGCCATTTTGATATAGCTTACGAGGCGTTAATAGCAGGATACTTGGAGGAGCGCCCAAATACGCATGATGTAATTGACACTATTCCAACATTTTTATTGATGCGCACCATGATGATTATTCGTTGGATTGAAGATAGACCGGAAGCTGGTTATGAGTCTTTCATTCCTGTTTTAATTAAAGCTTCTATAGATCAAGCTAAGGATTTAGAATTGCTTAATTAAATTTATTAACGCTATTTGAAAAGGTAAAAGAAATGAGTCTTAAAACTGAAGAGCCAATCCAGGAAATAGGAAAAAAATCCCAAGCTGTTAGAACTAAGCTTATTGAAAGAACTTCAAAATGCGAAGAAGTAGCTCGTCGCGGACAAGCTGCGTTAGCCCAAGAAGTTGTTCAAACTGTAGATCTTCCGCATCCAATTTACATTGACTCAGCTGAAGGACCTTACCTGACCGACTTAGATGGAAATCGTTACATTGATCTTACAGGAGGCTTCGGTCCAAATGTATTGGGCAATAAGCCCGAGCCAGTTGAAGCCGCGATTGGTCCGCAAATTGAAAAAGGATGGCATTATGGAATTCCAAATGGGCATCAAGCACGACTTGCCGAACTAATTAAAGAATCTTCAGTAGCTGTAGACGAGGTAATGTTTTGTAATTCTGGTAGTGAAGCTACTATGTTTGCATTCCGAGCAGCTCGAGCAGTAACTGGTAAAAGGAAGGTGGCTTTGTTTGATGGTTGTTACCATGGTGTTCATGATTACGCTCTAATGAGGGCTGATTTAAAGAGCGATCGTTCTAATCCAATTAACACAACGCTTGGAGCAGGAATTCCTGAAGAGATTTCCAATGATCTAATGATGATGCTTCCCTATAGAGATACAAATGCTTATGAATTGATTCGTAAACATAAAGATGATCTAGCATTAGTTGTTATAGAGCCAGTGCAAAGTTCAAATCCTCGACTTGATAATCAAGAGTTTTTACAGGGCCTAAAGGATGTGTGCACAGAATGCGAAGTACTTTTGATGTTTGATGAAGTTATTACTGGCTTCAGGATTGAGTATGGCGGTTGCCAGCAATACTATGACATTAAACCAGACCTAATTACTTATGGAAAAGCTGCTGGAGGAGGACTTCCGATTGGAGTTGTTGCCGGATCTAAAAAGGTAATGAATTCCTTTTCTGGAGCTGACAAAACACCAGCCATCTTTGCAGGAGGAACATTTAGTGGCAATCCTCTAACTATGGCAGGAGGTATTGGTATGCTTGAGTACCTTAAAAAGAATAAAGAGGCTATTTACCCCTATTTGCATGAGCAAGGGGATCGAATGGCTAATGAGATCAACCAATTTTGTCGATCTAATAATATTCCTGCCCAGATGATGAACGCAGGCTCAATGATGCACTTACTTTTTGGTAGTGAGACTATTGAGTCTTCTCGCGATATAGACCATAGCCACTATTCCTTGGAACAGGAGTTTTATCTACATTTGCTTGGTCACAATGTGATTGTGCCTGGGATCCACCTTGCCTTTATTTCATTTGCCCATAAGCCTGAGATAATTGATCAAGTAATAGATGCTTTCAAGAAAACGTTCGAAGATCTTAGAGAAGACGGATATTTATAATTTAATTTGAATCAATTTCCGGAGATTATATGAAACACCCACTTGAGCAGATAAGTGCAGACGAAATAAATAACGCAGTTGACCTATGTCGATCGCACAAAGGATTTGATGAGAACGCTTTGTTTTTAAATATTAGTTTGGTTGAACCAGAGAAAGAATTTGTTAGGAACTACAAGCAAGGTGATGACTGTCCTAGGAATTTAAAAATTAGAGGAATAGACTCAAATGAAGACGGTGGTTTCGTAGCTATTGTCGATCTGAAAGCTAATAAAGTTGATAGTCTTAAAAGAGTTTCCGAGAAAGCTCAAGTTACTTACAGCTTGACTGAAGTGTTTATGGCTACGGAGCTAACTAAGGCAGATGCAAGTTACCAAGGGGCTCTGAAGAAAAGAGGAATCACTGATTTGGATATGGTTCAAATAGACCCTTGGCCGGCCGGAGGTATTGTTCATGAAAGTATTAAGCCAGGGCACAGAGCGCTCAAGACCATATCTTTTTTAAGAGAAGATCAGACCGACAATGCTTACGCTAAACCAATAACCGGAGTAATTTCGCATGTAGATTTGACTCTACAGAAAGTTACTCATGTAGAAGATCACGGTGTGGTTGAAATGCCTAAAGCGCATGCTAGGTATGATGCTGGTTCTCAATCTGAACTTAGAGATCAACCCAAGAAGATAGATATCACTCAACCCGATGGACCAGGATTTGAAGTCGAAGGAAATCTGATTAGTTGGGAAGGGTGGCAGGTTAGAGTTTCAGTTAATCCTGATGAAGGTCCCGTACTTCATCAATTGTCTTTAGATGGCAGAGGAATACTTCATAGAGTGGCCCTTTCAGATATGGTAGTTCCTTATGGAACTGCCGACCCAATGCATAGTTGGAAGGCTGTACATGATGGCACAGAATACGGTTTTGGAACTTTAGTTAATTCTTTGACTTTGGGATGTGATTGTTTAGGTGAGATTCATTACTTAGATGCAAATATGCTTATGTTTGATGGTTCTGTGAATACTATTGAAAGCGCTATTTGTATTCATGAGGAAGATTATGGAATTCAATGGAAACATACTGATATGAATATGCTTGGAGCAAATGAAGTTAGACGCTCAAGAAGGTTAGTTATAAGCTCGATAGCCACCATAGGTAATTATGATTATGGATTATTTTGGTACTTGTATCTTGATGGAACTATTCAATGCGAAGTTAAATTGACTGGTATTGTCGGTATCAGTGCTTATGACGAAAAGACGCATAGAAATGATCAAGATTTTCGTATTACTGATGAGTTAGTTTCACCTATTCACCAGCATTTATTCTGTGTAAGGCTAGATTGGGACTTGGAAGGTGGTAATAATCAATTATATGAGTCTAATGTCGAAGCACTGCCAATCAGCGATGAAAACCCTGATGGAATGCAACTAAGTGCCGTATCTAAACATTTAAAAACAGAAAGTGAGGCTAAAAGAGATGTCTCATCTTCTTCAAGTCGTGTTTGGAAAGTAATAAATGCTAGTAAAACTAATTCTTTCGGTCTTCCGGTTGGTTATAAGCTGTTACCAGGCAATACACCTAAGTTACTTGCTCACCCAGATTCTCCTCCAGGAAAGAGGGCTTCTTTTTCTAAACATAATTTATGGGCAACCCCATTTCATGAAGAGGAACAGGCTGCAGGTGGAGAATTTTCTGTAATGCATTCTGGAGAAGGAGGGCTAGATGATATTACTTCTTCAGATCGAGATATAAGTGAGTGTGATTTAGTAACTTGGCACACTTTTGGAGTTACTCATACACCGAGACCCGAAGATTGGCCCGTAATGCCGGTTGAATATTGTGGGTTCCATTTAATACCCGTTGGGTTTTTTGATCATAACCCGACAATAAACCTTCCTCCCTCATGTAATTCAAAAAGTAAATCAAATAAGGAGTAATCTTGAAAAACTTAAAAAATAAAAAATGGCTTTTGTCTGCTCGTCCTGTCGGAATGGTTGGAGAGCATAACTTTGAATTTTTAGAAGAAGAAGTTGAAGATATAAAGGAAGGAGAGTTTTTGATAAAGAATTTATACCTTAGTTTTGATCCTGCCCAAAGAGGCTGGATGGAAGATAGAAAGAGTTACGTTCCTCCAGTTGGAATAGGTGAAGTAATGAGAGCTGGTTCGGTAGGTCAAGTTATCGAATCAAACAATCCTGGGTACAAAGAAGGTGATTTTGTTCAGGGAACCTTTGGTTGGCAAGAGTACGCGATATCAAATGGAGAAGGAATTTTGAATGCTACAGTGCTTCCTGAAGGCGCTTCTTTAACTGCTCCGTTGAGTATTTTTGGCATAACTGGATTAACAGCTTATTTCGGACTCCTTGATGTAGGAGAACCTAAAGAAGGAGAAACGGTTCTTGTGTCTGGTGCAGCTGGGTCAACAGGCTCTATTGCAGCTCAGATAGCTAAAATAAAAGGGTGTCGAGTGATAGGAGTGGCTGGAGGAGCTGAGAAATGTAAATGGCTTACTGAAGAAGTAAAAATAGATGCTGCCATAGATTATAAAAAGGC
>CABXQE010000013.1 GCA_902514295.1 uncultured SAR86 cluster bacterium | reverse complement strand
AAAGACTCCTTCTTGGTCAGTAAGCATAACAAAGTAATCAGCCCTAATTAAACCTACCAGAGCAGCACCCAACCTGTCATTATCACCAAAGGATATCTCTTCAATCGCAACGCAATCATTTTCATTAACGATAGGAATTACATTCAAGCTAAGGAGTGCTTCTATGGCGCTCTTAGCATTTAAGTATCTTACTCTGTTCGATATATCATCATGAGATATTAATACTTGAGCAGTTTTATAATTATGCTTATCAAATTCGCTTTGATATATCTGTATTAGACCTCTTTGGCCTACTGCTGCACATGCTTGCAATAAATGTAAAGAAGCGGGTCTCTCCTTCAAGCCCATTTCATGCATACCTTTAGCCACAGCTCCAGATGAGATAATAACTACGTCTTGATCTTTTTTACGCAAATAATCCACTTGATTAACTAGATCGTTAATAAAAGTGTTATTTATGCCTTCATTGTTCCCTGAAACAAGGCTGCTTCCAGCTTTCACAACCCATTTATTATTTTTATCCATCAGCGGACTCCAAATACCTTCCAATATTTCTCATAAGCTCTTTGGTACCTGTTCTTTGTACTGCAGAGATAGAAGATACTTTTAACTTATCTTTATAATTTAATTCTAATTGTTTAACTAACTTATTTACCTCTTCTGTATCTATTAAATCTACTTTATTCAATGTTAGCCAAGCAATATTAGATTCTAGATCTTTATTATATTCTCTAACTTCTTTTATTAATTCCTCAACTTCTTTAATTACTTCTTCGTAATCTTTATCAAAGATATCTATTACAATCATTATGATTCTAGTTCTAGAAAGATGCTTTAAGAATTGTATTCCTAAACCAACCCCCTTAGATGCACCTGAGATTAAACCAGGGATGTCAGAAATTACGAAGCTAGATAAAGGTGAATAATCTACAACTCCTAGACTGGGATAAAGAGTAGTAAATTCATAATCTGCTATTTTAGGTTTAGCACTAGAAACGGCCTCAACTAATGATGACTTCCCTGCGTTTGGTTTACCAAGAAGTCCGATATCAGCTAGCAAGCGTAATTCAAGTTTTAAATTTTTAGTTAAACCAAGCTTCCCTTCAGTGGTTTTGGTAGGAGATCTGTTTGTTGAGCTTTTAAACTTTAAATTTCCTAACCCTCCTTCGCCACCCACGCAAATACATTGTTCTTCACCTTCAGAAGTAAGGTCAGCTATTTGAGTTTCAGAATCAAGATCGATAATGACAGTTCCGCAAGGTACTTCAATATAGAGATCTTTGCCATTTCCTCCTGTTTTATTCTGGCTACCTCCTCTTTTACCGTGCTCAGCCTCGAAAGACCTTTGATATCTAAATTTCGATAATGTATTAATATTATTAACAGCTTTTAAGAAAACGCTGCCTCCCTTACCACCATCCCCTCCGTCTGGACCGCCTTTAGGTATGTTCTTCAATCGCCTAAAACTCATACAGCCGTTGCCACCATTTCCAGCAGAAACGTCAATAGCTACTTCATCAATGAATTTCATTGAAACATTATAATTTTAATAAATGGGAAGGAAACTTAGACTGGATCTACGTTTACAAATTGCCTTAATTTAGGTCCTTTCTTAACAAAAGAAACTTTACCAGCAACTTTTGAATACAAAGTATGGTCTTTTCCACAACCAACGTTGTTTCCAGGATGAAATTTTGTTCCTCTTTGTCTAACGATAATTGCTCCAGGCTGTACTTCTTGACCACCAAAACTCTTTACTCCCAATCGCTTCGATTGAGAATCTCGTCCGTTACGACTACTTCCACCTGCTTTTTTATGTGCCATCTTATCGCCTCAACTAAATACTTATTGACTCTATCTGAACCTGGCTGAAATTTTGTCTATGGCCATAAGTCCTTCTATAGTCTTTCCTTCTTTTCATTTTGAAGACTTTTATTTTATCGTGTTTGCCATGAGAAATTAATTTAGCAGTGACTTTAGCATTTTCTACGTAAGGACTTCCTATCTTAGAATTCTCACCGTCTGAAATCATTAGAACTTTATCAAACTCTAAAATGCTTCCTTCTTCTCCAGAAACAAGCTCAATCTTAAGATTGTCTCCTTCTGATACTGTGTGTTGCTTTCCTCCGCTTTCTATTACGGCAAACATTTTTTTCTCCAAAACTAGGGAATTAAGGATGAGCACTATACGAAAAAGAAGGCTTAATCGCAATATAATTCCTTTAAAACACTTAGTTATTTTAGAATAGCAACTGCATGGAACTACTTTATAAAAATATTATAAAAAATGAACTTCTTCAATTAGAAGAAACATTAATTTCTTCAATAAGCTCTGACATCGACCTAGCTACCGAAGTGACTGGATACGTAGTTGATTCAGGTGGAAAAAGAATAAGGCCCGTTATATGCATTTTGGTCGCAAAAATGCTTAATTATAAGGGTTCTCAGCTTATTAAATTGGCAAGTTCTATAGAATTATTGCACACAGCAACTTTAATACATGACGATGTAGTTGATCAAAGCGCAACAAGAAGAGGGAAAGAAAGCATTCATTCAAAATGGGATAATGCTCATAGTGTCCTAGTAGGAGACTTTGTTTATTCTAAAGCATTCCAATTAATGGCAAGTTTAGATAATCAGGAAATTATAAGAATCTTGGCTGATTCAACTAATAGAATTTCTGAAGGGGAAGTTCTTCAGCTTTCTTTGAAGAAAAAAGAAGTACTTTCGAAAAAAAATTACTTCGAAATTATAGATAGAAAAACTGCTGAGCTGTTTAAGGCTTCAGCAATAACTGCAGCTACCCTAGCCTCCTGTGATCAAGACAAGCTTATTTCATTAACTAACTTCTCTGTCTCTTTAGGGATGAATTTCCAGATTAAAGATGACTTATTAGATTATTTTGGTGATGAAGAGTTAACTGGAAAGAAGATAGGAAAAGATTTTGAAGAAGGAAAATTTACTCTACCTTTAATAATTGCCCTCCCATTAATGTCTGAAGAAGACAGATCAATGACTTTAGAGACTTTATTTACTGAAAATAAGTGCGATTTCGACAATATCATAAATCTAATTAAAGATACTGGGGCAGTAGGAAAGGTTGAAGAGATATGTAATAAATTTTCTGAAACATGCTTCAAGGAATTAGAAAATTTCCCTGAATCTGACTACAAAACTGGACTAATTGACATTGTAGAGAATATCAACTCTAGGGTAACTTAAGATCTTGCCAGCCCTTTTAAGGTATCATATCCAACTTAAATCAAATAAAGACTAAAGATAAATGGCTTTTTCACCTAAAAATAGTTACTCAAAAGAAGAATTATTAGATTGTGCTGATGGAAATCTATTTGGTCCAGAGAACGGAAAACTGCCTACTCCAAACATGCTTATGTTTGACAGGATTACTGAGATCTCTGATTCAAAAGGAAAATACAAAAAAGGCAAGATAATAGCAGAATTAGATGTAAACCCAGATCTGTGGTTTTTTGATTGCCATTTCAAAGGTGATCCAGTTATGCCTGGTTGCTTAGGCTTAGATGCTATGTGGCAATTGGTAGGATTCTATTTGTGTTGGTTAGGTAACCCTGGGAGAGGAAGAGCTTTAGGTGCATCAGAGGTAAAATTCTTTGGACAAGTCTTACCTACAGCAAAGAAAGTAACTTTAACAATAGATATGAAAAGAATATTGAACTTAGATTTAACGGTAGGAATAGGCGAAGGTTCAATGTTAGTGGATGATAGGGAAATCTATTCAGCCAAAGGCCTTAAAGTTGGACTTTTCCAAGATACTTCTGGTTTTTAATGATGAGAGAGATTGTTGTTACAGGTTACGGGATAGTTTCTAGTCTAGGAAATGATGTTGTAGCTGTAACTGAATCTCTTAAAAATTCAACTTCAGGAATAACAATAAATGAGGTTAATAAAGAACTGGGATTAAGAAGTTATATCTCTGGCTCTATAACTGACCTAGATCTCAAAGAAAAAATTGACAGAAAACTTTATAGATTTATGGGTGATGCAGCTGCTTATGCATATCTTAGTGCAAAAGAAGCTATAGATAATGCAAGTCTTTCTGATGAAGTTTTAAATGATTTCAGAACAGGTATTATTATGGGTTCAGGAGGTGCCTCTTCCGAAGATCAAATAGATTCAGCAGATATTCTTAGAACAAAAGGATTAAAAAGAATTGGCCCTTATAGAGTAACTAAAGCGATGGGAAGCACTGTATCAGCCTGCCTTGCCACTTCATTTGGAATAAAAGGTATTAATTATTCTATATCTTCTGCTTGCGCAACTAGTGCGCATTGTATTGGAGCTGGCATGGAGCAAATTCAATTAAACAAGCAAGATGTAATTATTGCAGGTGGAGGAGAAGCAGAGCATTGGGGCATGACAAGCTTGTTTGATGCCATGGGAGCACTTTCAACTAAATACAATGACACGCCAGAAAAGGCCTCAAGGGCTTTTGATCAAGATAGAGATGGTTTTGTTATTGCGGGTGGAGGAGGAGCAGTCATACTTGAAGAAAAACAACATGCTTTATCTAGAGGGGCAAAGATATATGCAGAATTAACAGGCTATGCAGCAACGTCAGATGGACAAGATATGGTTAGCCCTTCTGGAGAAGGAGGACAAAGATGCATGGAATTGGCCTGGGATATGTGTGGAAATAAAAAAGTAGATTATATAAATGCTCATGGCACAAGTACACCTGCTGGAGACATAACGGAACTTAATGCCATAAAGAATGTATTTGGTAACGAAATACCTATGATTAGTTCTACTAAATCTTTATCAGGTCACTCTCTTGGAGCAGCAGGCGTGCAAGAAGCCATATATAGCCTAATCATGTTAGAGCATGGATTTGTTACTGGGTCAGCAAATATAGAAAACATAGATGAAGAAGCAAAAAGCTTCCCAATAGTAAAAACAAATGAGTCTTTTAACTTAGAAAGGGTTTTAAGTAATAGTTTTGGTTTTGGCGGTACCAATGCAACACTAATTTTTGAGGAATCTATTTCCTAAAACGGTATATCGTCATCCGTTATTCCGCTTTCAGGTACATCCTCTGTTTGAGTATCTTGACTAGCATCCTCATACGAAGAATCTGAAGAACCCCTGCTATCAAGAAATTGCATATCTCTAGCAACAATCTCAGTAGTGTATCTTGTCTGACCATCTTGTTCCCATTTCCTAGTTTGAAGCTGTCCTTCAATATAAATCTTCGAACCTTTCTTGAGATATTCTCCAGCAATTTCAGCCAGTCTTCTCCATAAAACTACTCTATGCCACTCAGTTCTTTCTTGATCAGTTCCGGTCTCTTTATCTTTCCAAGAGTCAGAAGTAGCTAAACTTAATGTTGTTACTGCAGCCCCACCCGCCGTATATTTCACTTCAGGATCTTGTCCTAGATTTCCTACGAGAATTACTTTATTTATTCCACTTCTTGCCATATCGTTTTTTAGTTTAGTTAATCTTTGCAACTAGGATTATAATCACTTTTCAAAATTAAAGTTCCAAAATAATTAATTCTTTTAAAAATGAAGCACATAAAGGTAAGAGGTGCCAAGCAACATAATCTTAAAAATATAGATGTTGATTTACCTAGAGATAATCTTGTTGTAATTACAGGTCTTTCAGGTTCTGGGAAGTCTTCTCTAGCTTTTGATACTCTTTATGCAGAGGGACAAAGAAGATATGTAGAATCTTTATCTGCATACGCTAGACAATTTCTTTCCATGATGGAAAAACCAGACGTGGATCATATTGAAGGGCTTTCTCCAGCTATATCAATTGAACAAAAGACTACCTCTCACAACCCAAGATCGACCGTAGGAACTGTGACTGAAATATATGATTATTTAAGACTTCTGTTTGCTAGAGCAGGAACTCCGAAGTGTCCTGACCACAATATCTCTTTAGAAGGTCAAAGCTCTAACCAAATTTGTGACAAGATTCTGGAATTAGGTCCAGAAACAAGATTTATGATTCTTGCTCCCATGATAAAAGAGCAAAAAGGAGAACACCTGCATGTGTTTGAAGAATTGAAGGTTCAAGGATATGTCAGGATGCGCGTTAATGGGATAACAATTGATGTAGACGATATTCCTAAGCTAAATAAAAACAAAAAACACTCTATTGAAGCTGTGATAGATAGGCTGGTCATGCCAAAGAAGATTGATGATAATTTTCAACTTAGGCTTTCTGAATCAGTTGAAAATGCTCTAAACTTAGGGGAAGGAAGCCTTATTCTTTTCTTAATTGATGAAGAAGAAGATAGAGCTTTTAGCTCTAACATGGCTTGTACTAAATGCGGCTATAGCATTCCTGATTTAGAGCCAAGATTATTTACTTTTAACAATCCTGCTGGTGCTTGCTCTGGCTGTGAAGGTTTAGGAGTAAAGCCATATGTAGATGTTTTAAAAGTAATCCACGAGCCTACGGCCAGCTTGAGCGAAGGAGCTATTAGAGGTTGGGACATGAGTCATAAATATCATTTTCATTTATTAAAATGCCTTTCAAAGGAATATGAATTTTCTTTAGAGGAGCCTTTTGATAATTTTGATACCGAAACTAAAGATCTCATATTAAATGGAAGCAATGGCAAGCCAGTAAACTTTAGCTGGAGAACTAAGAGAGGAAGGTTGGTAGATAGAAGATTCCCTTTCGAAGGAGTTATAAACAATATTAACAGAAGATATAAAGAGACGGAATCGAACTATATTAGAGAGGATCTTTCAAAGCAAATTAGTGTCTCTGATTGCAAAGAATGCTCTGGGACAAGACTAAGAAAAGAAGCTAGAAATATCTTTATAAATGACACAAGTTTGCCTGAAATAACATCTTTTACAATTGACCAGGCATTTGAATTCTTCTCAAGGCTTAAATTAACAGGGTCAAAGAAAGAAATAGCTGACAGGATAACTAAAGAACTAAAGGAACGCTTAGAATTTCTTATTGATGTGGGCCTAAATTACTTAACTTTAGAAAGAAGTGCCGAAAGTCTTAGCGGAGGTGAAGCACAAAGAATAAGACTAGCTAGTCAAATTGGAGCGGGTTTAGTTGGAGTAACTTATATTCTTGATGAGCCATCAATAGGATTGCATCAAAGAGATAATGAGAAACTTCTTAAAACTCTTACTAAATTAAGAGATATGGGGAATTCTGTAATAGTTGTCGAACATGACCATGAAACAATGATGTATGCAGATCACATTGTGGATATTGGACCAGGCGCCGGTATCCATGGTGGTCAAGTTTGTGCTCAAGGAACGGCCGAGGAGATAGCAAAATCAGAAAATTCAATAACAGGTGAGTATCTATCAGGGAAGAGAGCCGTATCAATCCCAAAGAAAAGGAAAGAATATAATAAGAATAGATTAATAAAGCTTTCAAAGGCTAGTGGACATAACCTAAAAAAAGTTAATTTGGAATTACCTTTAGATTTATTTGTTTGCGTAACAGGTGTATCAGGTTCAGGAAAATCTACTTTAATTAACCAAACCCTCCTTCCAGCTATCTCCAATGAAATCTCGCGAGCAGAAAGAAGAGACCCTAAACCTTTTAAAGACTTATCTGGAATAGACGATGTGGATAAAATTATAGAAATCAGTCAAAGCCCTATTGGGAGGACTCCTAGATCTAATCCAGCGACATACACTGGCTTATTTACACCACTGAGAGAACTGTTCGCTGGCACTCAAGAATCTAGATCAAGAGGTTATAAGATTGGTCGATTTAGCTTTAACGTGAAAGGCGGAAGATGTGAATCTTGCCAAGGTGACGGCGTTCTAAAAGTTGAGATGCATTTTTTACCAGATGTTTACGTTAAATGTGATGTTTGTGATGGGCACAGATATAACCGAGAGACATTAGACATTAAATACAAGGGTAAAAACATATATGAAGTTTTAAGTATGACAGTAGAGGATTCTTTAGATTTCTTTGACTCAATACCTTCTATTAAAAAGAAATTAAGTACATTGCATGATGTAGGTTTGGGATACATAAAATTAGGTCAACAAGCCACTACTCTTTCGGGAGGAGAAGCCCAGAGGGTAAAGTTAGCTAAAGAATTGTCTAAAAGCCCTTCCAATCACACTCTGTATATTCTAGACGAGCCTACAACCGGCCTTCATGTTTATGATATAGAACTATTGCTGAAAGTGCTCAAAAGGTTAAGAGATAATGGTAACAGCGTTGTAGTAATTGAGCACAATATGGAAGTAATAAAATCTTCAGATTGGGTAATTGATTTAGGTCCTGAAGGGGGATCTGAAGGAGGACAAATAATTGCCCATGGAACCCCAGAACAAATTACAAAAATAAAAGGTTCTCACACAGGAAAACATTTAAAAAAAGAACTAAAGACTAGGAATTAGCTTCTTCTTGAGGAGCTTGTTCTTGCCTATCTACAAATTCTATTTGGGCTGAAGGTGCTTTATCGCCATTTCTTAAGCCGCTTTTGATAACTCTTAGATAGCCACCCGGTCTATTTTTATAGCGAGGGCCTAGCTCATCAAAGAGTTTGGCTACAGCTTCTTTAGATCTTAATTTCGAGTACGCTAATCTTTGATTGGCTACTGTATTTTCTTTTGCCAAAGTGACTAAAGGCTCTAAGAATCCTCTAATCTCTTTTGCTTTAGCAAGAGTGGTTCTAACAGATTCATGCTCTATTATCGATATTGCTAAACCCTTCTTTAAAGAATTTCTTTGAGGGCTATTTCTATTTAATTTTCTGCCCGTCTTTCTGTGTCTCATATCTCTATTTAATTAGTTTCAGGTGGCCAATTATCTAAGATCAAACCCAAAGATAAACCTCTTGAAAGTAAAACCTCTTTAATTTCATTCAATGATTTCTTACCTAAATTAGGTGTTCTTAGTAGATCAGATTCCATTCTAGTAACTAAATCGCCTATGTAATGTATATTTTCTGCTTTTAGGCAATTAGCTGACCTAACGGTTAACTCTAATTCATCAACTGGTCTTAACATAATAGGATCAATTTTTGCTTCTTCTTTTTCTTCAATAACCTCTTCTAATCTCCCTAATTCAGCAAAAGCAGATAACTGGTGTTGAAGTATTGTCGCAGAGATTCTTAAGATTTCTTCAGCATCTAAAGTACCGTCAGTATCCATATCTACTGTAAGTCTGTCTAAGTTAGTTCTTTGCTCTACTCTTGCATTATCCACTTGATAAGTTACTCTTTTTATTGGTGAATAAGTGGCATCAAGTCTTAAAAGACCGGTTTCTTGCCCTTCATCTTCAGACAGAGCTTTAACTGGAACAAAGCCTCTCCCTCTAGTGACCCGCAAAGTCATACTTAAAGAGCCTTCTTCATTTAAGGTAGCTATGTGATGTTCTGGGTTTACTACCTCTACTCCATTAGGTAGCTCAATATCCGCAGCCGTTACAGTTCCGCTTCCAGACTTAGTGACAGTTAGCTCAGCATCTTCAACTTCTGTTAGTCTTACTGATAAATCTTTCAGATTTAGAAGAATATCAATAACATCTTCTTGGACACCTTCAATAGTGCTGTACTCATGAAGTACGCCGTCAATTTTTACTTCAGATACTGCTGTTCCAGGCATTGAAGATAATATAATTCTTCTTAGTGCATTTCCTAATGTATGCCCAAAACCTTGCTCTAGAGGCTCAAGAACTATCTTAGATCTGTTAGGACCAGATTCTTCAACAACTATTTCAGTTGGAGTTAAAAAGTCTTTAATAATGTCATAATTATCTGTCATATTTTTTTCCTCTATATTATTTTGAATAAAGCTCAATGATTAAATTCTCATTGATGTCTGTATCAAGTGAATCTCTTTCAGGTATGGTTTTGTAAGTTCCAGAAAAGAGTCCTTCATTAACGTCAACCCAATCGCATTCTTCTCTGTTTTTTGAGATTTCTAATGACTGCTTAACCCTGCTCTGAGACTGGGCTTTATTAGACAAAGATATATTGTCACCTGCATTTAATTGATAACTAGGTATATTAACTTTCTTATCGTTTACTAAGATAGCTTTGTGGCTAACTAGTTGCCTGGCTTCTGCTCTAGTAGAAGCAAATCCCATTCTGTAAACAACATTATCTAATCTACTTTCTAACATTTGTAACAAGTTGTCACCGGTTACACCTTTTTTCCTAGCTGCTTGTTTGTAATAAGTCTTAAATTGCTTCTCCATTACACCGTAAATCCTTCTAACTTTTTGTTTTTCTCTTAATTGAACTCCGTAATCTGAGATTCTCGGACGCCTAGTTCTTCCATGTTGCCCAGGCACTGTTTCAGACTTGCATTTCGAGTCATGAGACCTAATGCCACTTTTCAATAATAAATCTCTTCCTTCTCTTCTAGAAAGTTTACATTTTGGTCCTATATATCTAGCCACTTAAACTCTCCTTCTTTTTGATGGTCTACATCCATTATGAGGTATTGGAGTGACATCAGTTATCTTAGTTATTTTAAAGCCTTTTGAATTTAAACCTCTTATAGCAGACTCCCTTCCTGAACCAGGGCCTCTTACTTGTATCTCTAAACTTTCTAAACCAGCCATTTTTACCTTATCTCCAACAGCTTCTGCTGCTTTCTGCGCCGCAAAAGGCGTACTTTTTCTAGAGCCTCTAAATCCTTGAGCTCCTGAGCTGGATTGAGCAATAGCATTACCTTGTTTGTCAGTAATACTTATTAACGTATTGTTAAATGAAGCGTGTATATGAGCTATTCCTTCACTTACTCTTTTTTTATTTGCTTTCTTCGTAACCATACTTTTACCTTCTTATAGGACGTTTTGGTCCTTTTCTTGTTCTTGCATTATTTTTTGTCTTTTGGCCTCTTACAGGCAAGTGCCTTCTATGCCTAATACCTCTATTAGTGCCTAAATCTTGTAATCTCTTTATATTTGTAGCAACTTCTCTTCTTAAGTCTCCTTCTACTAAAAAATCACCTATCTCTGTTCTTATTAATTCCAATTGATCTTCACTTAAATCTGAAACCTTAGTTGATGGATCTACTCCTATCTTTAGACATATGTTCTTCGCTCTTGTTTTCCCAATACCATAAACATAAGTTAAAGAAACTTCTGCATGTTTATTGTCTGGAATATTTATACCTGCTACACGAGCCATTTTTCTCTCCTTTATCCTTGCCTTTGTTTGTGTCTTGGTTCAGTAGGACAGATCACATAAAGCGTTCCCTTTCTCTTAACTATTTTGCAATTTCTGCAAATCTTTTTTACTGAAGCTCTAACTTTCATAATTTATCTACCACCTAATGGGTTATTGCCATAACCCTTTAAATTTGCTTTCTTTAGCAATGATTCATATTGATGAGACATTAAATGCGATTGAACCTGGGCCATAAAGTCCATTACGACGACTACAGCAATTAACAATGAAGTTCCTCCAAGATAAAAGGGGACATTGGCTGAAACAATTAAAAACTGTGGCATTAAACAAACAAGAATAAGGTAACCTGATCCCCAAACAGTTAATCTTGTCATAACACTGTCAATATAATCAGCCGTATTCTCTCCTGGTCTTATTCCAGGCATATAAGCCCCTGACCTTCTTAGATTCTCAGAAATTTCTTTAGGATCAAACTGTAGAGCTGTATAAAAGAAACAAAAGAAAGCTATAAGAGCAGAAAATAAAATTACATATAAAGGTTGGCCAGGTCCTAGAGCTAGGGCTATCTCTTGAAGCCATTCAAATCCTTCACCTTGTCCAAACCATGTCGAAGCTGAAGCAGGAAATAAAAGCAAACTACTGGCAAATATAGCAGGAATAACACCAGCTTGGTTGATCTTCATAGGAAGATACGAAGCTTGGCCTTGAACCATCTTTCTTCCTTGTTGTCTTTTGGCATAATTTACCGTAATCCTTCTTTGGCCTCTTTCTATCCATACTATAAAAGCTATTGCAGCAACAGCTACTAGGGCAATCGAAAGAAGCATGATTAGATTAATATCGCCTTGTCTTGCTCCTTCAAAAGCCTGACCTACAGCTCTAGGAAGTCCTGCCACAATACTAGAAAAGATTATTATCGAAATGCCATTTCCTATGCCTTTTTCTGTTACTAGCTCTCCTAACCACATAAGAAATACTGTTCCAGATACTAATGAAGTTACGGCCACAATTTGAAACATTAAACCGGGGTCAAGAGCTAATCCTTGATTTTGTAATCCAAGTGCAAGCCCACTAGCTTGGATTAATGCTAAAAGCACCGTCCCATAGCGAACATAAGAAGTTCTTAGCCTTCTACCTTCTTCACCCTCTTCTCTAAACCTCTTCTTCAAAGAAGGTGTCGTACCTTCAAGAAGGCTCATTATGATGGAAGCAGTTATGTAAGGCATTATGTTTAAAGCCATAATACTCATTCTTTCTAGAGCACCTCCAGAAAACATATTGAACAGATCCAGTAATGTTCCTTGATTCTGCTGGAATATATTAGCTAACTTATCAGGGTCTATACCTGGAATAGGAATATGAGTTCCCATTCTATAAATAATCACAGCCATAAGAACAAACCTAAGTCTCTTCCATAATTCTGAAAGACCTTTATTTTGACCTAAAGCTGATGGATTAACTGCCATATCTATTCTTCTACTGAACCCCCAGCATCTTCAATTGCTTTCTTGACTGAAAGAGAAGTGTTAATCCCCTTAAGATTCATCTTTGAACATTTATCAGTATCAAGGAATACTTTAACCTTCTTGGTAGAGTTTTTTATTAAATCAGCATTCATCAAAGATTCTATACTTACATCTAAAATCCCTGATTGGACTAACGTGCTTAATCTAAGTTGTTCAGTATTATTATTGGTTCTAGAGCTGAATCCATATTTAGGAACTCTCTTTTGAAGAGGCATTTGCCCCCCTTCAAAGCCCACTCTGACTCTGCCTCCAGATCTAGATTTAAGTCCCTTATGTCCTTTACCGCTAGTTTTACCAGACCCGCTCCCAGTACCTCGACCAACTCTTTTACTGACCTTAATTCTTTTTGGGTTTGGTTTTAGTGCATTTAGTTTCATTTTCAGTTATCCGATTTAATTAACTTCTAATAAATGTATAGCTTTATTTATCATGCCTCTATTCTCAGGAGTGTCTTTTACAGAAACTTCTTGTCCTAATTTAGACAGTCCTAAACCTCTAACGCTTTGTCTTTGATAATCTTTCGAACCAATCAAGCTCTTTTTTAACTTTATTGTTAGTACTTTTTCAACCATCTCTTAACCTCTACCAAGCCTTTTAGCTACTCGAGCAGGAGACTCCATATCTCTCAAAGCTTTTAAAGTAGCTCTTACTACATTAACGGGAGTGGTTGATCCATAACACTTAGCCAACACATCTTTAACTCCGGCTAGTTCTAGAACTGCTCTCATTGCTCCTCCGGCTATAATCCCAGTTCCTGGTGCAGCTGGTTTCATAAAAATTACAGAAGCTCCGTATTTAGTCTTAATTGGATACTGAATAGTATTTCCTTTTAACTCTATATCGAACATGTTCCTTCTTGCATGATCTAAAGCTTTTTGAATAGCTATGGGGACTTCTCTTGCCTTCCCTCTGCCGAAACCAATCCTTCCGTTTCCATCTCCAACTACAGTTACTGCAGTAAAGCCAAATATCCTTCCGCCTTTGACTACTTTAGCTACTCTATTAACTTGGACTAGTTTTTCTTCTAAAACTTCTGAACCTAAAGTATCTGTTGCCATATTCATATTCATAATTTTTCCTAAAAAGAAAGACCTGCTTCTCTAGCTGCTTCAGCAAGAGCCTTTACCCGTCCATGATATTTATAACCAGACCTATCAAAGGAGACTTTATCTATACCTTTTCCTATAGCTCTTTCTGCAATAACTTTCCCTATTCGAGAAGCTGCCTCTATATTCCCATTGTTGTCAGATTTTAGATCTAATTCAGCAGTTGAAGCTGAAACAAGAATTTCTGAACCTTTGCTAGTTATAATTTGAGCATAAATGTGAGAATTAGATCTAAACACTGTTAGTCTGTTATTATCAGTTAATGCTATCTTAGATCTAGTCTTTAGAGCTCTTTTCTGTCTTTTAACGCTTTTTATTGCCATGTCTATGCTTTCTTAGATTCTTTCCTAATAATTCTTTCGTCTGAATACTTAACCCCTTTTCCTTTATAAGGCTCAGGAGGCCTGTAATCTCTTATTTCAGCTGCTACTTGACCAACCAACTGTTTATCCATGGATTTCAGTATTATCTCTGTATTGCTTGGTAAATCAGCAGTGACACCTTCAGGTAAATCATGTTTTATAGGATGCGAAAAACCTAAACTTAGATTAATAGCATTACCTTCTAAAGTAGCTCTATAGCCTACCCCATTAATTTCAAGCTTCTTCTCAAATCCTACCTCAACCCCTTGAATCATGTTTATAACTAAAGCTCTCATTGTGCCAGTTATAGCTAAAGACTCTTTAGTTTCTTTATTAGGAGCAAAACTAATTGAATTATCTTCCTGTTTAATATCAACATCTTCATGAACCTGCAAAGACATCTCCCCTAGCTTCCCAGAGAAAACTAAGTTCTTATCTATACTTTCTAGAGAAATACCCTCTGGTATTTCAACTGGTTTTAACGATGTTCTTGCCATAATTTATCTTCTAAAAAACTGAACAGATTAACTCCCCACCAAGTCCAGCTTCCTTAGCTTCTTGATCGGTCATTAATCCTTTATTGGTTGATACAACAGCTATGCCTAGACCCCCGTTAATTTCAGGTATTTCTTTCTTATTTGAATATTGCCTTAAACCAGGTTTGCTTATTCTTTTAAGTTCTTTAATTACTGGAGCTCCTTCAAAATACTTTAATTTAATCTCTATTTCTGGCTTAGCGTTATCAGAAACATCAAATGAATCTACATAGCCTTTATCTTTTAAAAGAGAAACAAGACTAATTTTTTTATTAGAGCTAGGAACAACTACGCTAGCTTTTCCACGCGCCTGAGCGTTGTTTATTCTAGAAAATAAATCTGCTATGGGATCTTGCATACTCATAAATAATCCTTACCAACTTGATTTAACTAAACCTGGTATATCACCTTTCATAGCTAATTCTCTTAATTTATTTCTACCCAATCCAAACTTCCTATAAACAGCATGAGGCCTTCCAGTAATAGCGCATCTTCTTTGCATCCTTATGGGATTTGCATCCCTAGGAAGCTTTTGAAGTTTAATTTGAGCTAATTCCCTTTCTTCGTCAGAAGATTTAGGGCTTCTTATGATCTCTTTTAATTCTGCTCTTTTCTTTGCAAAACGAAGAACAGTCTTTCTTCTTCTTTCTTCTCTTGCTTTCATTGATGCCTTTGCCATATATCTTTCCTTAATTCTTAAATGGGAATTTCATTGCTCGTAATAAAGCTTCTCCAGAATTATCATCTTCAGCTGAAGTTGAAATACTTATATCAAGCCCTCTTATTTTATCCACCTTGTCATAGTCAATTTCTGGAAAAATAATATGTTCTTTTATTCCTAAAGAATAGTTACCTCTTCCATCAAAAGATTTAATTTCAAGTCCTCTAAAGTCCCTTTCTCTAGGAATTGCTACCCCTATGAGTCTTTGTAAAAAATCATACATCCTGTCACCTCGTAAAGTGACTTTACATCCTATAGGCATGCCATCTCTTATTTTAAAATTAGCAACAGATTTTCTTACTTTAGTAATTAACGGCTTCTGCCCAGCAATAAGTGTCATGTCTTCTACAGCCTTCTCAAGCAATTTCTTGTCATTCATGGCCTCCCCAACACCCATATTCAAAGTTACTTTAGTTACTTTAGGAACTGCCATAACAGAATCTAAGTTCAAAGATTCTTTTAATTCTGGGACTACTGAATTTACATAATGATCTTTTAAAGGCAACATTACTTTATCTCCTTACCTGAAGACCTAAATACTCTAACTTTGGTTCCATCTTCTAAAGATTTAATACTTACCTTGTCAGCTTTTTTAGCAGAAGAGTTGTATATTGAGATATTAGACATGTCTATTGACGCCTCTTTCTCCACTACTCCACCTGCTATACCTGCATTAGGGTTTGGTTTAGTGTGTCTTTTAATAATCTGCACTCCTGAAACATAACATCTGCCATTGGAAAGGATTTTAGTAATTGAACCTTGTTTGCCTTTATCTTTTCCAGCTATAACTATCACTTGGTCTCCAGTTCTAATCTTATTCATGATTAAAGTACCTCCGGAGCCAAAGAAACGATTCGCATAAAATCTTCATTTCTTAGTTCTCTTGAAACTGGACCAAAAACCCTTGTGCCAATAGGTTGTTTCTGAGCGTTTATCAAAACAGCTGCGTTATCATCAAACCTAATTGCAGATCCGTCAGATCGTCTTAATTTATTCTTAGTCCTTACTATAACAGCATCAACCACTTCACCTTTCTTTACTCTTCCAGTTGGTATCGCTTCTTTTACACTGACTTTTATAACATCACCAACTCTAGCAAATCTTTTTCTTGAACCGCCAAGAACTCTGATGCACATAAGCTTCCTAGCCCCGCTATTATCAGCAACTTCCAAATAACTTTGTTCTTGTATCATTTCTCTAATCTATTTTATTTCTTGGACCTTCTTTTCTACCTTTAACAATTTCCAAGATTTTGTCTTAGAAAGCGGTTTGCACTCTTGAATAGTCACTAAATCTCCTTCATTACATGCGTTATCTTGGTCATGTGCTTGCAGCTTTGAAGATCTTCTAAGAATCTTCTTGTATAAAGGATGTTTAACCTTTCTTTCGACCATAACAGTAATGGTTTTATCTCTTTTAGAGCTTACTACCAGGCCTGTTTGAGTTCTTGTATTAATTTCAGTCATCTTTTATTTCTTCTTTCACTTCATTACTTAAAGTTTTTAATTGCGCAATTGATTTCCTTACTTCTCTTATTTTATGAGTCTCTTTTAGCTGTCCAGAAGAATGTTGAACTCTTAACTCCATTAGCTCTTTTCTTAACTTCCCTTCTTCATCACTAACGTCACTAGATTTATTTCTTAATCTGCTTAATAAGCTTTCTTTAGCCATTAGAGTCTCCTTATAAAGGTTGTTGCTATTGGCATCTTTGCTGAAGCTAGTGCAAAAGCTTCTTTAGCTAGCTCTTCATCAACCCCTTCCATTTCATATAAAACTTTTCCTGGTTTTATTGGGCATACCCAATACTCTACATTCCCTTTCCCCTTACCCTGTCTTACTTCTAGAGGTTTCTTAGTGATAGGTTTATCCGGAAAAACTCTTATCCAAATCTTAGCTCCTCTTTTTACATGCCTAGTCATAGCTCTTCTTGCAGCCTCAATCTGCCTAGAAGTTAATTGACCTCTTTCAGTCGCTTTAAGTCCATAAGTTCCGAAACTAAGAGTAGCTCCTCTTTGAGCATTACCAGTATTCCTGCCCTTTTGTTGTTTTCTATATTTTGTTCTTTTAGGTTGAAACATTTCTTATACCTTATTCTGAATCCTTATTTGGTTTATCCAGTACTTCTCCTCTAAATACCCAAGCTTTTACACCTATTACTCCATAAGTGGTGTTGGCTTCTGCTAAGCCATAGTCAACATCTGCTCTAAGTGTGTGCAAAGGCACCCTTCCTTCCTTTTGAATCTCTGCTCTTGCTATTTCTGCGCCCCCTAATCTACCTGCAACTCTAATTTTTACTCCTTCTGCTCCTTGCCTCATCGCATTCTGAACCGCTCTTTTCATAGCTCTTCTAAACATAACTCTTCTTTCTAGCTGTTGGGCTACACTTTCTGCTAATAATTTAGCATCTAAATCAGGCTTCCTGATCTCTTGTATGCTTAATGTGACAGGAATACCCATTCTTTGAGTTATATCCTCCCTCATTTTATCTATATCTTCTCCTTTCTTTCCTATAACTACTCCCGGCCTAGCTGTATGTATTAAAACTCTTGCGTTATCGGCAGTCCTTTCAATATCAATCCTGCTCACAGAAGCATGGGAAAGTTTCTTTTCTAAGTGCTCTCTTACCTCTATATCTTTTAATAAATTCTCAGTGTATTGAGATTTTTCAGCGTACCAGTTAGAAGTATGTTGAGTAGTGATGCCTAGCCTAAAACCTATTGGATGTACTTTTTGTCCCATTATTTACCCTTTTCTTCTAAAGTTAATGAAATATTGCAGCTTCTCTTAAAATATCTATCTGCTCTTCCTCTGGCTCTTGCCCTAATACGTTTCATGGTGAAGCTTTCATCTACTGCAATTGTAGAAACAAACAAAGAATCTACATCCAAACCTTGATTGTGTTCCGCATTAGCAATTGCAGATTCCAAAACCTTCTTAATAATATGAGCAGATTTCTGAGGTGCAAAAGTTAAGATGCCCATAGCCTCTTCTACCTTCTTCCCTCTAATTTGGTTAGCAACCAATCTAGCCTTTTGGCTAGAAACTCTTGCACTCCTTAATTTTGCTATAGACTGACTCATGTTATTAATTTCTATCTCCAGAATGGATCCTAAATGTTCGTGTTAAGACAAATTCTCCTAACTTATGACCAACCATATCTTCCTGTATAAATATAGGTACATGCTGTCTTCCGTTGTGAACTGCAATATTCAAACCTACCATGTCAGGAGTTATCATTGACCTTCTTGACCAGGTTTTTATTGGTTTTTTGTCATTCGTGGATACTGCTTTTTCTACTTTCTTAAGTAAATGTAAATCTACAAATGGTCCTTTTTTTAATGATCTAGGCATAATTCAATTAATTCCTTCTTCTTACAATCATACGATTGCTGCTCTTAGTTTTTTTACGAGTTTTATATCCTTTTGTGGGAACTCCCCAAGGTGTTACTGGATGCCTTCCACCAGAAGTCTTACCTTCGCCACCTCCATGAGGGTGATCTACTGGATTCATAGCAACTCCTCTTACGCTAGGTCTTATTCCCATCCAACGCTTTGCTCCAGCTTTTCCAATTGACCTCAAAGAATGTTCAGAATTAGAAACACTTCCTACGGTCGCTCTACAGTCTGACAACACTCTTCTTACTTCACCGCTTCTTAGTCTTAAAGTTACATATCTTCCTTCAATAGCTAAGATTTGTGCTGATGTTCCTGCGCTTCTAGACATTTGCGCGCCCTTACCTGGAAATAACTCAATACAGTGAACAACTGTGCCTAAAGGCATATGTTTTAAACCTAAAGTATTACCTGCTTTAATAGGAGACTCTTCTCCAGAGATTATTTCATCTCCAACAGACAGTCCTTCAGGAGAGATTATGTATTTTCTTTCTCCATCTGCATACAAGACCAGGGCTATGTTTGCAGACCTATTAGGATCATATTCTATTGTTTCTACTTTTGCTGGAATTCCATCTTTAGTTCTCTTGAAATCAATAAGTCTGTAATGTTTCTTATGGCCTCCTCCTCTGTGTCTAGAGGTTATTCTGCCTTGGTTATTTCTTCCTGATCTTTGTTTCTTAGGTTGAAGAAGTGAAGCATGAGGATCTCCTTTGTGAAGATCATCTCTAGACACCCAAGATCTAAATCTACGTCCTGGAGAAGTTGGTTTTGATTTCTTTATTTGGGCGACCATTATTCTATACCTACTTCAATTGACTGACCTTCAGCAAGTCGAACATAAGCTTTCTTCCAATCAGGTCTTTTCTTTATTCTATATCTGGAACGTTTATTTTTTCCCTTAACCTTTAATATGTTTACATTCTCAACATCGACAGAAAAATAACCTTCAACTGCTTTCTTAATTTGTAACTTTGTAGCATTTACATCAACTTTAAATGCGTACTGATTAGCTTCTCCCATTAACGAAGATACTTTTTCGGTTAAGTATGGAGACTTTATGACTGAGTAAAGTTCTGTTTTCATTAGGACAAAACCTCGGTTAAAGAATTTATTGTTTCTGAGGTTACAACCACGTTATCTGCATTAATAAGCAAAGATGGGTTTATAGAGTTTATAGTCAATACATCGCATTCTTTAAGGTTCTTTGAAGCCTTATTAAGTTGTTCGTTATTCTTATTAAGAACAACTAATGCCTTGGAAATTCCTATATCTGATAGGATTTTCTTTACTTGAGAAGATTTTACAGGCTCATCAATATTTATTTCATTAAGTGCAATTATTTTATTTTCTTCCGCTAGCTTCGACCAAATAGAACGCATTGCTGATCTATACATCTTTTTGTTTACCTTCTTAGGGTTATTTTTTTTGAATTTTTTTGCAAAAGTTACACCGCCGCCTCTCCAAATAGGTGAACGAATTGTTCCAGCTCTCGCCCTACCAGTCCCTTTCTGCTTCCAAGGTTTCCTTCCTCCACCTCTTACGGCTGACCTATTCTTCTGGCCCTTGGTGTTTTGATGTCCATTGGCCGTATAAGTTGTTATAAGCTGATGGACCAAATCAGCATTAAAATCTTGACCAAATACGGATTCAGGAAGAGAAACATTTGAATCTCCAGAACCATTTTGATTTAAAACCTTAATTTCCATTATTATTTTACAGCTGGTTTTAATATTATGTTTGAACCTGTTGGTCCTGGTATAGGTCCTTTTATAAGCAATAAGTTGTTATTTAAATCTATTGAAGCTATTTCTAGATTTTGAACTGTTTTTCGTTCATCTCCCATATGACCTGACATCTTTTTACCTTTCCATACCTTGCCGGGAGTTTGGCACTGGCCAATAGAGCCAGGAGCTCTATGAGAAATAGAATTTCCGTGTGTTGCATCTTGCATCTTAAAATTCCATCTCTTAACCGTTCCTGCAAAGCCTTTTCCTTTAGACTTCCCTTGAACATCTATTGTTTGACCTTCTTCGAATTGTTCTAAAAATAATTTGCTTCCAACTTCTAACTCTTCTAACGCTTCTGGATTTACTTTAAATTCCCATAGCCCTTCTCCAGGATTAACTCCTTTTTTCTTAAAATGACCAGATATGGGCTTTTTTATATGCTTTTCTTTTTTTTCACCTGTCGTTACTTGAACGGAGGAATATCCATCAGTTTCCTGGGATTTAATTTGAGTAATAATATTAGGGCTAACACTTACAACGCTAACTGCAAATGCGTCACCTTCAGGAGTGAACATCCTTGTCATTCCTTGCTTTTTACCTATTAATCCAATTGACATAACTATTTATTCTCATCTAGGCTTATTTGAACTACTACACCTGCTGATAATTCAAGTTTTGTTAAGGCGTCTAAGGTTTTTTCTGAAGGTTCTAGGATATCTAAGGTTCTTTTGTGGGTTCTAATTTCGTATTGGTCTCTTGCGTCTTTGTCTTTATGGGGGGAAATGAGGATGGTCGTTTTGTGTTTCTTAACTGGCATTGGAATAGGTCCTTTGACCTTAGCACCAGTACGTTTAACCGTCTCCACTATTTCTCTAGCAGAACGGTCAATAAGTTTATGATCAAAGGCTTTCAGCCTTATTCTAATACTCTGATCTTGCATATATCTTCTAATTATTCCTTTAAATAAATAGCGTAAAAAAACCCCCTACAACGTAGGTTGATTTATTAATAAAAAAACCGCCTTATACCTATAAAAAATCTAGACTAAGGCCCCTAAAACAAAACGAGCGGCAATTCTAATTTTGTGACCCTCATGTGTCAACAAAAAAGTGTAAAAAACCTTTAATAAAAGGGGTTCTAAAGAATTTCTAAGTTAATAGATTAGTCGTTTTTATTAACGATCACTTCAGCAACATTGGAAGGAACTTCTGCATACTTTAGTGGTTCCATTGTGAATGTTGCTCTACCTTGAGAAGCAGACCTAAGATCTGTAGCGTAACCAAACATTTCAGCTAAAGGAACTTCCCCGGAAACTACCTTCCCAGAGGGTCCGTCTTCCATTCCGTGGATTATTCCCCTTCGTCTATTAAGATCTCCAACCACATCACCCATATATTCTTCTGGGGTTACTACCTCTAAGCTCATCACTGGCTCTAAAATGACAGGATCTGCTTTCTTAGCCCCCTCTTTAAGGGCAGTGGAGCCAGCAACCTTAAACGCCACTTCACTAGAATCAACGTCATGGAAGGAACCGTCATACAAAGAAACTTTAACATTAACAAGTGGATAGCCGGATATTACACCTGCTTCCATTTGTTCCCTGCAACCCTTATCTACAGCAGGTATAAATTCTCTAGGAATAGCTCCTCCTACTATTTCGTTAACAAACTCATATGTTTCATCACTTTCCTCATTGTTAATAAGAGGTTCGATTCTTATATAAACGTGTCCGTATTGACCTCTGCCTCCTGATTGTCTTACAAACTTAGATTCTTGTTCTACTTGCTTCTTGATAGTTTCCCTGTAAGCCACTTGAGGTTTCCCCATATTAGCTTCAACATTAAATTCTCTTCTCATTCTGTCCACAAGAACGTCAAGGTGGAGCTCTCCCATGCCCGAAATAATAGTTTGTCCAGACTCTTCATCTGTTCTTAATCTAAAAGAAGGGTCTTCTTGAGCTAACCTTCCTAGCGCTATTCCCATTTTTTCTTGGTCTTCTTTAGTCTTAGGTTCCACAGCAACCGAAATAACTGGCTCAGGGAAGTTCATTTGCTCTAAAGTTATTTTATTCTTTTCATCACATAGAGTTTCACCCGTTATAGCGTCTTTTAGACCAATAACTGCACAGATGTCTCCTGCCCTTGCTTCTGAAATCTCTTCTCTTTTATTCGAATGCATTTGAAGCATTCTTCCTACTCTTTCTTTTTTACCTTTTATTGGCAAGAAAACAGAATCGCCTGTATTCAAAGTCCCTGAATACACCCTAACGAAAGTTAAAGAGCCTACAAAAGGATCTGTAGCAATCTTAAAAGCTATACCAGCAAAAGGGGCCTCATCGTCTGACTCCCTTGAACTCTCTTCTTCGTTTTCAAGGACTCCAGTTACAGCTTTTACTTCATTTGGAGCTGGTAGATAATCAATAACAGCATCTAGCATTGTTTGAACACCTTTATTTTTAAAAGCTGATCCACAAAGACATGGAACTATTTCATTACTTAGAGTCCTTTCTCTTAACCCGACTCTAATATCTTCTTCAGATAAATCTCCTTCTTCTAGATATTTATCCATAATCTCTTCATTTGATTCTGCAGCTGACTCAACCATCTTTTCACGCCATTCATCGGCTATACTCTGCATATCTTCTGGGATGTCTTTTAATTCAAAAGTGGTTCCCATATCATCCCCATCCCAATAGACGGCTTTCATCTTAACGAGATCAATAACTCCCTTAAAATCATCTTCAGCACCAATTGCTAATTGAATAGGCACAGGATTTGCTCCCAGTCTTACCTTCATTTGATCAACTACCCTTAGGAAGTCTGCTCCAGCTCTATCCATCTTATTTATAAAGGCTATTCTCGGCACTTCGTATCTATTAGCTTGTCTCCATACAGTCTCTGATTGAGGTTCAACTCCAGAACTTCCACAAAAAACAACAACCGCTCCATCTAAAACTCTCAAAGACCTTTCTACTTCAATAGTAAAATCTACGTGTCCAGGCGTATCTATAATGTTAAACCTATGTTGCTTGTATTGTTTTGCAGTGCCTTCCCAAAAACATGTGGTTGCAGCAGAAGTAATAGTTATTCCCCTTTCTTGCTCTTGCTCCATCCAATCCATAACGGCAGCTCCATCGTGGACTTCACCAATCTTATGAGAAATTCCGGTATAGAAAAGAACTCGTTCAGTAGTTGTGGTTTTCCCAGCATCAACATGGGCACATATACCAATATTTCTATACAGTTCTAGCGGTGTAGTTCTGGCCATAATATTTTTGATTAATTATTAAAATCTGAAATGAGAGAAGGCTCTGTTTGCCTCTGCCATTCTATGGGTGTCTTCTTTTTTCTTAACGGCTTCACCCTTTCCTTCGCAAGCTTCAAGAAGCTCATTAGCAAGCCGAAGTGTCATAGTTTTTTCAGACCTAGATTTTGCATATGTCGCAATCCATCTCATAGCTAAAGCACTTCTCCTTGCTGGCCTAACTTCCATAGGAATTTGATAAGTAGCTCCTCCAACTCGTCTCGCTTTCACTTCTACCATTGGACCTACTTCATCTAAAGCTTTTTCAAAGACTTCAATTGGTTCTTTGTCAGACTTCTTAGAGATTTCATCAAAAGCACCGTAAATAATCTTCTCAGCAACAGACTTCTTACCGTTTTTCATGATCTGGTTCATGAATTTCGCTACTTTTAAATTGCCAAATTTAGGGTCAGGTAATATTTTTCTTTTAGGTGCTGCTTTTCTTCTAGACATTTTTATTTAGGTTTCTTTGCGCCATACTTCGAACGTCTTTGTTTTCTGTCATCTACGCCTGAGGTATCTAAAGTACCTCTTACCGTATGATATCTAACGCCTGGTAAATCTTTCACTCTTCCACCTCTTATCAGGACAACTGAGTGTTCTTGTAAATTATGCCCTTCACCTCCGATGTACGAAATAACTTCAAAACCAGAAGTAAGTCTTACCTTGCATACTTTTCTTAACGCAGAATTAGGCTTCTTCGGAGTGGTTGTGTAAACCCTAGTGCAAACTCCTCTTCTTTGAGGAGATCCTTTTAAAGCGGGCACATCTGTCTTCATGACCTTTCTTTTTCTAGGTTTTCTAACTAGTTGATTTACTGTAGCCATAGTTTAATTCTTGTAAAAGTGGCGAATTGTAAAGAGACCTTGAAGCAAGGTCAACGAATTACTCTTCTTCATTTAGTGCCTCACTTAAAGCTTTCTCGAGATCTATTTCGAAATCCTCTTCTACGTTATCCAATTCACTTCGTAACTTAGCCAATCCTGAACCTGCAGGTATTAATCTACCAACAACGACATTCTCTTTTAATCCTCTTAAATGGTCGACTCTTCCTGTAGTAGCTGCCTCCGTTAGAACTCTTGTGGTTTCTTGGAAAGATGCCGCTGAGATAAATGATTCTGTTGCTAATGAAGCCTTAGTTATGCCTAGTAAAATCCTATCATATTGAATTTCAGATTTTTTAGTTTCACGTAAAGCCAAGTTTACTTCTCTTACTTTTGAGAATTCCGCTTGTTCTCCAATGATAAATTCAGAGTCTCCGGGTTCTGTTATAACAACCTTTCTAAGCATTTGGTTTAAAATAACTTCTATATGCTTATCGTTGATACTCACACCTTGAAGCCTATACACTTCCTGAATACCGTTAACAATGTAATCTGTTAATTCCTCAAGACCTCTTAAGGCTAATATATCGTGAGGACTCATTGCGCCGTCAGAAACTATATCGCCCTTTTCAACCCTTTCTCCTTCAAAAACGTTAATGTGTCTTGTTCTTAAGATTAGAGTTGCGTGATCATTACCTTCTTCATCAGTAATAACCAGCCTTTCTTTACCTTTAGTTGGCTTGCCCCAAGAAACTATGCCCGAAGATTGGGCTAAAATAGCAGGCTCTTTTGGCTTTCTCGCTTCAAATAAATCAGCTACCCTCGGTAAGCCTCCAGTAATATCTTTTGTCTTAGTTGACGCTTGCGAAATTCTCGAAATGACTCCTCCAACTTCAACGTCTTGACCATCATTCAATTGAATAAACGCATTCCCCGGTAAAGAATAAATTGCAGGGGCATCAGAATCGGGTAAAGACTTATCCTTGCCCCTACCATCCACTATATGGATAGCTGGCCTCTTGTCTTGCGCATCTCCTTTAGGTCTTTCGGTAACATCAATTATTTCAATATTACTTAGACCGGTTAAATCATCCTGCTTAACTGTGGCAGTTATTCCGTCTTCAATATCAACAAACTTAGCTTTACCTGCAACCTCAGCAATAACCGGTCTTGTTAAAGGGTCCCATTGCGCAAGAATATCACCAGGATTAACTTTGCTTCCTGATGCGAAATTTAGAACCGTTCCATAAGGAACTTTATAACTTTCAACTACCCTTCCATTTTCATCAACTACCGTTATATCTGAGGACTGAGATAATGAAATATAAGTTCCATCTTTCTTCTTCACTGTCCTGGTGCTATAAACCATTTTACCTGAGAAATTAGTTTCAATATTATCTTCAGCAGAAGTTCCAGAAGCTGCTCCTCCGATATGAAAGGTTCTCATAGTTAATTGAGTACCTGGTTCTCCTATAGACTGAGCCGCAACTATTCCAACGGATTCACCTATATCAACTTTGTGTCCCCTGCCTAAATCTCTGCCATAGCATTTTGAACAAACTCCATGAATAGTTTCACAATAAATAGCTGATCTAACTTTTATCTCATATATATTTTTTTCATCTAAAGTATCAACAATATCTTCATCAATTAAAGTTCCTGCTTTAAGAAGAACATCTTTTCCATCCATTGATTTAACATTCTCAGCTACAGTTCTACCTAAAACCCTGTCACCGAGAGGAACTAATACTTGACCTCCGTCTATGATTGATTTCATGATGATTCCAACTGAAGTATTGCAATCCTCTTCACTAACAACCATATCCTGAGCAACATCAACCAATCTTCTGGTTAAATATCCTGAATTAGCCGTCTTAAGAGCGGTGTCTGCCAGTCCTTTCCTAGCTCCATGAGTGGAAATGAAATATTCTTGAGCTGTTAAACCTTCTCTGAAATTAGATGTAACAGGTGTTTCAATTATTGAACCGTCTGGCTTAGCTAACAGCCCTCTCATTCCAGCCAATTGTCTAATTTGAGCTGGAGAGCCTCTTGAACCTGAATCTGCATACATAAATACTGAATTAAAAGAATCAGAAAGAGTTAAAGTTCCATCGGCCTCTTTAACTTCTTCCTTAGAAATATTATCCATCATTGATTTAGCAATCATTTCATTAGCCCTAGTCCAAATATCTATAGCTTTATTATATTTTTCTCCTTTAGTCACTAAGCCAGAGGCAAATTGAGACTCTATATCTTTTACTTCTTTCTCAGCCTCAGACACAATCCTTTCTTTATCTTCTGGTATAACGAAATCATCAATCCCTATAGAAGATCCAGATTTAGTAGAAAATTCATAGCCCATATACATTAGTCTGTCAGCAAAGATTACTGTGCGCTTAAGACCAGCCTTTCTATAACAAACATCTATTAAGGAAGATATTTTCTTGCTGTCTAAGGTTGTGTTGATTATTTCAAAAGGCATACCTTCAGGGAGGAGGTCATAAAGTAAAGCCCTTCCGGTTGTTGTATCGATAATCTGAGTAGGCTCGTCATCCAATTTATTTGGTTTTAATCTAACTTTAATCTTAGCTTGCAAGCCTACACTTCCTGAGTAGTAAGCTCTATTAACTTCATCAGGAGAAGACATAATTCTCCCTTCTCCTAGATCATTAGTCTTTTCTCTAGTCATATAGTAAAGGCCCAAAACAACATCTTGAGACGGATCAATGATAGGTTTTCCATTAGAAGGTGAAAGGATGTTGTTAGTTGCCATCATTAAAGCTCTGCATTCAATTTGAGCTTCTAGGGTAAGCGGAACATGAACAGCCATTTGATCTCCATCAAAATCAGCGTTATAGGCCTTACAAACTAAAGGGTGAAGTTGGATGGCCTTACCTTCAACTAAAATAGGTTCAAAAGCTTGTATTCCTAGTCTGTGTAAAGTAGGTGCTCTATTAAGCATAACTGGATGTTCTCTAATCACTTCATCCAATATATCCCAAACTTCAGGCTCTTCTCTGTCCACCATTCTTTTTGCAAGCTTGATGGTATTGGCAAGCTCAAGCTGCTGTAATCTACCAAACACAAAGGGTTTAAATAGTTCGAGAGCCATTTTCTTTGGTAAGCCACATTGGTGTAATTTTAAAGTTGGACCTACAACAATCACTGAACGACCAGAATAGTCAACCCTCTTTCCTAAAAGGTTTTGTCTAAACCTTCCTTGCTTCCCTTTTATCATGTCAGCAAGTGATTTAAGAGGCCTTTTGTTTGAACCTGTTACAGCTCTTCCTCTTCTGCCGTTATCTAACAATGCGTCAACAGACTCTTGCAACATCCTTTTTTCATTTCTCGTAATTATATCTGGAGCATTTAGGTCCAAAAGTCTTTTTAGCCTATTATTTCTATTTATTACTCTTCTGTATAGATCATTTAAATCAGAAGTGGCAAATCTTCCTCCTTCTAGAGGAACTAGAGGTCTTAGGTCAGGCGGTAATATTGGCAAAACTTCTAGAACCATCCATTCAGGTCTATTTCCTGACTCATTAAAAGACTTAAGTAGTTTTAATCTTTTAGCAAACTTCTTTAATTTAGCTTCTGATTTAGTTAAAGGCATTTCATCTTGAATGTCCTTTATAGATGATTCAAGGTCCAATTCTTTTAAGAGGGTTTGAATAGACTCAGCTCCCATGCCTGCTTCGAATTCATCTCCCCAAGTTTCTAAAGCCTCATAATACTCTTCATCAGTTAATAATTGACCTAGCTCTAAATCAGTCATTCCGGGTTCAATTACTATAAAAGATTCAAAATATAAAACTCTCTCTAGATCTTTTAAAGTTAAATCAAGAGCTAAGGCTAAGCGAGATGGTAATGATTTTAAGAACCAGATGTGAGCAACAGGAGCAGCAAGTTCAATATGACCCATTCTTTCTCTTCTTACTTTAGAAAGAGTTACTTCTACGCCGCATTTCTCGCATACAACGCCTCTATGTTTCATGCGTTTATATTTTCCACAAATACATTCGTAATCTTTAATAGGGCCAAATATCTTAGAGCAAAATAAACCGTCACGTTCTGGTTTAAAAGTTCTGTAATTAATAGTTTCTGGCTTTTTCACTTCGCCATAAGACCAAGATCTAATTTGTTGAGGGGAAGCCAAGCCGGCTCTAATAGAGTTGTATTCAACTCCATGACCTTGCGTTTTTAATAAATCTACTAAATCTTTCAACTTTTACTCCTAATCTATTTGTTCCAAATCAATATCTATCCCAAGAGATCTTATTTCTTTTGTCAGGACATTAAATGACTCGGGAACACCTGTTTCCATTTCAAAATTTCCGTCTACCAAGTTTTTATAAACCTTAGTTCTTCCAGCTACGTCATCAGACTTTACAGTTAACATCTCTTGAAGTGTGTGCGCAGCACCATATGCCTCCAGAGCCCAAACTTCCATTTCACCAAATCTTTGACCTCCAAATTGAGCCTTTCCGCCAAGAGGTTGTTGCGTTACAAGGCTGTAACTACCTGTAGATCTAGCATGCATCTTGTCTTCGATTAAGTGATTTAATTTAAGAATGTACATATATCCTACGGTTGTTTCTCGATCAAATTTCTCACCAGTTCTTCCATCATAAAGTTGAGTCTGGCCACTGCTGGGTAATCCAGCCAACTCAAGCATAGATTTAACTTCAATTTCTTTAGCACCATCAAAGACTGGAGTTGCCATAGGAACGCCTTTTCTTAAATTAGAAGCTAATTCAATTATTTCAGAATCTTTTAAAGAACTTAAATCTTGCGAGCCATTTTTCTCGTAAATTTCTGAAAGAAAGTTCTTTATTTCAGTAGCCTTAGAACCTTTATCAATCATCTCACCAATCTTAGTTCCTAGTTCTTTAGCAGCCCAACCAAGATGTGTTTCTAATACTTGACCAACATTCATTCTTGAAGGCACCCCTAAAGGGTTAAGAACAATATCAACTGGCTGACCGTTCTCATCATAAGGCATATCTTCCTCTGGCATAATGACTGAAATAACACCTTTATTACCATGTCTGCCTGCTAATTTATCTCCTGGCTGGATCCTCCTTTTTATAGCTAAGTATACTTTTACGATCTTTAAGACTCCCGGAGCAAGATCATCTCCTCCTTCCACTTTAGCTTTTCTAAGGTCAAAGGTTACGTCTAGACTGTCTTTATATTCTTTTAAGCTTTTAGCAATATCTTCAATTTGTTTATTAGAAGATTCATTACCTACTCTTACCTTAAACCAACTTTCTCTAGGTAATTCATCTAAATCCACTGATTTAATTGTTGTTCCTTTCTTGAAGCCTTTTCCTGATAGTACTTTCTTTCCTACAAGAAGATTTTCAAGCCTGGAATAAGCTGCTTCTTCTAGAATCTTCAATTCATCATCTATATCTTTTTGTACTTCTGCAAGTTGAGACTCCTCTATTGATACTGCTCTACCATCTTTCTCAATTCCATCCCTTGTAAAGACATGGACATCAATTACTGTTCCATCTGCTCCGGAAGATACTCTCAAAGAACTGTCTTTTACATCCGATGCTTTCTCTCCAAAAATAGCTCTAAGTAGTTTTTCTTCAGGGCTAAGTTGAGTTTCTCCTTTAGGAGTAACCTTACCGACAAGAATATCTCCAGCCTTCACTTCAGCACCAATATGAACAATTCCATACTCATCTAGTTTTGATAAAGCGTTGTCACCAACATTAGGAATATCTGCAGAAATTTCTTCCGGTCCTAATTTTGTATCTCTAGCTACACAAGTTAATTCCTGTATATGGATGCTTGTAAACTTGTCATCTCTAACAAGTTTGTCTGAAATCAAAATAGAATCTTCAAAGTTGTAGCCATGCCAAGGCATAAAAGCAATCCTGATGTTTTGTCCTAACGACAATTCTCCTAAATCAATAGAAGGGCCGTCAGCTAAAATATCATCCTTCCTAATTTTATCGCCTATAGAAACAATAGGCCTTTGATTGATACATGTATTCTGGTTTGATCTTGTGTATTTGATGAGATTATAAATATCTACACCAGAATCTCCTGCTTTAATCTCTTTTTCATTAACTCTAATAACTATTCTGCTTGCATCTATACTCTCGACTGATCCTCCTCTATTTGCAATTACACAAGAGCCCGAATCTTTAGCAACCAGTCTCTCAACTCCAGTCCCTACGAGGGGCTTGTCTGCCTGGAGAGTTGGAACTGCTTGTTTCATCATATTAGATCCCATTAACGCTCTATTTGCATCATCATGTTCCAAGAAAGGAATTAAAGAAGCTGCAATAGAAAAAGCTTGTTGAGGAGAAACATCCATAAAATCTACTCTTTCAGGAGGCATGAAAGAAAACTCATTTTTAAACCTAACAGGCACTAGCTCCTCGGTGAACTTGTTATTTGAATCCAATAAGGCACTAGCTTGGGCAATAACGAAGTCACCTTCTTCTATTGCGGATAAATAATGAAAATTATCTAAAACCTTACCGCTTTCAGCTTTTCTAAAAGGGCTCTCAAGAAATCCATATTCATTGGTTCTAGCATAAGCCGCTAAATTATTAATCAATCCGATATTGGGTCCCTCCGGAGTTTCTATAGGACAAACCCTTCCATAATGAGTTGGGTGGACATCTCGAACTTCGAACCCAGCTCTTTCTCTAGTAAGACCACCTGGCCCTAATGCTGAAATTCTTCTTTTGTGAGTGATTTCAGAGAGGGGGTTGTTTTGGTCCATGAATTGAGAAAGCTGACTTGAACCAAAGAATTCTTTCACAGCCGCCGAAACTGGTTTTGCATTAATCAGGTCTTGAGGACCGAGATCATCGGCTTCAGCCGTTGCTAACCTCTCTCTAACTGCCCTCTCTACTCTAACTAAACCTATACGATATTGGTTTGAAACCATTTCTCCTACAGATCTTATCCTTCTATTTCCTAAATGATCTATGTCATCGACATTCCCTTTACCGTTTCTTATAGAAACTAATGTTTTTAAAGTATTAAGAATGTCATCATCAGTTAAGATATTACTCCCTTCTATATCCTCAAGGCCTAATCTTTTATTGAACTTCATTCGTCCAACCGCTGATAGGTCATACCTTTCAGGGTTAAAAAACAAATTAGTAAAGAGTGTTGTGGCTGCTTCCTTTGTTGGTGGTTCACCTGGTCTCATCATTCTATAAATTTCAACCAATGCCTCTATCTCATTAGTAGTTGTATCTGCTCTTAAGGTGTCAGCCATATAAGGCCCGGATTCAATATCGTTAATGTAAAGAATTTCAAGTTCTGTTAATTTTAACTCTTCAATAACTGGCAGATTCTCTTCATCTATAACAGTATTAGATTCAATGATTATCTCGCCAGTAGTCTTGTCTAGAAGATCTTTTGCCAATACCTGACCGTAGATTGCCTCTTTAGGTAAGTCTAGATTCTTTAACCTTGCACTTTCTATCTTTCTTATATGTCTAGCGCTTATCCTTTCTCCTTTTTTTACAACCAGTTCACCTTTTGCCTGTATATCGATTGGAGAAATTCTTCCCATTAATCTCCTGGGAATAACTTGTAATTGATAAATGTCATTCTTCTTAACTTTATATATTTCAGTTTCATAAAATTTTTCAAGAATTTGTTGGTTAGTTAACTTTAATGCTTTAAGAAGTATTGTCGCTAATAACTTCCTTCTTCTATCTATTCGAACATAAACTAAATCCTTGGCATCGAACTCAAAATCTAGCCAAGAGCCTCTATAGGGTATAACTCTTGCACCATAAAGGACCTTCCCAGAAGAATGGCTTTTCCCTTTATCATGATCAAAAAATAGTCCCGGAGATCTATGAAGTTGAGAAACTACAACTCTTTCAGTTCCATTAATAACGAAAGTTCCATGTTCAGTCATTAAAGGGGTTGTCCCCATATAAACCTTTTGCGACTTACCCTCTTTAAGTTTTCCAGAATCCTTGTCTATAAAGAAAAGATCACAATTAATATGTAAAGGAATTTCATAAGTTATTCCTTTAAGTTTACATTCTCTTTCGTTAAATACAGGATCGCCTAAGGAGTAACCAGAATATTCCATTCTTGCGAAGCCGTTATGACTTTCTATGGGGAAAATAGAGTTTAAGACCTGTTCTAAGCCTGCATTCAGCCTCTTATCAGAATCAGCATACCTTTGAAGAAAAGCATCATATGATTGAACTTGTGTAGCTAGAAGATTGGGAAGTTCCATTACGCTAGAAATTTTCTCAAAACTTCTTCTTACTCTCTTCTTCTCAGTGTACGAAAAACTCATAAAGACCTCTTTAAATTATTTATATGAAATAGGATTTATTATTTAAGCTCCGCTTTAGCTCCAGCTTCTTCGAGGGCTTTTGCGTGCTCGTCTGCTTCAGCTTTATCCACGCCTTCCTTTATTACAGAAGGTGCTTCATCAACTAAAGCTTTTGCATCTTTTAATCCTAATCCTGTTATAGCTCTAACAGCTTTTATAACATCTACTTTCTTATCACCTACGTCAGTTAAGTGAACATCAACAGGTGCGTCATCTGCAGCTTCTTCAGCTCCAGCATCTCCTCCGCCTGCAGCAGGTGCAGCAGCTACGGGTGCAGCAGCTGAAACGCCAAACTTTTCTTCCATCGCTGAAATTAAATCAACAATATCTATTACACTCATTTCAGAAATAGCGTCTAATATTTCTTCTTTACTTAATGCCATTATTATTCTCCAATTTATTTAATAATTAAGATTCTGCCTGTTCTTTTTGTTCCTTAACCGCTTGTAACGTTCTAACTAATGTAGAAGGTACTTGATTAAGAATAGATACAAATTGATTCATAGGTGCATTCAATAACCCGGCCAATTGAGATAGAGCTTGTTCTCTGTTTGGCATATTTGCTAAAGCAGATAATTTAGAAAGCTCTAATAAGGTATCTCCTAAAGATATACCCTTGACTTGGAAATTTTTATTTACCTTTGTGAAGTTATTTACTAGTTTAGCTGCACTAGTTGGATCTCCTAAAGAGAAAGCCAACATTGTTGGGCCGACTAATAGATCTTCAAAACAAGAAAATTTAGTATCACTTAAAGCCTTTTTGGCCAAAGTATTACGTATAACTTTCAAATGAACTTCCGATTCTCTTGCTTCCTGCCTTAAGGCAGTTAATTCAGAGACTGAAGTTCCATGATAATCAGCTGCAACAGCAGAAACAGCTTTATTGGCTATTTCTTGAAGTCCTTCGACAGCAACTTTCTTGTCATCAATGCGCATTGGCATCTTCCTATCCTCCAAGTATCAAACAAATGTTCGATACCTTCTTTCGGATATAACTAAAAAATAGTTATATACCATCTGCGTAGGTTGAAACTATTAAGCAAAGAACCTACTCCTTGCACCTACGGTCTTCGATGAGCGATTTAATCGCACCATACTGAAGAAACCTTTATCCTTACTTCTAACTCCTAAAAGTTTAAAGAGGATAAATCTATTTCAACTCCTGCTCCCATAGTGGAAGAAAGAGTTGCTTTCTGTATAAAAACTCCTTTAGCTGAAGGGGGTTTATTCCTTTTTAAATCATCTAAAAGAGTCTCTAAATTCTGTGTAATCTGATCAGCCGAATAAGTTATATCTCCTATTCTTCCATGCACTATTGCTGCTTTATCTGATCTGTATCTTATTTGCCCTGCCTTAGCATTCTTTACTGCAGTTGCAACGTCTTTTGTTACTGTTCCTGTTTTAGGATTGGGCATTATGCCTTTAGGGCCTAGAACTTTTCCTAAAGGACTAACTATCTTCATAGTGTCTGGTGTGGCAATAACAACATCGAAATCTACTTCACTTTTCTTTAGTTCTTCAGCTAGATCATCCATCCCAACTGCGTCTGCACCTGCTTCTGTAGCAGCGCTTGCTTGATCGCCTTCAACAAACACAGCCACTTTACAAGGCTTTCCTGAACCGGCCGGTAATAAGGTAG
>CABXQE010000012.1 GCA_902514295.1 uncultured SAR86 cluster bacterium | reverse complement strand
TTATAGTGTCTATAAGGGATTAGATAAAGGCATTAAAAATTTAAGTAATTTTAATCTCATTCTGGCTTTAGTCTTTTTAATAATCATTATCTTCTCGACAGACATTATAGGCTTAATTGAAACATCTGTTTCAGGGTTGCTTTTTTCAGTAACTCATTTTTGGGACATGAGTACACTAGGAATCTCTGAAGAGTCACAATTCGCAGAAGAATGGACAATATTTTATTGGGCTTGGTGGGTTGCATTTGGCCCTTTGGTAGGTTTATTCATTGCTAGGATTTCTAAAGGACGAACCTTAAGGCAAGTAATCCTAGGCATGTTATTCTTTGGAACTCTAGGAACTTGGCTTTTTTATATGATTTTGGGTGGCTTTGCCATGAACCTTGAGTTGTCAGGAGAGTTTTCTACCATACAAAGCATGAATTCCTTTGGTCATGCAGATACTGCTATTGCAGTAGTAAAGAATTTATCCTTTGAAATACTTATGGTTTTTATATTTTGTTTAATTACGATTATATTTGTAACAACTTCTTATGATTCTATGTCCTACGTTATTTCATATCATGTCATGAAAACTTCAAGTGAAAATAAAGAACCTGATAAGAAATTACGTTTATTTTGGGCAATAATCTTAGGAATCCTACCTGCAGCGTTAGTTATATACTCAGATCATAGTGTAGCTTTAGATATTATTTTAATAACCTCCCTTCCCTTAATGTTAATTTATCCATTAATGGCTATATCTATTTACAGAGAATTAATACAATAAGAGCATGAAAAAACCTAAAGACTTAAAGCCTAGTACTCTTTTACTGCATGCTGGACAGCGACCAGATTCAGATTTTGGTGCTAGAGCGACACCTATTTATCAATCTTCTTCATTTGTTTTTCCTGATACAGAAACTGCTGCTGGAATATTTAACGTTGAACGTGCAGGTCATGTCTATTCAAGGATAACTAATCCTACCAATGCTGTTCTAGAAGAAAGGATTAGTGCTCTTGAAGGAGGTATAGGAGCTATTGCAACTGCAAGTGGTCAAGCTGCACTTGTTCTAGCTATTACCACTATTCTAGAAAAAGGATCTCATTTAATAGCCTCTAAGAGCTTATATGGTGGAAGTCATAACCTATTAGAGTACACCCTTCCCAGGTTTGGGATAGATACTACTTTTGTTGATTTACGAAAGACAAATGATATAAAAAAGAATATTAAAAAAAATACAAAACTTATATTTGGTGAAACACTAGGTAATCCTGGACTTGATGTACTCAACATACCAAAAGTCTCAAAAATTGGACACGATAACAATATACCTTTATTAGTTGATTCTACTTTTACTACACCATATTTAATGCAACCCTTTTCGTTAGGTGCGGATCTAATTTTTCACTCAGCCACTAAATTTCTTTCGGGTCACGGAGTTGTTATAGGGGGTCTTTTGGTTGATGGAGGTAAGTTTGACTGGAGCTCCTCTACAAAATTTAAAACTCTAACCGAACCTTATGAAGGTTTTCACGATATGAACTTTGTAGATGAGTATGGCCCCGCAGCTTATATTAATAGAGCCAGGAAAGAAGGTGCCCGAGATTTTGGTGCTTGCATGAGTCCTCATACAGCCTTTTTAGTTTTACAGGGTATTGAGACACTAAACATTAGAATGGAAAGGCACATCCAAAATACCAGAACCATAGTAGATTTTTTAAATTCTCATCAATCAGTTAAAAGTGTTTGTTACCCGGAACTAGAAAATCATCCAGATCATGAATTAGCAAAAGATATTTTGTCTAAGGGATGTGGTGCTGTTTTTACTTTTCAATTAGATGGAAATAAAGAAACAGGTAAAAAGTTTATTGAACAATTAAATTTATTTTCGCATTTAGCCAATGTAGGTGATGCGAAATCACTAGTAATACACCCTGCAAGCACCACTCATCATAGAATGAGTAATGATGCACTAAAAAATGCCGGTATAACTGAATCTACAATACGTTTATCAGTTGGCATAGAAGACTGTGATGACCTTATAGAGGATTTAGACGAAGCACTAACCTATTCAACAAGAAAATAATGTACTATTTTCCTGCAAAAAAGTTAAAGAAAAATTCTGAACCTATTGTCTTTATTCATGGCACAGGCATGGATCATTCTGTATGGACCTTGCCAGTAAGGTACTTCTTAAGAAAGAACAGAAATGTTTTATCAATTGATCTTCCGGGTCATGGAAAGAGTCCTGGAAAGCTAATTTCTTCTATATCTGGCTTTTCCGATCAAGTCTTCAAACTCTTAGATAATAATTCAATTACAAAATGTTCTATTGTTGGTCATAGTATGGGTTCTCTTATAGCTTTAGAGATGGCATCTACACAGCCTCATAGAGTTAAATCTATGTCTTTAATAGGTACAGCATTTCCAATGCAAGTAAATGATCAATTGCTAGAATTTGCTAAATCAGATGTTCAAAAAGCAATCGATGTACTCACTTTTATGGGTTATAGCAATCAAGCTCGTATAGGAAGAAATAAGAATCCTGGAATGTGGATGACAGAATCAACAAGGAGATTAATGCAACAATCGAAGAAGGGAGTTATTTATAATGACCTTTTGGCATGTAGCAATTTTAAAGGTGGTCTTGAAAAAGCCAAGAAAGTAACTGCTAAAGTGCAATTAATATTAGGTTCAAATGATTTTCTTACCCCAACCAGAAAGGCGATTGATTTAATAGATAACTTTGAGAATCCGGACGTTAAGGAAATTGTTGATTCAGGACATACTTTAATGACTGAAGATCCGAATAAAGTTTTAGACTATTTAATAGAATTATTATGAATAATATCATTATTGGTGATGGCGCATTAGGAACTGAATTAAGAGATAGAGGTGTAGAAGTGCCTTCTCACACAGAATCTATATGGTCAGCTCTAGCTTTAACAGAACATCCGGAAGAAATAAGACAAATTCATTTAGATTATATAGAAGCAGGTAGTGACTTTATAACTATCAATAATTACGCTGTTACTCGACCACTATTGGAAAGAGTCAACAGGGCAAATGAACTAACAGATTTAACATTAAAATCTATAGAGCTTGGAAAGGATTCCATAAAAGAATCCAATAAAGATATAAAACTAGCTGGTTCCCTTCCCCCATTAGAAACTAGTTATCGAGCTGATTTAGTTCAAGATCAAGATAAAATGATTGAGCAATATACTGAAATTGCAGCCATTTTAGAAAATGAAGTGGATATTATTATTTGTGAAACAATGTCGAGCATACTTGAAGCCAAAAGTGCTCTTGCTTGCGTTAATGATTCTAGTGCAGAAGTTTGGTTAAGTTGGACTCTAATGGGCAATAGAATGAACCTCTTACCTAGTGGAGAAAATATTGTGGATGCATGTAATGAGATAAAAGATCTTAGAGCAGATGCCTATCTGATTAATTGTTGTGGGGCTAATATGATCACTGAAGCATTAGCTTCAATTAATGAAATTACCTCAAAACCTATCGGTGGATATGCAAACCCAGAATTAGTTTCTACAAATAATCAAAATTTAGGTGTTAGTAAACAACCAGAATTAGATCATTGTTCAACAGCCACGGAAATTAATGAAGCTAGATACGCTGAAGAAGCAATCAAATGGGTTGAAAATGGAGCTTCAATTATTGCAGGTTGCTGCAGAACAAGACCTTCTTATATTAAGAAACTAAAAGAAGAGCTTAAAATCTAAAATTTATACTTTAGTCTTAGGCCAGTTTCCCTTGGTCTATTGGTAAATATAGTTTCAGGTCTATAACCTTGGTATTCCCAGATGACAGCCTGTTCATCTGTAAGATTGTCAATATAAAGTACACCTTCCCAATTGTCTGAGGATATTGATGTTGAAAGATTAGCAAGCGTATATCTTGGCTGATCAACGGGATTTGTTACAGATGATTTTCTTTCTCCGGTTCGCGAAACATTTAAATCAAAATAACCATCTAAGCCATTAAATGCAGTAAATTCTCTATTAATTGATAATGACAACTTTCTTTTTGCTACATTGGCAAGTTGAGTTCCAGAAGTTGCCTGAACAGTTCCACTTAAAATAAAGTCTTCTTTAAGCCTAGGAACAATAATTGAACCTCCTAAAATAATATTGAAACCATTTTGCGCTAAATACGATAAATCAAATTCTAGTCCTGCTATTTCAGCATCCCCTATGTTTGTATTAAATTGGATCGTCGCTAAGTCTCTATCATAAACAGCCGTTTGCATGTCTTTCCAATCCATAAAATATAAGGCTGTATTAAATCTAAGCGTTGCATCCGAGTTTGCATACTTATACCCTATCTCATAATTATTTAATTCATCTGAGTCATAGTACAACGGCGCCGCATCACTATTCCTATTGGTTCTATTAGTCCCTGCAGGCCTGTAACCTTGAGAGTAATTAAAATAAACTAACGCGTCATTTTCTAGTGTTCTAGATATAGCAATTTTCGGAGATATGCCAGAATCTTCTTCTGTTCTGTTTGCTTCATGGCCAAAATAATCTAGACCAAAACCACCAAAATAACCGTCTTTGGCATTAAATAGTATCTTCGAATCGAATGCCCTAAGCCCAAGAGTTAGATCTGTATTTTCATTAAGCGCTATAATTGCTTCACCATAAATGGCTTTAGTTTCATCTTCTCGGATATTATCTGCTTCCCACCATATGCCTTCTCTACCTGATATGCCGGTTCCTCCCCAACTTCCATCGGAGTAGTAACTTTGTAAACCAGGCCACAAGTAAGTATATTTATATGGATTTTCTAATTTGTCATAGAAAACACCGATCAGCCATTGCAATTGGTCTCCTTCCTCACCACCAGCAAATCTTAGCTCGTGAGTTTCTCTTTCCATGTTAAGAGAATAGTCAGCCCACATTGTTGGGTCATTACACGCACCTTCAAAAGTACCGTAGTAATAATAAGAATAATAATCACAAGTGTAATAGCTTGCATATCCAAAACCAGTCACACCAGTGCTATCTAATTGATAGTACTCAACGTAATCATTGTAATCCCACAGATATCTTACATCCCTATCAAAAAAAGTACCTGCGTAAGTAAAAGAAGAATTACCCAGATCTCCCTCAATAGTCAGGTTTGATTGACTCCATTCATCATCAGTAAGTTCGTCAATAACTCTGCTGCTCTTAAGATCACCTAAAACAGTAGGTTGATGATCCCAACTTCCTGAAGTATAAGACTCTTGATTTATATGAGTTAGAGTCGCTGTTAAGCTGTCATTTATCCACGCTCTTAAAGAAGCTCTATAACCTTTAACATTGCTTTCATTGTGGTCTTGTTCTTCTATTAATGGAACAGTGTAGCCACTACCAGTAAATGTTCGAGTTCCTCCTACTAAATCAATAAAACCAGCCTCTGTTACATCGTATCCAGATACCCTTGCGGAAACATTATCAGAAATCGGTATATTGATAAAAGCCTCTACACTCTCACTTGGATCAGTCTTCTTTCCTGATGAGAAATCTAGTTCTGCACCTGCATCAAATTGGCCCCTTTCAGGTTTATTGGTAATGAGTTTTACAGTACCTCCTTGTGCACTTGACCCATAAAGAGTTCCTTGTGGGCCGTTTAGAACTTCTATTCTTTCCATATCATAAATATGTAAGTCAGGATTTAAACCTACTGTATTGATGGGAGATTCATCAATGTACATGGCAACTGTTGTATTTGGTCCAGCTAAATTACCAAAATTACCGTCTGATGTACCACGAATATAAAAAGCAGATCTACCAGGGCCGTACTGAATATAAGATAGAGAAGGGATTAATTCTGCATAATCCATGAAGTCGTTAACATTTGCACTATCAAGTCTGCTTCCAGTTATAGCTTGTACGCTCATAGGTAAATCTTCAATCTTAGATTCTCTTTTAGAGGCGGTTACAATAACTTCTTCAATATTACTCTCTTCTTCTGCAGCAACCACTTCGTTGCTTTCAAAAGAAGAAATAGCAGCCAGACCTCCAAAAGCTATAGTTTTCTTTAATATAGAATCTTTTAGTTCAAAAGGCGGTACAAATTTATACATAGATATTCCTTAATAAGTTAAATAAGCACTTCATTTTAAACATATAAGATATGTAAAAGCAGCTTTTTTAGAAAATAACTTTATTCTGATTCAGCTGAATCGATTATAGACTGGAGTTCTCCCTTTTCTTGCAATTCAGCGATGATATCGCAACCACCTATTAACTCACCATTAACGAAGAGCTGAGGAAATGTAGGCCAATTAGAAAATTGAGGTAAGTTAGCTCTAATTTCAGGATTAGAAAGTATATCTACAAATGAAAAAGGCTTCCCGCAAGCTATTAAAATTTGCGAAGCTTTTGAAGAAAACCCACATTGAGGCGAATCTGGAGACCCCTTCATATACAAGAGCACAGGGTTATCTTTAACCTGTTTCTCTAATTCTTCAATAACTGTTGCCATGTCATTATTTTATCTTAATTGCACAAATCTAGATATTGTTTTACTGTTTTTTCAATCCCCATTACCAAGGAGTCTGAAATAAGTGCATGACCTATAGAAACTTCATCAGCTGGCACATTTTCTAAAAAAAAGGCTAAATTATGTAAATCAAGATCATGACCAGCATTAACACCTAACTTTAAATTTCTAGCTAAATCGTAACAACGAATAAATGGGTCAATCGAATTTAATCCAGGATCTGCTGCATATGGACCTGTATAAAATTCTATTCTATCGGTTCCAGCTTCCTTTGCCCCTTCTAACTGTTCCGCTATTGGGTCTACAAAAAAACTTATTCTTTCGGAATTTTCTTTTAGACGATTAACTAAATCAGCATCTTCTAATCTGTCTCTATTAACAAAATCCCATCCGTGATCAGATGTAATTTGTTCTAAAGAATCTGGGACAAGGGTACATTGATCTGGCTTAGCTATTTGAATTATTTCTTGGAAACCGGGGTAGTGTTTATTGCTTTCTGAATAAGGATTGCCTTCAATATTAAATTCCACTTTTTTATTTGATGTTAACTCTCTAAGTACATAAACATCATCTGGTGTTATATGTCGTAAATCAGGTCTTGGGTGAACAGTTATCCCAGAAACACCGCTATTAATAATTAATTCCGATAGTTCTAGAATATTGGGTGCATGGCCACCTCTAGCATTTCTTAACCAAGCAATTTTATTAACGTTTACACTTAAATTAGTCATCTACAAAATATTATTAATAACGACCTTACCACTCCCATGTCCGGTGGCTACTTTTTTATGGGCTTGGGAGATATCTGAAAGTGGATAAATTGAATCGATTATTGGTTTTATGATTTCTTCTTCTGACAAATGAGTTAGCTCTTGAAGACCTGATAAGCTAGGTCTATAAATTGACCAGTGGACGTTTATAGGTCTGTGAGCAGATTTTATCTTTTGCCTCAAAAAAAATGCATGAGGTGCACCAAAAAGTAAGCCTTTATCATCTAGAGTGTTAATTAATGGATGAGTGAGTGATATATAGTGAGAAGAAGAATTATTTTTTAAGACCTCGCAACAGGCAACAATAGAGTCTTCTAAAACTGAATCGCCCAATAGATCATAGACTAAGTCTTGATCTTCTAATATGTCCTGGAATGCTTCATTGTGATAATTAATAACCTTTGTAGCCCCAAGAGATTGCAGTAAATTAACATTCTTAGCACTGCAAGTTGCGGAAACTTCGCAACCCCAATATTTAAATAGTTGAATGGCAGCAGTTCCTACTCCCCCCGCCCCTCCTTGTATGAATATTTTTTGTCCATTTAGGTCTTGAGGTCTGAGACCAGCCCATCTGATAATTGCGGACCAAGTTGTTAAAAACACGTATGGTAAAGAAGCAGCTTCTTCAAAGGTTAGATTCTTAGGTTTAATACTTACTTCCTCTTGATCTATTGCCGCATACTCGGCATAAGTTCCACTGCTAGCCTTCGAAGTACAACCCCATACCTCATCACCTTCTTTAAATCTTGTAACTTTTTGACCCACATTAATCACATGGCCTGAAAAATCAGATCCTAATATCCATGGGAAAATTTTTCTTCTTTGTTTCTCAAAAATTGACCTCCCGTAACCCTGTCTTTTCATGAGATCAATTGGATTTACAGAGCTAGCTGTTATTTTTACTAAAACTTGGTTAGATTTTAGTTCTGGTAGAGGTAAAGTTTCATCAATCTCAAAAGATGATTCATCACCATAATCTTTTATAACAACAGCATACATCTATCTTTCTTATGATTTAGGATCAAACACCACTTTTATGCATTTAGATGATTTATCTTGAGCAACATTAAAAGCTTCTTCTGCTTCGTCTAAAGGGAATCTGTGTGTAATAACTGTATCCCCTATATTTGGTATAGTGGAAATAAGTTTAGCTGCTACTTCGAAATCTTTAACGCCAGCCGTAGATCCATACATAATTGAAGGAAAAACTTTAATTTCGTTCATAATAACTTTTAAACCAGGTAGGTTAATTCCTTCTAAAGGAATACCCAATAACACGATCCAAGAACCTGGTTTTGCTGATTTAGCGCTCAAATTTAAAGTTTCATTTGTACCCACACAATCTACTACCCTGTCGTAGAGACCATCAAGATCACCAGCACCTAATACACTGCCTGCTTCTTTTTGATGGTCGTATTTAGCAAATAAATCAACTTCACATCCAATATATTTTGCAGCTGCTATAGCGCACATTCCAATTGTACCTCCACCAATAACAGCAATTTTATGATCTGATTTAGTATTTGTTCTAATAAATCCGTGTAATGCAACTGCCAAAGGTTCTACTAAACATGCATCTTGAATTGATACTCTCTTGTCTAAACTAATTAAGCATTCTTCAGGCACTAAAATTTGCTCCGCCATGCCACCGTTAATACTCATACCCATTCCTTGAAAATCAACCTTACAAAGATGGTAGTCACCAGACTCACAAGATTTACATTTTCGACATGAAATAATAGGCTCTATGGCAACATGAGTTCCGTCAGATGTCATTCCTGCTATTTCATGACCAGCTACATGAGGAGAGTGCGCTCCAGAATTTAATATATGCAGATCACTTCCACAAATTCCTGCGGAAGCAACATCAACTAATATCCCTTCCCCTGAAGGAAAATCAATATTTGAAGTAATGACTTTACCGTCAGAATAAGAAACAGCTTTCATTAATTAGTTTTCCAAATTATCAATTGACGCGTTGATTTCATGTAATCCGCGTAATCAGGTCTCCTCTCTAAGCTCCTATTGTCCATCATTTGACAAGTTATTAAAGAGAACATCAGATTCATAATTAAAGGACATATAAATAAATACCAATAACTTGTATCTAGTGAAATGGTCATTAAATACAGACCCCACCAAAATAAAATTTCTCCTAAGTAATTTGGGTGTCTAGAGTAAGACCAAAGACCTTGTCTCATGGTTTTTCCTTTGTTTGATGCGTTTCTTCTAAAGATACGCATCTGTTCATCTGAAACCAATTCCAATGTTACGGCCAAAACAGTAAACAAACTTGAAAGATACAAAAGAATTCCAACTTCATTTGTTGAAACTGAAAGAGCATAGTAAATAGGAAATAAAGATAGATTAACTTGTAAGGTTGGGTATATATGAATACCAAAAAGATCTATAAGAAAAGCAAAAGGCTTAGTTTTTAAATTTATATATCTAAAATCTTCATGCTCTAGTCCACCCCAATCTCTTATCCAATTTGCAGTTAATCTTAATGACCAATACATTACGGGTATTAAAATCAATATAACCTTTTCAAGGTTAATTTCAGTTGATTCTGGCCATAACGCTATATAAATTGCTATCGGAATAGGAGCAACAGACCAGAAAGGGTCATATAAACTTGAATTCTTATAAATTTGACTGGCTATAAAAACAATAAGTGTTGCGAATAAGTGGCCCGTTATAACAACTAACCATTGGTGAGATTCTATAAACTGAAATGCTGCAGAAATCGCTACTACTAAAGCAACTACATAAACAACTCCTGTTATTAAAAAGCTCTTAGCTCTATTGCTCATTTACGAACTCGCTACAGCTCCTCCATCACATGCTATTGTCTGACCTACTGTATAAGCACCTGCCCTGGAACTAAGAAAAATAGCTAGGCCGGCAATATCTTCTGCATCCCCCACTCTTCCACTTGGGTTACTTAGTCCAACAGCAGACCAATCTATATCTGTATCTCCTCCACCTCCTACGCCCGTACTTAGCATCCAGGTTGGAAATGGACCCGGAGCAATGGCATTAACGATTATATGATCTTTAATTAGTCTAGCAGCCAAGACACGAGTTAGATGATGAACAGCCGCTTTTGAAGGGCCATAAGAAAATGCATCAAAAGAACCTGTCTTAATTCCGTCAATAGATCCTATGTTAATTACCCTAGAAGTGTTATCAGCTTTCGCAGACTTTCTTAATAGAGGCAGTAATTGTTGGGTAAGAAAGAATATACCTTTTACGTTAGTATCCATAACTTTATCCCAACCTAATTCAGAATAATCCTCTATGGGCTCTCCCCAAGAAGCGCCTGCATTATTTACTAATATATCTAGAGACTCCTCTTTCGAAGACAACTCATTGGCCAAAGTACCAATTCCCTCTAAATTAGATAGGTCTGCAGGAATTGAAATACATTCTCCTTCATATTCTTTTGCCAATCTGTAAGCAGTTGCATCGCATACTTCTGTTTTTCTTGAACTAATATAAACTTTAGCTCCATTAGCTAAAAAGCCTGCAGCAATCATTTCTCCTATCCCTCTTGAACCGCCGGTTACAAGAGCCACTTTTCCTTCTATTGAAAATAAATCTTTCATAATTGTTTTCCTTGTTTTCTAAATAAAAAACCCATACCTTATAGTGTAAGTGCCTTAGGGTCTTACGTAAATTATTTAACTTGTTAATTATAAAGAGAAAAAGAGAGGTTTAACCTGCCTTTTTTTTGGAATCCACTTTATCAATATTTTTAGGTTTAGAACTTAGATCAATTAGAAAATCTTGGATCAAATCTATTGAATTGATTATTAGACTTTCTGCGCTTTGAGAATAGCTATTAACTCTTTTTTCTACTCTCTTTGCTCTTTTAACGTATTTATTTTCACTATCCATAGTTTAATTTTATATTAATATGCAAATACTAAAAAATAATGACTTATCTCGAAACAGAAAACCTTATAACTGTAGAAGAAGAAATTACTAAATTTCAATCTTCCTATTCAGATAAGAACATCAAAACTCATATTGTTGTCCAGTCCATAAATGGGTACCAAGTAAAGCTAGATGAATTCGATGAATCGACCAGAGAACTTTATTCATTAATCGTAAATAAAACTTCTGCTAATTTAGATAATAAAGATATAACAAAGAATGATCTTGTTTATCTTATAACGTCAATAAAATTATCCTTTTCTAATAACCAAAGTTTAGAAATAAAAAATATAGATACACTTGAAGAATCTGGAGTTCGGAAAAATATAGAAATTAAATATAAAGAAAATCTATTGAATCTTATTAAAGTCTAAAGTGGCTTTCTAAATAATAAAGTCATACGATCACTTTCACCTATTTCAAGATATTTCTCTTTATCTACATCTTTCATTCTTAGATTTGGAGGTAATGTCCAAACTCCTTTCGGGTAATTCTTGATATCTTTAGGGTTGGAATTTACTTCAGATTTAGATACTAATTCGAATCCATGTTTCTTAGCCATCGCAATAGCATGTTTTTCAGTAACGTAGCCACTTTTTTTCATCACTTCCAAAGCAGTACCTTCATTAGCTCTATGCTCAACAACTCCAAAAATTCCTCCAGGTTTTAGAGCTTTATAAGAATTAGAAAATATAGTATCCAGCAAAGGTCCTAACCAGTTATGCAAATTTCTAAAAGTTAAAACAGCATCAACGCTATTTGGTTCTGCCAAAGTTGAATCGATATTAACTACCTCAACTCTGCCATACATTGGACTGCTATTCATTTTCTTTTCAAAATTAGCTCTACCTCTTTTGTAATAACCTCCAGCATCTGGATTAAAATGAGCAGCTATCAAAGTGCCTGGATAATGTATGTAATTGGCCAATATCTCCGTATACCAACCCCCTCCAGGAGTTAACTCTATGACCGTCATGTCTTGTTTAATTCCAAAAAATTCTAGAGTCTCATAAGGATGTCTATAAACATCTCTAGCAACGTTCTTAGGTGTCCTGTCTTCACTATCTATTGCTCCTTTAAGATCATGCGCAAAAGTGTTTGGTAAAAAAGAAATAGCTAGTAGCGAGATGGAGAGTAATAGTAATTTTTTCATAATTTAAATAGTATCTTCAAATGGCTGTCTTTAAAAGAGTTGAGACCACTCTTTCTAATTGATCAATATTGCCGCACTGGAATACTTTAGTACAATAAGCAGAATAAGTTGTCATAACTGAATCCCCTGTGTCCCATCGATATTTTCCCTCAGGGTTAAGCCAAAAAACTTGTTTAGATCTTTCATTTATTATTTTCATCAAATGAGCTTTTTCAGGTCCAAAATTATTTCTAGCATCGCCTAAAATTACAACAGTAGTTTTCTTATCAATTTCATCAATACATAAACTTACAAAATCAGTTAAAGCTTGTCCGTAGTCGGTTGAGCCTCCACCGTATTTTTGTAATGCACTTTCTATAGCAGAATCAAGATTTGAGTCTTTAAATTCATCTGTGACTTCACCTAAGTTTGAAGAAAAAACAAAAGCTCTTAATTTAGAAACGACTTCTGTCAAACTAAATAAGAACATAAGCATGAACCTTGCGTAAGCGCCAACTGATCCACTGACATCGCAAATAACATAAATCTTAGGTCGATCTACTTTCTTATAAGACCAACTAAGGTTAAATAAAACACCTTGGTTGACCCAGTTCTCTCTAATAGTTTTTCTTATGTCCAACTTACCTCTTCTGTAATTCTTTTTTCTTCTCGAGTGCAAATTAGCTAACTTCTTAGCCATTCTTCGTACCAACGAGTGAACTTCGTGTAAATAAGATCTATCTATTTGCGCCATGTTCATAGACTTGAATACTTGCTCTCTTAATTGTTCTCCTGAAACATCTCCGTGTAAGAGGAATTGCTGTTGTACATAGTCCGAGACCCTTTCCCTTAATCCTGTTAATTGATTCCTTAATTCTTGTTCTAAATCAGTAGGTATATCTTCTTCCCTTAATGACCCTATCTGCATAAGTTCATCTTCTAGCTTTCCAACACCCATTTTTTCTAAAATCCTTCTTGTAAAAACAGAACGTTGCGTAAAATACTTTATCTCTCTAATCTCTGAAGCTTCAGCTGCATCAGCAATAGATAACATTAGCTCAGCTTGAGAGCCTTCTAAAAGGGTTTTAGCTAAATCAGACTTAACATCTTCAATGTCTTTAAGTTCCTTTAAAGCTACCGGAACTTGTTCTTTAATTTCATCCGTAAAGAAATCATCAAAACAGATTTCAAATTTCTTTTTCTCGTCTGGAGTTTTTGGAAGAACTATTGAAAGGCTTCTTTTAAGAAGTTCACGATCGTCATATCCAACTTCATCAATAACTGACATTGCATCCAATGTTTCAGCTGGAGACACTCTTACATTTGAGTTTCTAAGTGCTTTTACAAAATCAGTTAATACTTTTTCCATCTGAAGTTTCAGTGGCGCTAGAAATTAGAGCAGGTATTTCCTTCTTTACAACTTCTATATCTTGTTGATGTTTTAGAAGTATATTAAGAGTTTCTTCAGCCAGTTTTGCATCTAGTTCTTCTGAATTTAATAAAATTAAAGTCTTTGCCCAATCTATTGTTTCACTAATTGCAGGTTGTTTCTTTAAGTCTAATTCTCTAATACCTTGCACAAAATTAACTAATTGAATTTGCATTGATTCAGATATTTCTGGGACTCTAGCTTGGACAATCTGCCTTTCTAATTTGGCTTCTGGAAAAGGTATATATAAATGCAAACATCTTCTTTTTAAAGCATCACCGATTTCCCTGCTATTGTTACTCGTCAACATAACCAAAGGTTTAACTTTAGCCTTTCTAACTCCAAGTTCTGGAATGGAGATCTGAAATTCAGATAATATTTCTAACAACAAAGCTTCAAATTCTTCATCAGATTTATCAACCTCGTCTATTAATAAAACTGAACCTTTATCTGAAGTTAAAGCTTTTAATAAAGGTCTTGTTTCTAAAAAATCTTCCGAGAAGAATATATCTTCAAATTTCATTAGCCGGCCCAATGACTCTTTCAACCCTTTAGCTCCTTCTAGCACTTCTTGCATTTGTTCTTTTAATATTTGGGTGTATAAAAGCTGCTTGCCGTAACGCCATTCATACAAAGCTTTTGATTCATCAAGACCTTCGTAACACTGCAAACGAATTAACTCTTTCTTGAAATACATTGCTGCCGTATTGGCCAACTCTGTTTTCCCTACACCTGGAGGTCCTTCAATTAGGATTGGTTTCTCGAGTTCTGAAGCTAGATAAACAGCAGTGGATATTTGGTCACTACAAATATAACCATGTTTAGCAAAGCCTTTTGTTATTTTACTTATAGCTTTTTTAGGTCCATCTGACATTAATTATCTCCTAATAATTTCTTTAATTCTTCTATAACGCTTAAAGGGTCATCTACAAATAAATGATGCATTGTTCCTGGTACACCTATAACCCTTTCTGGAGGTATGTTTCCAACGTAAACAGTGTAGTCAAGAATTTCCTGCGTAAAAATCTGGCTCATTAAACCATATACAATATAAATAGGACATTGAATTGCCATCAAAGTCTCTGTTAAGTCTTTGGATTGATAAGTTTTCATCATCTTCCCGTCCGACTTAAGCAACCATCCTTCTTCAGTCTGTTTATATGAATTAATAGCGATATGATTTAAAAGAAAATCATTTCTGCAAGGTTGAGGAGGTATCAATCTAAAACTTTCTATAGCAGATGCTTCATCTTTATAAATGAAGTCAGCTCTTATCATAGATCGATTAGAAGAAAAATTTCTTACTTTGTCAGGTGGCAAAATAACAATCGAATCGAGTAAATATAAGGATTTAAATATCTCAGGATAAATTGAAGTTGCATTTAAGGAGATTGATCCACCCATGCTGTGAGCAATAAAATCTACTGACCGCCAACCCATAGCATCACACACTGATTTAATTTCTTTTGCATACATTTCTTGAGAGTAAGATTCTCTATGGTCACTATCACCTGATCCAGAAAGATCTATCGCAACAACGCAATAATCTTCTGTAAAGGCTGGAGCTATAAAATCCCACCAATGGGCATTGGCGCTAAAACCGTGGATAAAGAATAAACCTGGATTTTTAGTATCCCCCCAAGTCAAATAATGAATCTTAGCCCCCTCTACCTCAACGAAGTTTTCCGTTGGTGTAAATAGTAATGATTCCTTAAACCACTCTTGGTTATTCATTTATGATTCCTTAAGAATTCGCTTCTATGGCGTTTCTTAATGCGTCAGTTATTTTATAAATATGCTCTTTTGAGGCGATAAGGGAAGGAGAAAGAACTAAGAATTCTCCCGAATACCTGACCAAAACATCATTGTCGTAGCAATGCTGAAACACGTTCGCTGCAAATTCAGTTGCAGGTAGCTTGCCAAGGCCAAACTGAACTGCCCCCATTAAACCTATATTTCTAATATCTATGACTTGATTAAGACCTTTAAGGCTATGCAATGCTTCTTCAAAAATTGGTTCTAACTCTTTTGCTTTATCAAATAAACCTTCTTCTTGGTAAACATCCAGAGTAGCTATACCAGCTGCGCAAGCAACTGGGTGACCAGAGTAGGTGTAACCGTGAAAAAGTTCTATCATTGCCTCTGGACCTTTCATAAGTTGATCGTAAATGGTTGTATCAAAAGCAACCGCGCTCATTGGAATTACTGCACTTGTTAACCCTTTAGCCATAGTAATAACATCAGGACGTACGTTAAAACGATTTGCAGCAAAAGAATCACCCAATCTTCCGAAAGCAGTAATTACTTCATCAAATATCAATAGCACATCGTGTTTAGTGCAAATCTCTCTTATTCGCTCTAAATACCCAACTGGAGGAACAATTACTCCTCCTGAACCGGTTACAGGCTCTATGATCACTGCAGCAACAGTAGATGGATCTTGTAAAACAAGTATTTTCTCTAAATCCTCAGCTAAATGTAAACCCCATTCAGGCTGGCCTTTAGTAAAAGCCATATCTTCTGGACTCCAGGTGTGAGGCATGTGATCTATGCCAGGAAGTAATGGACCAAATGACTTTCTATTAGGCGTTAAGCCACCTACTGATATACCTCCAAAATTAACGCCATGGTACCCCTTCTCTCTTCCTATGAATTTTGTTTTCTGGCCATCACCTTTTGAAGCGTGATAAGCAAGAGCAACTTTCAAAGCAGTCTCAACAGCTTCAGAACCTGAAGTTCCAAAAAATACCCTATCCAAGCCATCGGGTGTTAATTCTGCTATCTTTTCTGCCAATTCAAAAGCTTTAGGATGAGACATATTAAAAGCAGTTGCGTAATCCAATTCCCCTACTTGATGTTGCACAGCCGAAACTATTTTGGGGTGGCAATGACCAGCATTACAGCACCAAAGACCAGATATACCATCTAAGATTTGTCTGCCATCATCAGTTTTATAATGCATGCCTTCAGCCGAAACTAATAGTCTAGGATTTGCCTTAAACTTTTTATTTGGTGTAAATGGTAACCAATAATTCTCTAAATTTAGATTTTGTTGAGCACTCATAGTTTTTGGTCTTATTATACTTTATCAATTGGCTCCAATTCTCTTTTTGTAATAAAAATACATACAAAAGCGGCTAGTAAGAAGAACATTAAATAAGGGTAAATCTCCGATAAACTTTGATCCAATAGAATCCATCCAAATACAGCTGGAGAAATAGAAGCACTAAGAAGCATGCAGGCATTTAACCAAGATCCTAATTTACCTGATGGATCTATATCTGCAGAAGCACCGAGAATGAAGATCACCATTATGGTAAAAATAATATTCCAAGTTATATTTCCGTAATAAAAAGTGTCAACTGTGGCAACTCCAAATATAAAGTAAATACAAAAGTTAGATAAAAACAGACAAACTAAGATAGGAATTTTTCTACCAAGCCTATTTCCTACCAAACCTACAAACAATGGTCCGATTAAACTAAATATTATCGATATAGAAATTACTTCACCGACACGGGAAACATTCATACCTAAATCTTCAACACCAAATCTTTCCATGAAGGCCCAAATACCACTAGAAGGAACTTCAAAAAATAGCACGGAAAGAATTAGACAAGTAAAAATATAAAGTTTGGAATTCTTATTAGTATTTGATTCTCTATTTAAAGATAGATCTGGTTTTGTAGCCAAGAAAAAAAATAAAGAAAGAGCTGCGTAGATAAAAACAAAGTTAGTGAAGAATTTAACGTAACCTCCCTCCTCTATCCAAATGCTTGAAAAGTAAACTAAAGTTGCTCCTGTGCATGAAGCAAAAACCGTGAACATCGCATAAGTCCTGTTGGGCTCTTTGGAGGCTGCCAAAATTGAGTGTCCGCTAGCTATCAACATCCCACAACCTAAGCCCGAAATCGATTTAATAAGAAATATTTCAGATACGCTAGTTGAAAGAGAACCCAAGTAATAACAAACAACTACAACAAAACAACCTAAGAAGGCTAACTTCTGACCTTTAAGATTCGAAGCTCCAAAAAAAAGTGCTCCTATGGCTGCAAAAAAGAGCTCTAAAGATACAACAAGACCTGAGTCTTGAGATGAGGCTATAAAGCCATCCGAGATAACTCCTACATTGAAAGGCGCTAAAGTTGAAGACAAATTGCCAAGTTCTAACATGACCATGCCTGAGAATAGATTTAAATATCCCTTAATTTTCATTCTAATTTTTTCTGTAGTACCTGGCTTATAAAGTATATAGTCATTTATCAGAATTGGCTTATGAACTTATAAAAATGGAATCTTCTTCAGAAATAATAAAACCACAACAAAAGAGAAGCATAAAGCGATTTGAAAAAGTTCTTGAAACTGCAGAATACATACTGAAGTCAGAATCAAATTATTCTCTAACCATACAAGACGTTGCTAAGCTTTCTGGCATGAAAAGACCTTCCATTTACAAATTCTTCCCCAGTAATGAATCAATCGTTGATGCTTTGTCAGAAAAACATTGCTTGAAATTAATGAACTTGATTAAAAAGAACCTTGAAAATGTTAATTATTCAAATATATCGGAACACTACAAAATTATTATTGATGTTGCTGCTATTTATGTAAATCAAAATAAAGAAGTTGCTGAGGTTCTTTTTACTAAGTTTGCAGAAGATTTGTTAAGTGCGGCGATTACTAAAGAAATCTCAAAACTCTCTCCCGACACTAAGCCCATTAAAAATCAAATAGCCACTCAGATGTTTTTATCTTCTCTTTATAGTGGCTACAAATCTGAAAAGAGCTTAAGCCCAGCTTTTTTAAGTGAATCTAAAAGGGCCTGTTTATCTTATTTAGCAAATTAATCTTTAACTGGAAAAACACACTTTGGATCATTGTTGGTTGGATTGTTTACATACGTGGACACCGCATGATGCTTGATTGCTTTAACTAAAGTTTCATCAAAACTATTAATATCACTTCCTGCCAGCCATTCTTTAAAATGACTTCTTGCAACTATAAGCGGCATTCTTTCATGAATTTCTTTAGCCGTCTCCAAAGACTCCATAGTAACGATAGCGCAACCTAACTTTCCTCTATATCCGCCATACACTCCTGCAAAAAAGAAAACCTCTCCATCGGCATGATGAAAGTAAGGTACTTTCTCTTCACCATCTACCTTCCATTCATACCAGCCATCTGCAGGTATTAGACATCTATTAGAATTTTCAAAAGAAGGCTTCGAACTAAGGGTTTCAGCTCTAGCGTTTATTAAATTAAAAGGTTTATCTGCCCAATAAGGGGTAAAGGACCAATTGATTGATTTTAATTGATCCGTAAGCATTAATATTTGATTGTTAGGAGAAAGATTGTAGCTAGGTTCAAAATCTATCTCGCCGTATCTAGATCTTAAAGTTTCTACATTGCGTAATGTAAAACGCCCACACATATAGACATAATCATACAATTAACGATGTAAATCTATAAAAAAGTAGCTTTAGCTAAATATACTTTTAAGAGCGAAGAAAAATATTATTGAGAGTCCTGCTCCTACAGGCAAAGTAACAACCCAAGAAATTATTATTCGACCCACTACCGAAAGATCTATAGCAGAAATGCCTCTCGCTAGACCTACTCCTAAAACCGCACCGACTAAAGTATGAGTTGTTGATATGGGTAGACCAGTACCAGAAGCTAATACTACAGTTGTAGCTGCAGCTAACTCAGCCGCGAACCCTCTACTGGGAGTTAACTCGGTAATGTTTCTTCCCACGGTTTCAATTACTTTATATCCAAGAGTGGCTAGACCAGCAACTATACCCGCACCTCCAAGCAATAATATCCACCAAGGCATAGAAGATTTGGCAGCTATTTCGCCGCCTGACTGAACAACGCTCGCAATAGCAGCTAACGGACCTACCGCATTTGCAACATCATTAGATCCGTGTGCAAAAGCCATGGCACAAGCAGTGAACACCATTAGTATTGCAAAAACTTTCTCGACTCCATCGAAAACTACATCGCCTTTAGTTTGGCTTGTATTTTCTACCTTTCTTAAAAAATAGGTTCCAATTAAAGCTATCCCTATTCCAATAAAGATAGAATAAGTTAAGCTTTGACTAAAGCTTAAAGTTAAACCTATGTGCTTTAAACCTTTCAAAAGAGTTACCATTGAAATTACAAAACCTACTAAGAACATATAACCTGGTACATATCTTTTAGCATTATCAAATGGGTCTTCGGTGTTTAGAATTAATGCTTGCACGCTTCTAAAGATTAAGAAAGAAATGGTTCCTGCCATTAAAGGCGATACTACCCAACTTGAAACAATTGATGTGACTTTTGACCAACTAACCGCATCAACACTGATTCCTACTGCAGCAAAACCAACAATTGCACCAACAATGGAATGAGTTGTAGATACAGGCCATCCTCTTGATGAGGCAATCAATAACCAAGTTCCTGCAGCTAATAAGGAGGCCATCATTCCAAAAACTAATAGATCAGGTGTGCCTTCTAATAGGCCGGGGTCGATGATTCCTTTTCTAATAGTTGAAGTAACTTCACCACCGGCTAAATAAGCTCCAGCAAACTCGAATATGCAAGCAACCAAGATTGCCTGAGCTAAAGTTAGAGCCCTTGCCCCAACAGAAGTTCCCATAGCATTTGCTACGTCGTTTGCCCCTATTCCCCAGGCCATAAAAAACCCAAAGATACAACCTGAGATTAGTAAGTAAGGTCCGTACAGAATTATGGTTTCCATTATTGCTCCTACCTAGATGCTATTAACGAAATTCTATGTCCAACTTGTTCTGATCTATCAGATAGCTCTCCTATCTTATTGATTATATTATATAAAAACATAACATTTACAGGAGAAAGATCTGCTTCAATTGCGAAAAGTTCTGATCTAAGACTTATTTCAGACTGATCATTCTTATTTTCAAGTATATCTAGTTTTTCAATAAGTTCTTGCATCTTGGTTGCTGCATTACCTCCAAAAGAAAATTGAAACAGTTCATCTATATAATCTACTGCCTCACCAGCAGCATCTGCAATTTCCGAGGCCTCTTTTGCAAATGAAAGAAATGATTGAGATATCTCAGAAGGAATCTCCATCTTACGACCAATCATTAATCCAGATATATCTTTTACTGTATTGGGTATATCGTCAGCTAGTCTTATTAAGTCCAAGATATCTTCTCTAGGAACAGCAAGAAACAAACTCTTTGTTAACAAGCTTCTCGTTTCAGCTTTTAAAGAATCAGCTTCATTCTCTAAATCTGAAATTATTTGTCTAGATTTACCTGCCTTATCCCAATCTGAATCAATAGCTGACTCTAAGAAATTTATTAGTTCTTTTGTACTGTTTAAAGAAACTTCCATGTGAGCCTTAATTGGCCCAAAAGGTGATTTCTTAATAATGTCTGTAAATCCTGTAGGCTTCATCTTTTTCCTCTCAATATATGTATATTGTATCTCTAAATAAATTGTCTTGTTATATATCTATATTTCTAAACCGACAATTTAAAATTTATACTCAAAACCTATAGCACTTATCTCCTTTTCTTTTAAATTAGTATTTTCATTTAGATCATTAAAAAAGAAAAATAAATTCAAATTTTTATTCAAAAGATAATCATAGCCTATTGAAAGCTGCTTTCCAGAATCAAGTTTCATATCTGATTTAGCCAATTGAATTTTTAATGTACTATTCTTGCTTATTTCATGAGAAGCGCTGACAACGTAACCGTCTTCTTCTGTGCCTGAACTTAGATCTTTTGAGTCTTGATATATAAAACCTAATTTAGTCTTATTAAAAGGCATTTCTAAAGATGCTCTCGTGTTGTCATATCCTTTAACGTCTGAATCATTAGCTAAAGAAACATATAAAGAATCTGACTTATAATTGATTGATACTGAAGTCGCATCACCTAGACTGTCTATAATACTCTCGCTTTTCTTAATTGAATTTAAGGTAATGGTAAAACCTCCAGCAAATATAGGGCTTTTATAACCCAGTAAATCTTGCATTCTATTTTCTCCATGCAAGATATTCTTTATATCCGCTTGCAAATCGTTAAATTGATCTATTTTAGAAGGCGATCTTTTAACAGCAGTATCGTGAGTTCCTATAAAGATGGTGCCGTAAGACCCTTTAATGCCCAGAAAGGAATTTCTTTGTTTAAAAATTCTATCTTTCTTTTTATCGGCTTTGCCATCAACAGGATCAAATTCATATTCTACTTGGTAAATAAATTCAGTATTTTTATAAAATTTAAATGAATCTTTAACGCCAACACGAGAAGCATTACTCTGCCATTCAACTTCTGTTCCTGCATAAGTGTCTTGAGATTCAAGAGTTAGCCATAGCTTTCCGTATAAAGTTGGTTGCGCAGCCAGAGAAAATGGAAAAGATATTAGTAAGATTAGTAAAAACCTATATAGATTCATTAATAAATTTACAAATTTAAATGTTATCAAAAAATCCGAAGGCTTTGAATGCCATTCCTTTTTTCATAGGTAGTCATTATAGTGGAGATTATGATTAAAGTAGAAAAAAGCAATTCTGTTTTGGGCGCTACAATCAGTGGATTTGATCTTTCAAAACCATTCTCTAAAGATGAGGTTTCTGACTTCGTGCAAGTGCTGTCTGAAAATGAGGTCGTTTTTATAAAAGATCAAAATATCAGCCATGAAGATCATAAAAGACTAGCTACTTATTTTGGAAGCTTACAAACTCACCCAGCATATCCGACAGTGGAAGACTTCCCAGAAATAACAATTTTAGAAAATGATCGAGAAAACCCTTCTAAAATTGAAGAATGGCATACAGATATGACATTTAAAGCAAGCCCTCCACTTGGTAGTATCCTGATAGGAAGAATCATTCCAGAAACCGGAGGAGATACTTTGTTCTCAAGTTTATCAGCGGCATTCTCAGATTTAGATAATGATATGCAAGACCAGCTACAAAACCTTAATGCCATTCATAGTTTCGAGCATGGCTTTAAAGAGAGTTTAGCTGAAGAAGGTGGAAGAGAAAGGTTGGCAGGCGCACTTAAAGAAAACCCACCTATTTCTCATCCCATGGTAAAAATACATCCGGTTACAAATAAAAAAATTCTATACGTAAATAGACTTTTTACTTCGCACATTGAAAATATGGATTCTACTGAATCTAATGAATTACTAGATTTCTTATTTGACCATATACAAAAAGATAAATTCGTTTGTAGATTTAATTGGGAGCCTAATTCAATAGCTTTTTGGGACAATAGATCGGTTTTGCATAAACCTGTAAATGACTATTGGCCGCAGTTAAGAAGAATGGAGAGGATTACTATCGAAGGGAATTAAGTCCTTTTAAAAAAATCTACCCACCACTGAGTCACTTCCAATCTATCAGAATCTTTTTTCATTAAGCTTTGACTGGCTCTACTAAAAACTTTTTCTCCTAATATTTCTTTCCTCAGATTGGCAACATCATGAGCATAATCTTCTGAGAATTCCGGATGGCCTTGCATAGACATAATATGATCACCAACTCTAAACATTGCTACGGGAACTCTATCATTCTTTGCTATCAATTCAGCGTTTACAGGTAGTTCAGTTACTTGGTCTTGATGAGAATGAATTAATCGAACTGATTCATTATGATTATTCACCCACGGAAACTTAGACAAGAAATTATAAGGTTGAATTCCTAGTGTCCAACCAACTTTAGCCTTTTCAACTTTACCTCCTAAGGCTTGAGCAATTAATTGATGACCAAAACATACCCCTAAAAGATTTTTCTTAGAGGCTTCTAGAGTTCTTACGTAATCTTCTAAAGTTTTAATCCAATCAACATCATCATAAGTACTAAGTTTGCTACCTGTAATAATATAACCATCACACTCATCAATATCATTTGGGTACTCATCAATTACAACATCATAGACCTTTAAGTTAATACTAGGATCTACTTCATTAAAGATATACTCATAAAATTCGTCTTGATCACCATGTTTTTCAATTAACTTAGGAACCACATGATCCGTCAAAAGTATTCCAATGGTTAAATTTGAATCCATTTCATAATCTTACCCTATTTAACTTATAAAGAATGACTGTTATCCTTCCTACTATTAATAAGGAGACTTAAATGAAAACAGATTACGAATTTTTAACAACAGAGATCAACGGGCATGTTTTAGAGGTTACTATAAACAGACCTGATGTAATGAATTCTTTACACCCACCATCACATCTTGAATTTGATGAAGTTTGGAATGAATTTGCGAAGGAAGAAGACCTATGGGTTGGTATAGTGACTGGCTCCGGGGATAGAGCTTTCTCTGCCGGAAATGATCTAAAATATCAAGCCGCCGGAGGAGATAGAACTATAGGCATGGCAGAATCAGGTTTTGCTGGTCTCACTAGTAGATTCAACCTAAACAAGCCTATTATTGCTGCCGTAAATGGTGTTGCTATGGGAGGAGGGTTTGAAATAGCGTTAGCTTGTGATCTGATTATCGCTTCAGATAATGCAAGGTTTGCGTTACCTGAACCTAAAGTAGGGTTAGCGGCACTTGCGGGAGGTCTACAAAGGTTGCCTAGACAAATTGGCATGAAAAATGCCATGGGCATGATGTTAACCGGTCGCCATGTTGGGGCTGAAGAAGCTAAAGAGCTTGGTTTTGTTAATGAAGTAGTACCACAGGCTGATTTAATGGATGCAGCCAGAAGATGGGCTTCAGAAATAGAAGCATGCTCACCTATGTCCATTAGGGCAACTAAGGAAGTAGCTTATAAAAATTTAGATGAGTCCGACCTAGAAAAATCTATGCAAAACGGGAATTATCCAGCTGTGCAAGCTTTATATAAAAGTGAAGACTTTATTGAAGGTCCTGTCGCTTTTTCTGAGAAACGAGCACCTAACTGGAAAGGTAAATAAGACTAAAGGTCCTCTTTGTAATCAACAAATATCGGAGAGGACCAAGCTCTCTCTTCCACGTCTCCTAAGCAATCATCCTGGTAAGGCGTTTCTAAAGAACTACCTGAGCAAATATTAGCCTTTAAACAGTTTCCAAAAGAATCATATTCACATCTTAAACCAGATGCATTTACAGCCTTAGAAGACTCTTCTATTGCCCTAACATAGTAAACAACATCACGTTTATCTTGATTAAATTCTTTGTCAGTAAACGTAAAGCTGCATCCTTGTCTGTCATCTGGGCAATCGAAAATTTTCCATTTATCGTTTATTAGATTATCAATCTCTTCTCTCTCGTAAATTTGAGGAGTGATTCTAGCTACTTCAATTCTGATTATTTTATTTCTAACGTCTGAGGGGTTATAGCATTCATTTCTACAAAGTCTTTCCACTTCTTCGGAACCTAAAGCATTAAATGAATATTCAGGACAACCTGGTTTTTGTTTAAAAGAACCAGCAGCCTTTACAACAAATCTTGGGTTCTTATTCATTATTGTCTCGGATCCCATAGAGATTTCTTCTCCGTAAGGATCATTCAATAGGTCAAACCATAATAAAATTCTTGGTCCAGAAGTTGCGTATACTTCTTTTCGTTTTACAGCACTCCATATTGAATCTCTACTTCTACCATTGGCATGAGCGGCAATAAGGCCGCCAGTTTTAAAAAATGAAGCCGTTCTTTCAAATTCTACTGGCCCTGGAGGAATTGTATCTTTAGTCCAGTTTCTTGCGAGAGACTTGCTGTAAGGTCCTTCCCCTTCTCTGAAAGCCAATAAATAGCCTGTAGCATCTTCTGGCCCTCCAGCCTCTGTCATTTCTCTTCGGTTAATTTCTTTATATCCGGTTCCAGGTCTAGCCTTATGATTGTCACTAGAGCCAATGAAACCAAATTTAAATCTTTCTACGACATCGTCATTATTAAAGTTTCTAAGCGCCAGCATATATTGAGCAGAGCCTTTGGGTCTTAAATTGAAAGCAGGTAGGAAACAGTCTTTACATTGACCGGCATCTAACCAATCAGACGGTAATTCATTAAAGATTGTTGTCTCACCATATATTCCTTCGTTTAAGTAATTGAGTCTTGCTTCATTTGCACGCTTTTTACACTCTCTTTTTGATTCACCTTCATCCAAACAACGCTTTTCTATTATTCTGCCTGCTTGCCTGCAAGAAGGTAGGAAGTCAGTGGTAGCTTCTGGGCAAGCAAGGTTACCCTTTTCGTCAATAAGATAATTCTTCCAATCCCTGTACTCTTCTGAATTTCCATGACCTGAATAAATTTCTACTAAAGTTTGAATATTAGGATCGTGCAAGTCGTCCGTGAGCTGATCATTCCAGTCTGCATCTGGTGGAGTGTATGCTCCCCATGCAGTTCCATGCGGTATAACGATACTGTCTAAATCCCATTGATTTAATTTATCGAATAAAACTTCAGGTGTATGAGCTACCTCCATACAATTCAATGGAAGATCTCTTACTGAAATATCTTCTGGGCAAGTAGGAATTCTTGAATCATCAACGAACCTCATAAAATCATGAAGACGTCTGTCAGTTGGTCTTAGAGCAGAGAGTGTGTAACGAGCTAAATCAGTCATACCTAGACTTTTAGTTGAAGCAATGGGCCTTAAAGGGACTTCATCTCTACTAATTCCCTTTAAAATTATATTTTTATGACCGTAGTGAGGCTTACCAAGTCCTCCTTCTTGAGTCCACTCCCAACCCAAAAAAGCAACTGTATCCTGCACTCCTGATTGAGTTCCTGCCTCATTGCATTGCCTTACGGAATCTATAGTTTCTTGCCAATCTTCTTGAGTTAAAGATTCAGCATGATCGTTAATGGACCAGAAATCTAAGGAAGAACAAAATCTTGCAAAATTACAGGCATCCGCTGGAGGGTGAGTTCCTTCACCTCCAAGCATAGGTAAACCAAGTAAAAAAGCATCAACTGAATAAGTTGTGTGAACATGGAAATCGCCAAAAAGAATCACCTTATTGTCTTGTTCTAATAAATTATCTTTTGTAATAATCTGAGAAATAAACCTATCTTCTAAAGTTTTGCTAGGTATAGGGGAATCAATTATCTCGCCTGGAGATTCATATCTGCCTAAGTATCCATTTACAGATAAAGTTATAAGTAACACGTAAACCAAAAAGAAAAATACAAATATATAGGTGATTGGTTTAAGCATTTTTGCAGTGTAACAAAATTATTTAAAAAAACTCTAAGAGGTGTTTTTAAGATGACTAAGTTAGGATAAACTGTTTTTTCATTTTAGGAGGAGAAAATATGTTTGATTTAACAGGTAAAACCGCCGTTATAACTGGTTCATCTAAAGGAATAGGAAAGTCCATTGCTATGCAAATGGCTCTTCAAGGAGCCAAAGTAGTGGTTTCAAGCAGGAAAGCAGATGTTTGTGAAGAAACTGCAGCAGAGATAAATAACGCATGTGAAGGCCAAGACGGAGGAGCAATAGTCATTCCTTGTAATATATCTGATAAAACAGCTTTGCAATTATTAGTCGATGAGACCAGAAACCAACTTGGTAAAATTGATATTCTAGTTTGTAACGCTGCTTCTAATCCATTCTTCGGATCCATGATGGATATTCCTGACGACGCCTTTGATAAAGTCCTGAACAACAATATTAAAAGCAACCATTTATTATGCCAAATGGTGATTCCAGAGATGGTTGAAAGGAAAGATGGAAGTATCATCATTGTTTCATCTATAGGCGGACTACAATCAAGCACTGTTATTGGGACGTACAATATTTCTAAAGCTGCAGACATTATGCTCGTTAAAAATCTCGCAGCTGAATTTGGACCTCATAATGTAAGAACGAATGCAATTGCACCGGGTCTTTTTAAAACAGACTTTGCTAGAGCATTATGGGAAAACCCTGAAATTTTAAAAGCGTCAACAGCAAGTTGTCCTTTAAGAAGAATAGGAGAACCTGATGAAATAGGAGGAGCTGCTGTATTTTTAGCTTCTCAAGCAGGAACATTTGTTAATGGGCACACTTTGGTTATAGATGGCGGTTCAACCGCTTAATAGGAGATAGATATGAATAATGCAGTTTTATTTGAAAAAAAAGAAGGTGTGGCGATAGTTACATTAAATAGACCCGATAGACTAAATGCAGTTAATGACGAAATCAGGGCTGGTTTAAAAGAAAAACTAGACGATGCAGCTAAAGATGATGAAGTAAAAGTAATTATAGTTACAGGTGCTGGTAGAGGTTTTTGTGCTGGTGCTGATATGGATGGTCTTGCGGCCACGAGCCAAGGAGAATCTCAAGGATCTCAATTAGAAGCAGAAGAAAGAAACTATGCCACTAACGGAGTTAAAGGTTTTGAAGGAGGATTTAGTTATTTTCCTACAGTGCCTAAGCCGATTATAGCTGCTATAAATGGTCCAGCTGCTGGAGTAGGATTTATTATGGCTTTATATGCAGATATAAGGTTTGCTAAAGAAGGTGCTGTATTTTCTAGTGCTTTCTCGAAAAGAGGACTCATAGCTGAGTGGGGTGTAGGATGGATTCTTCCTAGATTGGTAGGCATTGCAAGAGCTAATGATATTTTATTCTCATCGAGAAAATTCACAGCTGAAGAAGCTGAACAAATGGGTATTGTAAACAGGACATTCTCTGAAGCAGAATTTGATGATTCAGTTTTTGAGTACGCTAAAGATTTAGCTAAAAATGTCTCTCCTAGGTCTTTAAGGATAATGAAAGAGCAAATATATAACGCTCAAGGAGAAACTATTAATGAGAATTTAGATAGCTCGATGCAAGCGATGCTAGATAGTTTTGGATCAGAAGACTTTAAAGAAGGAGTTGCCCATTTTGTAGAGAAAAGAGAGGCAAAATTTACAGGAAAGTAATATGCATATAGATGATTTTATAAAAAAAGAAAATAGAGAATCTTTAGCTCGAGAACTAACTAAAGAAGGTTTATTTGAACTAAAAGAAGTAACTATTAGAGGAAATAAATACAATACGTTTGCCAGCGCACCTGCAACGTTACGAGATTATTTCCAATTTGCTTTAATTCATGGTGAATGGGATTTCTTAGCTTACGAAGATGAGTCTTATACTTATCAAGAAGTATTAAACAAAGCTGCTGGTCTTGCCCATGTCCTTCAAGAAAATTACAACATACAGAAAGGAGACTCTGTTGCCTTTTCGATGAGAAATTATCCTGAATGGATATATAGTTACATGGCTGTAACTTCTATAGGTGCTATTGCTGTTCCTTTAAATTCTTGGTGGCAAGGCGAAGAGTTAGATTATGGAATTACTCATAGTGAATCTAAATTATTTATAGGTGACGACGAAAGACTAGAAAGACTTAAAGGGTTTGTTGAAGACATTCCTAGAATAGCCGTTCGTTGTGATGCAAATTTATACGAGAATGCTGTTAACTTTGATGACATAGTAGAATCAAAGGATTCCTTCCCAGTAGTTGATATTGATCCTGAGGATGATGCCAGCATTATGTATACTTCCGGAAGCACCGGATACCCGAAAGGCGTAGTTGCAACTCATAGATCTATTATTAATACACCAGTTGCTTGGGCATTTTTAGGAACTTTAGCTGGAAGTATAGAAAGTGATGGGGAAACTTTTCCCCAACCAGAAAATCCGTGTACTTTAGCTGCGGTACCTCTCTTTCACGTAACAGGTTCACATTCAAATTTTTTACTTTCCTTACTCTCAGCTACAAAAATTGTGTTGATGTATAAATGGGACCCCCTTAAGGCTATTGAGCTTGTTGAAAAATATAAAGTAACTTCATTTTCAGGTGTTCCCACTATGTCTCAGGATATTTTAAGAGTTAGTGAAGAAAATCCAGACATTGATGTCTCTAGCTTAGCAATGTTAAGCGGTGGAGGTGCTGCAAGACCTCCTGAGCAAATTAAAGCTCAAGAAAAGAATCATCCTACAAAAGCGGCTGGTGTTGGCTATGGATTAACAGAAACTAATGCTGCTGGGACTAATGCCAGCGGAAAACTATTGTATTTAAAACCGGATTCAGCTGGCTTCCCAGCCCCTCTTGTTCATGAGGTAAAAATCTATGATGAAGAAGGCAATGAAGTTGAAACTGGTGAGTTAGGAGAGATTGTAATTAAATCTGCTTCTAATTTCAGATGCTATTGGAAAAATGAAGAAGCCACTGAAGAATCTTTAGACTCTGAAGGCTGGTTTAGAAGTGGAGATGTAGGATGCGCTGATGAGGATGGATTTATCTACATTAAAGATAGGATAAAAGACATTGTTATAAGAGGTGGAGAAAATATTGCCTGCTTAGAAATTGAAGGTGTTATAGCTGAACACCCTTCTGTCGCAGAAGCTTCTGTATTTGGTATACCAGATGAGCGTCTAGGCGAAAGTCTTGCGACTAGGATAGCACTTCAACCTGGAGCGTCTTTACATGAAGCAGAATTATCTGCTTTCTTAGCTGAAAAAATAGCCAAGTTTAAAATCCCTGAACGCATGTGGTTCCAAGAAGATGAATTGCCGAGAATTGCATCTGGAAAAACAGCTAAAAAGCAAATGAGAGAAGATGCCATAAAAGAATTGGAGTTAGATTAATGGAAGTAAAGGGTAAAAGAGTAGTAGTAACTGGAGCCGCTAGTGGAATAGGTAAAGCTCTGTGCGAGGCGTTTAATAACGCGGAAGCTAAATCAGTGGTTTGTGTTGACCTAAACCTAGAAGGAGCTAAAGAAACAGCAGATTCTATAGGAGGTTTAGCAGTACAAGCTAATGTTGGAGTTGAAGAAGATATAATCAATGTCATTAAAGAAGCTAATTCTTTATCTGGAGGTATTGATATTTTTTGTTCCAATGCAGGAATTGGAGGAGTGCCAGGTTTTTTTGAAGTAGAAACTTCAGACTGGCAAAACATTTGGGATGTAAATGTTCAATCTCATATCTTTGCTGCAAAACACGTTTTACCGCAAATGTTAGAAAGAGGAGAAGGCTATCTAATGAGTACTGCCTCAGCTGCAGGACTTTTAACTCAAATTGGATCTGCTGGCTACTCTGTAACAAAAGCTGCGGCCGTGAGTTTTGCAGAATGGATTAAGATCACATACGGAAGCAAAGGCATAGGAGCATCTTGTCTTTGCCCTCAAGCAGTAAGAACGGCTATGACAGCTCAAGGAGCTGGAGTTGCGGGAGTGGATGGAATGATTGAACCTGAAGTAGCTGCTGCAGACGTATTGGATGCTATTGAAAAGGAACGTTTCTTAGTCACGCCTCATGCTGAAGTTTTAGAATATGTTTCACGAAAAGGAAATGATAGAGATAGATGGATCTCAGGCATGCAAAGACTACAACAAAGATATGAGGATTGGAAACCTGGAGATGATTAAACATGGAAATTTACCACTTATCAGCTACTGAATTAGCTAAGAAAATTAAATCTAAGGAAGTAAGTTCTAAAGAACTTACTCAAATGTATATAGATAGAATTGAAAAATTAGATGGAGAAGTTAACTCTGTAGTCATAAAAATGTTCGATAAAGCTATTCAAGATGCAGAAAAAGCAGATGAGGCTCTATCTAAAGGCAAAGATTTAGGTCCACTTCATGGACTTCCTATGACAATAAAAGAATCCTATGCAATAGCCAATCAAAAGACGACTTGGGGAAATGAAACCTTTAGAGAAAATACTGCTCAATCCGATGGTTTGGCAGTAAGAAGATTTAGAGAAGCAGGAGCCCACTTCCTTGGGAAAACTAATGTTCCTCTGGATTTAGCTGATTTCCAGAGCTTTAATTCAATTTATGGAACTACCAATAACCCATGGAACTTAGAAAGAATACCGGGAGGTTCATCTGGAGGAAGTGCAGCTGCGCTCGCGGCAGGTTTTACAGGCTTAGAAGCGGGTTCAGATATTGGAGGATCCATTAGAAATCCTGCCCACTTTTGCGGAGTTTATGGACACAAACCAACTCATGGAATAATTCCTCAAACTGGACACGAATTAATATCTAATGTTCCTGATGCAGACCTTTCTGTTTGTGGTCCGTTAGCAAGGAGTGCTGAAGATTTGAAATGTGCCTTAGATATCATGTCGGGACCTGCAGAAAGAGAAGCTGCAGGCTGGAAACTAGAACTACCTAAGCCCAAATTTAAAAGCTTAAAAGAACTAAAAGTTGCTGTTTGGGCAACAGATGAAATTGCTCCTGTTGCAAATGAAATAGAAGAAAGAATATTACAAATTGGAGAAACTCTAGCAAAACTAGGTACTGAAGTTTCTTTTAATGCTAGACCTAATTTTGATCCTACCTTTGCTCATGCAAACTATCAATTACTACTTCAATCCGTAATGGCCGCAGGCATGGGAGATGAAGAAAGAGCAAAAATACAAAAAATGGTAGAAGAGCTAGATGAGTCTAAAATGACATCTGATGCCGCTATACTTGGTGATAAAACTGCATTATTTGAATCAGCATCAGCTAGAGGAGCTGTTTTGTCACACGCAAATTGGCTTAAAGCAAATTATCAAAGAGAAAAATTAAAAATAGCATGGAAAGAATTCTTTGAAGAGTGGGATATTTTACTTTGTCCTCAAATGGCTGTTACTGCATTTGAACATGATCAAAGAAAGTTCAGCGAAAGAACTTTGATGGTGAACAATCAAGAACAGCCTTACTTCCAACAAATATTCTGGTCTGGCATTATAGTTAACTCGTATTTACCAAGTACTGTTTTCCCTACGGGACCTTCAAATGATGGTTTACCTATAGGAGTTCAAGCAGTCAGCGGGGCTTATCAAGACAATAAAACAATCGAGTTTTCTAGACTTATTGCAGAAGAAATTGGAGGATTTATTGCCCCACCGAACTTTATTTAAATATCTTTAATTCTTAACAATGAAATACAAAAAAAAATTTACAGATGTAAATGGAAAGATGATGGCCTACATTGATGAAGGCTCTGGTGATACAGTCCTCTTTCTTCATGGCAACCCCACCTCTTCGTTCTTATGGAGAAATATTGCACCATATCTAGAAGACACAAATAGAGTGGTTATACCTGATCTTATAGGAATGGGGGATTCGGAGAAATTGGATGGAGAAAACAACTTTGATTACAAATATCACGGTCACTATAAATATTTAACTGGATTAATGAATGATTTAAATCTGGGCGATTCAATAAATTTAGTGATACACGACTGGGGCTCTGCAATGGGTTTTCAGTTCGCAAGAGAGCATCCAGAGAGAATTAATTCCATCACATACATGGAAGCAGTAGTAATGCCTCTTTCGTGGGAACAATGGCCAGATGCAGCAACAAAGATATTTGAACTTTTTAGATCTGAAACAGGCGAAGAATTAGTTCTTGAGAAAAACTTCTTTGTAGAAAGAATACTATTAGCTGACTCCATTTCGGGGTATACCGATGAAGAAAAAGAAGAGTACATAAGACCTTTTAAAAATGCTGGTGAAGATAGACGCCCTACCCTCACTTGGCCTAGACAGATTCCATTAGACGGGGAACCAAAAGAGGTTGTGGAAGAAGTAGAAAAAAATGCTGATTTTCATAAAAACTCTGAAATTCCAAAACTATTTATAAACGCAGAACCTGGATCTATTTTAACTGGAGATCAAAGAGAGTTTGTAAGAACTTGGAAAAACCAAAAAGAAATTACGGTAAAAGGAAATCACTTCATTCAAGAAGATTCTGCAGATGAAATAGGTGCTGCCTTAAGAGAATTCATAACTAATCTGTAATAAACTTAATTATATCTTCAATTACTGATTCTACCTGTTCCATAGGTAAGAAATGAGTTGCATCGTCGTAACATTTCGATTTCCAGTTAGCCCCTAAACTGTTTATTTCTTTTCTAGCTTTTGGCGAATACGTATGACTAGTCTCTGCGTAGATCACTTGTGAGGGTATTCGTATCTTCTTTAGGTACTTCCAGGTATCCATTGAGGAAGATCTAAAAGTTGCACTCTCCCATTCTGGTGCACACGTTAATTGAATATTTCCTTCTTCAGTTTCTTCGGTACCACCTAGTAAGTAATTAGAGATCCATTCATCGCCCCAAGTTTTAAAAGCACCTCTACCTCTATAAGAAGTTAATGCATGCTCAAGACTATCAAATTCCCTTCTTCTTTTTGCTGCTCCAGAAGCTATATCTAATTTTCTATTTATCTTTATCTTAGACATTAATGAGAACTTAAAGGATTCCCAATAACTGTAAAGAACTGGCTCTATCATAAATAATTTCTCTATTCTTTCTTTCCTAATAGATGCAATCTTCGCAGCAATTACAGAACCCATGGAGTGGCCTGAACAAACAATTCTTCCCGATAAAGAGTCTATAAAGTCTAATCCGTCTATTAAGAAATCAGACCAGGAATGTAATTCAGAGGGTACTGCTCTAGCTTTGCTAAATCCATGTCCTCGTTGGTCGAGTGCATACAAATTTAATCTTGAATTACTTTTATTGACTAATTCGTCCAATAAAATTCTGTAAGTTTCCGCATTGAAACCTGTTGCATGAAAAAAAACAAAATTTATATCATTTTGTTCGTTTTCGTTGCTTAAGTAGGAGAAGTCTTCTCCTGTCTTACTAGTAAATACTTTTCTTTCCATAGAATTATTCGATATGCTCTCATATTCAGCTTATAAAATCTCTAGAATTGAATATAATCTCTAAAGATTAAAGAGGATAAAAATGAGTTTTAAACTAGCAAATATTGCAGGCAGGGCTGCATTAGTAGAAGGCGAAAACTATTATGATCTTGAAACTATCTCAAATGGAGATTTTGATAAAGATACTACGAATGCTTTAAAAAATCTTGATGGTCTTATGGCACTAAGTTCTGAACTAAGCAAAGCTGAGCCTTCAGGAATATTAAAAGATGCGAACATAGAAGCTCCTGTATCTGCTCCGAAAAATTGTTACGCTGTAGGATTAAATTACAGGAATCATGCTGAAGAGGCTGGAATGGATATACCTTCCTCACCTATGGTCTTTACTAAACACACGACTTGTTTAGTTGGACCTAATGCCAATATAGAAATGAGAAGTGATCACGTTGATTACGAAGCTGAATTAGTTGCGGTAATAGGAATACCTGGTAAAGATATCTTAAAAGATAAGGCCTGGGACCATGTGGCAGGATTATGCGTAGGACAAGATATTTCTGACCGAACTGTTCAATTTTCTTCTAAACCTCCTCAATTTAATCTTGGTAAGTCTTTTGATACCTTTGGTCCAATGGGTCCGTATTTAGTTTCTCCTGATGCATTAAAAGATAAAGATAGTCTGCACATTGAATGCAAAGTTAATGAAGAAATAAGGCAAAAGGACAACACTAATGATCTTATCTTTAATGTGGCTTCAATCATCTCTTATTTATCTGAAATAGTTACCTTAAATACAGGAGATGTAATTTTTACAGGGACTCCTGGTGGTGTTGGAGTTATGGAGGGTAAATTTTTAAAAGAAGGAGATATTGTAACTACTAGTATAGAAGGAATAGGTACTTTAAAAAATGAATGTAAAAGAATATCAAACCATTCTGGTGTGAATGATTCATAATGAGTTTAGTATTATGAAATTAGATTGGTCTCATACAGTAATTAATATAAAAGATAGAGAAAAAATACTTGATTTTTATACTAATACTTTAGGCTTCAAGATTAGCGATAATGGTCCAATAGTAGAAAATGGTCCGGAAATAATCTTTATCAGTCAAAACCCTAATGAGCATCATCAACTAGCCTTTGTTTTAGGCAGAGAAGAAGTTGGAAATCAAACATCCTTAAATCATATTTCTTTCAGGGTTGAAACATTTGATGAATTAAAAGAAGTTAAAGAAAAGTTTGATTCTATTAATCATGATTACATGCCTTTATGTCATGGTAACGCCCTATCTTTTTATTTTAGTGATCCTGAAAAAAATGGCATCGAGATCTTTATTGACACACCTTGGGATGTTGACCAGCCCCAAGGTATACCCTGGGATCCTGAGCTAGATGAAAAAAGTGCACTTGAATGGGTTGAAGAGACTTTTAAAAATGAACCAGGATTTATTAAAAAGGAAGAAAGCTCTAAAGAGTTTGTTAATAGAAAATAAGAAAGGAATTAAATATGAGCGATAAATCATCAAATCCAGTAGCTATAATCACTGGTGGTAGTAGAGGTGTTGGAGCTGCTACAGCTAAATTACTAGCATCAAAAGGATGGAACGTAGCTATTACTTGCACAAGCTCTATAGATGATGCAAATTCCGTAGCAAAAGAATGTGAAGCTTTAGGAGTTGAAGGGCTAGCTTTATCAGCAGACGTTTCTGATGACAAAGCTTGTCGGAATACAGCCGAAGAAACAATTAAAAAATGGGGTCGAATTGACACACTGGTTAACAATGCTGGAACAACAAAATTTGTTTTTAATCATGGGGACTTAGAAGGTCTGGACGCAGAAGACTTCTTACATATATACAAAGTTAATGTCGTAGGGCCTTTTCAGATGGTAAGAGCCTGTAAAGAATTACTTTTAAAGAGTGATAATCCAAGTGTGGTTAATATATCTTCAATTGCAGGCATTAAAGGCATAGGTAGTTGTTTAGCTTATGCATCTTCTAAAGGTGCGCTGAACACAATGACAAAGTCTATGGCAAGAAACCTTGGTCCAATTAGAGTTAATGCCATTTGCCCTGGTTTTATCCAAGGTGAGTGGTTAAGAAAAGGTATGGGAGATGAAATGTATAAAGCAGCTCATGAGAACCTAACTAAGAATACACCTCTGGGGCTAACCGTTACGCCTGAGCAAGTTGCCGATGGCATTTATAATTTTATAGAAGTGTCCAAAGTAGTGACTGGAGAAACTATGTTAATGGATGGCGGGCATCATTTAATCATATAACTTAAGGTCCTCTTTCCCTCAATTTCTAATAAAAATCGTTCTTATAGGCTGTAAAAACCATGACACAAGACTTTGATGTAATTATTGTCGGTCTTGGTCCAGCTGGAAGTTTAGCTACTCTACTTCTATCAGGTTATGGTTTAAAAGTTTTAGCTATTGATAAAGATAATTATATTTACTCATTACCTAGAGCTGTAACTATAAGTGATCAAGGATTTCGGATAGCCCAAGAGGCCTCTATAGATGAAATCTATCTCCAGAATAGTACTGAGTTAGGAGGGGCTGGTTTTGTAAATAAGGATCTAGAGTTGATTGGTGGGATTTTAGATTTAGAAGGTGTCGTCACATCAAATGGTTGGGCTCCTTCTAGAATGTTTCATCAACCTTTTACTGACCAAGCCATAAGGGATAAGTTACAAGAAACTAAAGCAACAGTTCTTTTGGGACATGATTTAATAGAAATAAAAGACAATGTAAATTACGTAAGAGTCTTAATTAAAGATTTAGAAAATGATAATGAACTTGAATTTACTTCTAAATACTTAATTGGATCGGATGGTGGTTCTAGCTCCGTTAGAAGGTTATTAGACATAAGACAACAAGATCTCAATTACAACAGAGATTGGGTTGTTGTAGACGTCAAACTTAAAGGAGATAACCGACTAGACAATAAAGCTTTGCAAGTTTGTGATCCTAAAAGAATATGTACTTATATTCCTTCCCATTTACCTTTTAGAAGATGGGAATTTATTATAAATGAAGGAGAAGATAAGAGAGACTTTATGGAAGATAAGAAAATTCAGGGCTTAATAAATAGGTGGCTAGAACCAAATGAGTACCAAATCATTAGAAAAGCTGTTTATCAATTCCACTCTGTAATTGCAAAACACTTTCATAAAGGGAATTCTTTCTTAATAGGAGATGCAGCTCATCAGAATCCTCCTTTCATGGGTGAAGGAATGATGTCAGGTTATAGGGATGCAATGAACCTATGTTGGAAAATTGCTTTAACAATAAGAAGTAACTTGAAAAATAATTTAATAGAAACATATCAAGAAGAAAGAAAACCTCATGCTCAATTTGTAGTCGAAAATTCAGCTGGCATTGGAGAGTTAATGGAAGCTTATGCTGAAGCAGATGATCCTAGTGAGGTTCCAGAAGAATTAGTAGCTAAGGGATATGGTTCTTTTGTTTTACCAAATCT
>CABXQE010000011.1 GCA_902514295.1 uncultured SAR86 cluster bacterium | reverse complement strand
TCTCTGATGGAGAAGATGTAGGCTTATTAGCTGGCATTCCTATAGGAGTTAAAGACCTTGAAGATGCAAAGGGTTTTGTGACAACTTACGGCTCAGAACTACACGTCAATGATAATCCAGCTGAAGAAGATTCTATCCTAGTAAAAAGACTAAGAGATCAAGGATGTATTATTTTAGGCAAAACAAATACGCCTGAATTTGGGCATAAAGGTAAAACAGACAATGCTCCTTTTGGGTCTACTAAAAACCCTTGGAATCTTGAATATTCTCCGGGCGGATCTTCTGGAGGAACCTCAGCTGCCCTATGTTCTGGAATGATTCCTCTAGGTACTGGTTCTGACGGAGGTGGGTCGATAAGAATTCCTTCTGTATTGGGCGGTTTAAGTGGGATTAAAACTTCACAAGGAAGAATTCCTAACGGAGGCCCTAAACCACCAGGGTCAGGTTTATTAACTGTAAAAGGACCTATGGCAAATACTACTGCAGACACTGCACTTGCTTTAGATGCTTCTGTAGGAGCAGATCCAAGTGATATTTTCTCTCTTGAAGGAGACAACCCTAACTGGTCGAAGCAGTTAAGCGGGGATTTACCAAAAACTGCTATATGGTCGCCTACCATGGGATTTTCTACGGTAGATAAAGAAGTGCTAGGAATCTGTGAAAAAGCAGTAAAGTCACTAGAAGATGCTGGGGTAACTATCATTGAAAAAGATAAAATCTGGGATGAAAACCCTGTAGATGCTTGGATGGTTTTTTGGGCGTGTGCTTGTGCGAGAAGACAACAGCACCTTGTAGGAACAGATGAATATGAAAAAATTGACCCTCTTCTAAGAATGTTTATAGAAATGGGCATGAAAATGGACGGAGCTTCTTACGCTTCTTCAATAGATGCTTGTCATAAGTTTGGCCTTCAATTAGAAGAGTCCTTTAAAGAATCTCCTTTAATCATCACACCAGGAACATGCGGTCAAGCGCCTAAAATAGAAGGAGACGGGACTGTTAACGGAGAGGAAACTCCTTCATGGGTAGACTTTACAATGGGAATTAATATGACTCGTAATCCTGCAGGCACTATTCCTGTGGGCGTTAGTTCTACCTCTAATGTTCCTGTCGCTATCCAAATTATTGGGGGTCAGCGCCAAGACTTAGATGTTCTAAAAGCTATGCATTCCTTTGAAAGTGTTATTAATTTCTCTGATAGAGCAGCTGACCATGAATCAAGCTAATGTACCTACAATAGATTTACAAAAGGCCGGAAGTGATGCCTCACAGCTGAAGCTTTTAGATTTAGCATGTAAAGATCATGGTTTTTTTCTATTGAAAAATCATGGTATGCAAAAAGAAATAGATGATATGTGGCAGATGTCTAAATGGTTTTTTAATCAACCAAGAGAAGAAAAATTAAAAATTATAAGAACCGAGACCATACCACTTGGTTATTACGATAGAGAGTTAACCAAACAAAAAAGAGATTTAAAGGAAGTTTTTGACTTCATGTATCCTAAGTTAAATGGAGAAGACTTAAATCAGTGGCCAGAAAATAGTGAATTTAGATCCACAATGGAAACTTTCTTTTCAAAAGCATCTCAGGTAGCTGAAGAAACACTACAACTTATTTTCTTAAATTTAAATTCAAACAATACTAAGCTTCCTAATGGAGAAGGTTCAACTAGCAATGCCAGATTAAACTTCTATCCAGTAGAAGATCCTTTAGAAGAAAGTACTAGAAATAAAATTACTAATTTAGGAGACATGGCCTTGCACCATCATACTGATCCAGGAATACTTACTCTTTTACTTCAAGATATGACGGGTGGTTTGCAAACTAAATCGAAAGAATTTGGTTGGATTGATATAGAACCTGAAGCCGATACGATAGTAGTGAACTTAGGTGATGCTATGCAAGTTTGGACCAACGATAAGTATGTAGCTGCAATTCATAGAGTGACTAAAAGAACTAAAAAAGCCAGATATAGCACTCCTTATTTTTATAACCCCAAAAGAGATGCTGTAATACAACCATTAGAGCAAATTTTAGATAAAGATCCTAAGTACGTACCTTTCACTTGGAAAGAATATATTCAAGGCAGAGTCGACGATAACTACACTGACTTAGGGGAAGAAGATATCCAAATAAGTAGGTTTAGAGCTTAATCTTCAAGAATAGCAAGCGAACTGGCATGGTTCCACCAAGCCAAGTCTGAGAAGGCTCTTAAATCTAGCTCATGAGTCCACGCTGATCGATGTTGTTGAGCTAGATGAAAATAAGTTTCAGCTATCTCTTTAGGAAGCAAAAGACCATCATGTTCCATTCCTTTAGTTTCTCTTAATTGTTGATACATTTCAGGTCCAAGCATCTTTCCTAGAGTATCTGGAGCATCTACCGCACCATCTACAACTATGTGAGCTACATGTATTCCTTTAGAAGAAAATTCAGCATTCAGCGACTGGCACAACATTCTTCTTGCTCCCATAGCGGCTGCATGAGAATGCTGCGTTGCGTTTCCTCTCATCGCTGCTGTTGCAGATGTTACTAAAAAGGTTCCCTTTCCTCTTTCGGCCATAATAGGGCATAAAACCTTAGCAACCCTGAAAAGTCCGAAACTTGCCATTCTCCATCCCCATTCAAACTCTTTATGTGTAGTCTGACTAAGGAGTTTCATGCCAGTCTGCGCACCTAAGTTATACACCAGAACTTCTATAGGGCCTACATCTGATTCTACTTTAGTAATTAATTCCTCTAGAACATCTTCTTCTATTGCATTCAGCAAAGAACCTGATGCAGATCCGCCAGAGTCCTCTATTCCTTTAATTAATCTATCTAATCCTTCTTGATCTGATCTTCTGCATAAATAAGAGTGGTATCCCTCACTGGCAAATTTTGCTGCAACGGTTCCGCCTATTCCTGCTCCCGCTCCTAATACTAAACATACTGGTTTCATGATTACCTCTTATCTAAAACTAATTTATAAATATCCCTTCCTTCTTAAAAAGGCTAATTTTAACAAACCTAACTTCCTTGTATCTTTAACTAATATCGGTCTTCTGAGAAGCCATAATCTTTGTCTATTAAAGCAACAAGTTTCTCTTCCAACTCTTTAATATTATTTTTTTCCGTTTGTAATTCTTTTTTTAGATCTAATATCTGCTTATATAGGAACAGAAATAAAACTAAAGAAACTAAAGCTACTAACATTAAAGAATCCATAACAAGACTATATCAGAAAAAATTTATATAGATAAAAGAACTAGATATTCCCTTTTTTTCACATAGCTTTAATCTTTAAAAGCAATTAATATTGAAACTCCTTATACAAAAAAGATAAATAGATAATTATGGATATAGAACTTAGTTCAGAAGACTTAGCTTTTAGAGATGAAGTCAAAGCTTTCTTTGATGAAAATAAAATGAAAGACGGAGAAGACTACTTCTCTTGGCGTTTAGGTTGGTTTAAAAAGGCCAGAGAAAAAGGTGGTTGGGATGTTCCTAAATGGCCTGCAAAATTTGGTGGTCCTGGTTGGACTCCTACTCAACATTATATTTGGGAACAAGAAACTGCTAGAGCCGCAATACCTTTTGACCTGCCTTTCGGTCTAGGAATGCTGGCCCCAATTCTTATGTCATACGGCTCGGAAGAGCAACAAGAAAGATTTATGCCAGATATTAGAGATAGGAAAGTCAACTGGTGCCAGGGGTACTCGGAACCCGGAGCAGGATCTGATTTAGCAAATTTAAAAACAAAAGCCGTTCTTTCGGAAGATGGTACATACTACACTGTCAATGGCTCAAAAATGTGGACAACTTTAGCCCATGTAGCTGATTGGATCTTTTGTTTAACAAGAACGGATGATTCCGGTATCAAACAACAAGGTATTACATTTCTCTTATTTCCAATGAAACAAGAAGGTATTGAAGTAAAGCCTATTATTACGCTTGGAGGCTCCCACACTGTTAATACAGTTCACTTCACTGATGTAAAAGTTCCAGTTGAAAACAGAATAGGAGAAGAAGGAAAAGGTTGGACATACGCGAAAGGCTTATTGGAGCATGAAAGGACTGGACTTGCCGGTCTTTCAAGATCTTTAGTAGAAGTTGAACAACTTAAAGACAATGCACGCTCAGTTCAAAGAGGCAACGGAACCTTAATGGATGATTCAAGTTATAAATCCAAAGTAGCAGAGTTAGAGATCGATTTAATGGCCACTGAATACACTGAACTTAGAAGTTTAGCCAATGCTGCAGCAGGAGAAGAACTAGGTCCTGAATCTTCAATTCTTAAATTAAAAGGAACTGAAATAAAACAAAAGATCCAAAAACTTACTGTTGAGGCTAGTGGTATTTATTCTCCCGCATGGGGTGATGGAGGAGTTGGATACCCTTTTGCCAAAGGAGGTACTGGAGGCTATTTAAATAGTAGATATTTCACAATCTACGGGGGTGCTAGCGAAGTTCAAAAAGATGTCATTGCTAAGAAAGTTCTAGGACTTACTAAGGGGTCTAAGAAATGAATTTTGAATTATCAGAAGAACAAAAGATGATCCAACAAAGCGTTGAGCGTTTTGTGCAAGAGAATTATGACCTCCCTAAAAGGGTTAAACTAAGCTCCCAAGACCCTGGTTACAGTAAAGATTACTGGAATTCTATGGCTGAACTAGGCTGGTTAGGACTTCCCTTTACTGAAGAAGTTGGAGGCTTTGGCGGCAACCAAATAGACACTCTTGTCATAATGGAACAATTTGGAAAGGGTCTTGTATTAGAACCATTCCTTGCAAATATTGTGCTTGGCGGAGGCGCCATCCAAATGGGTGGATCGGAAGAATTAAAGAACGAGATGTTATCTAGCCTGATTGAGGGCTCAAAGCAAATCACTTTGGCTTATGCGGAACAGCAAAGTCGTTTTGATCTAGAAGATGTAGCCACATCAGCTCGTAAAGAAGGAGAGAAGTATATTATCAACGGCCAAAAGTCCATGGTACTAAATGCAGAATCTGCCGATCATCTTGTTGTTGTTACAAGAACAAATGGTGGTCAAGTCGATGAAGAAGGAATTACCTTATTTTTAGTTGATTCTGACTCCAAAGGATTAGAAAGAAATAACTTTCCTACTGTTGATGGTTTAAGAGCTTCAGAGATAACTTTTGATAATGTAGAGGTTAACTCAGAAAGAATGATAGGTGACCCAGATAAAGGCTTCAGTATCCTTAGAACTATAACTAATAATGCAATTCTGGCTCTATGCGCTGAAGCTGTAGGTGCAATGGAGGTTCTTTACAAAGACACTGTTGAATACACCCAACAAAGAGAACAATTTGATCAACCCCTCTCTGATTTTCAGGTTTTGCAACACAGAATGGTAGATATGTTTATGGAATATGAGCAATGCAAGTCTCTTTTGTTTAGAGCAACTATGGAAACTATTCAAGATCCATCTATGGCTCAAAGAACTATTCACGCCTTGAAGCATTTAATAGGGAAATCAGGGATCTTTGTTGGTGAAAATGCTGTTCAGCTACATGGAGGTATGGGTGTAACGGAAGAGTTAAGAGTAGGTCACTTTTTCAAGAGATTACTTGTTATTGACTCACAGTTCGGAAATGCAGATTTCCATTTAGATAAATTTACTAAGTTCTAAGCAGTCAAATTTATATGGACATAAATAAAGAAAAAATAGATCAAGTCCTTTCTAAATCTGTTGAAAGTAATTCCCCAGTAATCTCTGCTGCCGTCCTCTCGTCAGAGGAAACCCTCTATAGAGGAGATTTTGGCTTAGCAGATATCGCTACTGGCAAGAATGTTCAAAAAGATTCAATATTTAGAATAGCTTCAATGACAAAAGCAATTACTTCAACATGCATTATGCAATTAATAGAGAAAGAAAAATTATCTTTAGAAACTAAGTTAAAAGAATTCTTTCCTGAGATAGCTGATAAAAAGATTCTTGAAGGATTTAATAAAAAGAATGAACCTTTGCTCTCAGAAGCTAGCTCCGATTTAACTATTAAACAACTTCTGACTCATACGTCGGGTTTCGCATATGAAATATGGAACGAGAATGTTGCAGCTATGGTAGAAAATGGTGACTTAGCAACTGCATTTTCTGGAGATGATAACTTCTTAAAGGCTCCTTTATCTTTTAACCCAGGATCATCGTGGGAATACGGAATAGGCATTGACTGGTTAGGTGTATTGGTTGAAAAAATTTCTGACATGACACTTCAAGACTATATGAAGAAGTATATATTTAATCCACTTGGTATGATTGATACCTCTTATGATGTACCTAAAGAAAAAATTGAAAGATTAGTAAAAGTCCACAGTAGAAATGGAGAGGAGTATTTTGAAATGCCATTTGATCCTCCAGAAAAATCTGATTTTTACTCAGGTGGGGGGAATCTTGTATCTACATTAAGTGATTATTCTTCTTTTCTTAATATGTTTTTAAATCAAGGGAAGTCTTCAGAAGGAAGAATATTACAAAAGACCTCGGTCGATTTGATGCTTACTTCTCACACAGGAGAATTACTAATGACAAGTATGCAAACTAGTGCGCCAATTTTATCTAACGATGTTGATTTCTTTCCTGACACTGATAAGTCATGGGGTCTTGGATTTATGATAAATAATGAAGATATAGAAAATGGGAGACCAAAAGGAAGTGCTGGTTGGGCTGGTCTATTTAATTCTTATTTTTGGATAGATCCTAAAAATAAAATTGCAGCAGTAATATTAATGCAAATGCTTCCATTTGCAGAAGAAGGTTGTCTTAAAACTTTAAAAGATTTCGAAAAAAGTATTTATTCGTAAAAATTCTATTTTAATCCTTTTGGAAATGCTGATTTTCAGTTAGATAAATTTACTAACTTCTAATACAGCAATCACATCAACTCGAACAAAATTACTTCATTTGACTTGTCACTTAGGTTTTTCCCTTTATGGCTTCTTGGTTCTGCCCAAGAAATTGTTCCAGCCTTATTGTTGATTATACCTACCTCTCCGTCTGCGTTGGTATGAGAAATATTTATATCTGTTAAGGGAAGAGTAATTCCAGCACGGTGAGAATGCATAGGAGTTTCTAGTCCTGGCTCTCCTTTAATTCTTATAACTCTAATACCATGCTCTTCTAACTCAACTGTGGCATTAATAGAACTCACATTTATAGCGTTAACAAAGTCTAGTGGGTCTGCTGAAGCTGGGTAGCTTTTCTTAACTTCTACAAACACAAGTTCTTCTGGCCCTTTAGATATACTAAGAACAGAATGTGTCTCACCGTTGTCAGCAAGTACGTCTCCTGCAAAGTTTTCCGGTCTAGTTTCTTTATTACCTTGAGTGTCAGTAAAAACGCCCTGTCCTCCAGTAAGTGTTACTCCTACCAAGGGTCTATGTGAATGCATAGAAGATTGCTCACCAGGGTTGTAGGTCACACGAACTACTCTTACATACTCATTCTCGAATTCAACTTTATAATGATCAGGCGCAGCTACAGTAGAATCTTCAACCTTTAAACTTTGGCTTTGGTTGCAAGCGGTGATAAGAATTGATAAAAAAATTAATGAAATAAATCTAACCATGTTTTCTCTCCCATTTTAAAAATAATCTTACTTTTCAGGTTCTTTATTTACTATAAGTACAAATATAACAGATACGATGCTACATGTTTAAGGTAAGCTTACCTTTTGAATGTTATGAATAGTGAGTTCTTAAAAAAATTACAAGATATAAGTGGAGATTCTTCTCTTATAACAGGCAGCTCCGTTAAAGAAAGGAAAGCCGGTATATGGATTGATGAACCTATAGGAGCATCGGCGATAGTCAGGCCTAAAAATACTAAAGAAGTCTCTCAAATCCTAGCTTTATGTAATGAGTCTAAAGTTGAAGTGGTAACGCATGGCGGCTTAACTGGATTGTCTCAAGGAGCCATTGCAAATAAAAATCAATTAGCGCTTTCTACTGAATTAATGACGGATATAGAAGAGATAGATTTATACGGCAGAACCATGACTACTCAATCTGGAGTAAAGCTTCAAACCATTCAAGAAGTTTCTGAACAAAATAATATGTTTTTTCCTTTAGATCTAGGTGCTAGAGGTTCTTGTAGCATAGGGGGAAATGCTTCTACTAATGCTGGAGGCAATAAAGTGATCAGGTATGGAATGACCAGAGAACTGATTCTTGGACTTGAAGCTGTTCTTGCTGATGGAACAATAATTTCTTCCATGAATAAAATGCTTAAAAACAACACTGGCTATGATCTAAAACAATTATTTATAGGTAGTGAAGGTACTTTAGGAATAATAACCAAACTAGTCTTACGTTTAAAAGAAAAGCCTTCAAGCGAGAACACGGCCTTAATTGCCTGTGACTCTTTCGAAAAGGTAAAAAAACTTCTAAAGCATTTTGATTCTGGTTTAGCAGGAAGTGTGACTGCTTTCGAAGTCATGTGGAAAGAATTTTATACTTTAGTAACGACCGCTCCTGCTAAGAGCAAGCCCCCTATTCGCCAAGATTATCCTTACTACATTCTTGTTGAATATTCAGGCTTTGATCAAAAAATTGACTCGGCGCATTTCAACAGTCTTTTAGAGGATGGTCTTGAAAAAGACCTAATTTCTGATGCCGTTATAGCTAAGAATACGAAAGAAAGGACTGATCTTTGGGGAATAAGAGATGATGTTGAGCAGCAATTTAGATTGGGCCCTATTAAAATATTTGATGTAAGTTTGCCTATTAATGATATGGAGGCCTACTTAGAGAACTCAAAAAAACTCTTTGCAGAAAAATGGAAAGAATTCCATTTTGTCGTATTTGGTCATCTAGCTGATGGCAATTTACATATCATCGCCGGAGTTAATCAAGATGACAAAGATTCCATGAATCAAATAGAGAATTGTGTATACGAACCTTTAAGAGACATTAATGGCTCTGTTTCTGCTGAACACGGTATAGGTTTAGAGAAGCTGCCTTATCTTAATATTTCTAGAAATGAAGAAGAAATAAACTTAATGAGAACTCTCAAAAAGAGCTTAGACCCAAACAACATTCTAAATCCAGGTAAGATCTTTAACTAGTATTAATAGAATTGTAATCTTTTGATACTTTAAGAAGAAAATTTTCAATTTGAGCTTCAATTTCTTCAGAATGTGTTGCATGCATCATGTGATCTCCTTCCTTAACTACATAAAGTTCTGAGTTTTCTATTCTCCTGATTGATTCTTTAGCATGATTAATATCAACACTGATATCCTCATCGCCATGAATAACTAGAGTTGGAGATTCTATTTCCTCTAATGGAGCGGATATATTTGTAAATTGTTCGTAATCATTAATGAGGCCTTCTCTTCTCATACTTAAAGGCCAGATAGACCATATCACTTTTTTTAAGTCTTCCACTTTCTTAGTATCAGAAAGAAGTCTCTCCCTATTTCTTGGGTTAGGGAACATTAAAGAAGCCAGTTTCCTGTCTCCAAAAAAAGACATAAGAAAGAGTTGTATCCACAGCCCGATATCTGAGCCCTTAATAAATTCAGCATCTTTTTCAGTAAAGTCTTCAGAATAACTAACAGCCTCGAAAGATATTAAGCCTAGCGTTTTATGTGGATATCTTGCTGCAAATTCTAAGGAAGAAGGACCCCCTCCAGAAACTCCTATTACCAAAACTTTATCAATATTTAAATTATCTATTAGCTCCTTATATGCTTTTGCTTGCTCATATGGAGTTTTCCCAACAGAAAGTGGTGTTCTTAAGAATCCTGGTCTTGACGGAGTTAATACTCTATAACTATCAGTAGGTTCAATCGTTTGATCGTATCCTCCAGGAGTTCCATGGATATATAGTAGAACAGGACCATTTTCTCCTTTTAACGTGTACTCAATTGGCCCTAAATTACTATTAAATAATACTGAATTAGAAATTAAATTCTTAGTAAAAGAATTCTTAAAATGCAGGTAGTAACAGCTAGCCAATACTATCAATACACTTATTACAGAAAGTAAGAATAATAAAATTGTTAAGAAATAATTCAAATTTATGGCTTAAGTATTCCTATAGATTCTCTAGTTGGATTAAAGTCAGCAGGTGAAACGCTAGAACCGTCGTGACCGCCCAAAGTTCCATACGAACTAAACCCAAGAATATGTTTTTGTTTTTCACTTAATCTTCCTATTACCTCTTCTCTGACACTGTACTGATGATATTCTTGAGGTTTGACCCAAGGCTGCAAAAAAGCAGTAGAAATATTACTTCTGATGGACCCAGACCTATTAAGTCCGTTGCCATGCCATACTCTTCCTTCCCAAACTATAGCTGTTCCTTTTGGTGCGTTTAGAGATACTGCCATCTTTTGAATTTCTTCAGAATTTGCTGTCTTATAATCTAATACAGGCCACTTATGGGAGCCAGGTATCAATCTAGTTCCTCCATTTTCTTGAGAATTATCTGAAATTAGATACATAACATTAGCCATAAAAGCAAAATCCATGGGATGAGGCACTAAAGGCCATTGATCTTGATGTAATGCCATTCTTTCGTTGCCACTTCCATTCATGTGGGCACCCATAGAACAAAGACAAACTCTTTCTCCAATGATATGTTGAATCAGAGGAAGTATTTTGTAGTGATCGATTAGCTTGAGAAAGCAATCCCCTTTATTTATTAGATTCCAAACTAACCTACTAACTTTCTCTTCTTCAGAAGATTCAGCTCCTAAACCTTCATCCCCTCTAACTTTCGAACCAACCTGGTGCTTTTCCTCTCCAAAAAATTGCTCAGTCAGTCTTTGGTCCATCTGGTTAACTTCATCAGTAGATAGAACATTTTTAATTAGAGCCATTCCATAAAGATCCAGATGCTCTTTTGCTTCCTCTAGATCTTCGGTCAAAGGTGGATAATCCATGACTTCTAAATCTTTTATTTGAGTATTCATTTTTTATTTGGTTTAAGTTCTTTAATCCTCTTCGGTTCAATATCTATAAGATAATCCATAGAGCTTTCAATTCTCCCGTATGCATTCCAAACTTTAAAACCAAGTCTTGTTTTGAGTTTTTCTGAACATTCGTCCCAAAGATCTCTATCAAGCCCTAAAGTCTGATTTTCCTGTTGTCTAAATTGAGGTGAGCAAAAAGTAGTTAGTACTCCTAATCTGTCTGAGTTTCCTGTATTAGCACCAGTTCCGTGCCAAAGCCTACCATCGAAAACCATTAAAGTTCCTGCTTCTGCTTCAGGTTGAATGATCGGGTATGTAGATTGATCTTCTTGATTTGGGTGTGCTCCAGTTAAGTGAGAGCCAGCAACAACCTCAGTAGAGCCATTCGCTGAGGAAAAATTAGATAGCATCCACATACAATTTGCTACTACAGGGGGGGAAATACCCAAAGAAAGATTAGGTTCTATAAAAGAAGAGGCAGCGCTTCTAGAGATCTCAGAAGGTTTAATATAATCTTCCCCTGCCTTAACAGGTTGTGGCATCCACCATTGATCCGTATGAAGACCCATACGAACACCGCCAGGCTTCGCTATATTTGCTGAATGAGTTGATAATATAAAATCCTCGCCAAGCACATGCCCAACAAGATCATCTACTAGAGGGTGAGTGACCATATCTCTAAAACATTGGCCTTTATTAGCCAACATCCAGAGTCTCTGATTTACTCCTCCGTTTGATGTGCTAAAAGATGCTTTGTCTACCCTTCCATCAGTAATTTTTATTTCTTGTTCTGCGCCACCATCTCTAAAAGATAGCCCAAGCTCTTCTTCGGCTTCGGCCTGTTCAAGTAATCTTTTTTTAGCTAATTCTATTTCTTGAGGATTTAATACCTCAGGAACTAGACAAAAGCCATATTTGGTTAAATCAAGCTTCGCTTGTTCTAAGTCTTTAGTTGGAGAAGGGCTACTATTTAAAAGCATATAAATTTAACTATTACCTGATAGCCACTGGATTAATTATCATTTGAACTGCGCCTCTTATTTTAGCTTGACCCAATACAAATAGAAATTCTGAAACATCATCATTAACTAAAGGCCCTGTGTTCATGGCCTCGAGAATATAAATGCCATTTTCTTGTAGTAATATTCCATGTCCAGGATATGGCTCTTCAGCCACCATAGGCGGAACTACATCTAATGACCAAGTATCCGCGCCAACTGCAATAACTTCTTTACTTGCAAGATACCTTGCTATTTCTGGAGTGATTCCAGGAGCTCCTGAACCCCATTCAAATGCATCTGTTTCAAACTTAGCGTCTGTCCACCCTGTATGCAACAATACGACATCTCCTTTTTGTATCGTTACATTTTGAGATAAAGCAGCCTGTTTTAATTGTTCAAGACTGAAGGTCACCCCACTATCTAAATATTCAATTCCTAGATGACTTGCAATATCTATAACTACGCCTCTTGCTACTATTGGAGGAATCTTCTCAATTCCTAATTTAGTAAGACCGGTTATTTGAGCAAATTCTTTACCGTCATTACAGTTATAAAACATCGCTTCTGTAGTTCCTATATGGCCTAGTCCATCTATCTGTGAACCTATGCCAAACCAGCCCTGAAATATGTCATCATTGTAAGTTGAATTAGGTAAGCCCAATACTCCAAATTGTTGTGTTGGTTGGACAACCTGGAGAGAAAGAGATCTAGGAGGATACGCTGGTGTTTCGCTATCTATAGTTAGTCCCAAACTATAGGTTTTACCGTACTTGATTAATTTTGAAGCCTTTAACACAGACTCAGGCGTAATTAAATTTGCATTACCTATTTCATCATTTTCGCCCCATTTAGAAGGCAAACATTCATTAGCAGGCAATAGATTAAAATTAAATAAAAGAAATAAAGTTAAAAAGAATTTGTTCATTTTTCCCCATTCTGACTTAAAAGAATAGATACAACTCTATCAGATAAAAAGATTGAATATTAGTCCATTATTGACTGATAGGTTAAAACTTGAAAATCTCTTCTGATATTAATGTGTGTGTAAGGTCTTACTTGAGTCATTAACAAACCAACGATATTCTTTTCCCTATCGATCCAGGATATCGTGCAATAAGCTCCGCCCCAGTAAGCCGAACCTTCTGATAAGGGACTTGATGATTTTCCTCTATCCACAATAACTCCATAACCAAGACCAAATCCTGTGCCAGGTCCTGTTAACCAGATAGGTAAATTTCCTGTATGGTTCTCTAACATCAATGAAACCGTACTAGGTGATAAAATCCTAACTCCATTAAGCTGACCCTTGTTCAATATCATTTGTTGAAACCTTAAGTAGTCTCTTGCTGTAGATACAAGTCCTCCAGAACCACTAAATATATTTCTTGGTGAAGTTATCCATCTGCTTTTCTCAGATCCTGGGTCTTGCAAAATAATTTTTTTATTCTTTCCTGGAGTATATTGAGCTGCAAGCCTCCCACCTTTTGTATTATCTAAATAGAAATGCGTATCGGGCATATCTAATGGAGAAAATAAACGTTCTTTGAGGAATATATCTAGAGACTTTCCTGAAATAATCTCTACTAGATGGCCCACTACACTTGTTGCTGCAGAATATTGCCATTCTTCTCCAGGATGGTAATTGAGGGCTAACTTTGCCAACCTATTTATCTGCTCAGAATTGCTTTTAGGTCTCGGTTGGTACATTGCTTTTCTGTATGCATCCTTATTTCCAATATAGCTATTAGCCAAACCAGCAGTGTGGGTCAGCATATCTCTAATAGTAATTGCTCTCTTTGGCTCAACCAGATCTCCTGTTTTTCCGCTCGCATCAGATGTTGTACTGACTTTCGTTTCTGAGAAAGCAGGAATAAATTTAGATACAGGATCATTGAGTTGGAAATGGCCTTCTTCCCAAAGTATCATAAGTGCCACTGAAGCTATAGGCTTTGTCATAGAAGCAATTCTAAAGATTGTGTCCTTTCGTAAAGGCTTTTCTTCCTTAACATCCATAAAACCTTGAGTCTCAAGATAAACAATCTTTTCATTCCTCATAATTGCCGTTAATACCCCTGGAGTGAGATCTTGATCAATATATTTCTGCATTACAGGTGCAATTCTTTTTAAACGATCTTTTGAAAAACCTTGTTCTTCTGGGTTTGAAAATTGGAATTCTTGACTATTAGAAACTGAAGAAAAGAAAATGAGATTCATAATCATTAAAACCTTAGATATCTGAATAAGTCTAATCACTAAATTATGTTTCATATAGCTACCTTAATTTCTTGTTGGGTTTTCAGCTTGAAGGATAACCTCTTCTGGTAAAACAAAGGCACCTCTTTCTATAAGCCAAACGTTGGATATTTTATCTGTAGTAAGTTCAGAATATAAATGTGGGAAACAACTTTTCCTAAGGCCATCATTTGGATAAGGTTCTTCAAAGATAAGTTTATTATTATTAATTTTCTCCATGTCTAATTGGAGCAGAAATACTTTATCAGAATCTTGAAAGAAGAAGGAAAGCGTAGTAGCAAGCTGAATAGCCGTTGAAAGATGAATAAATCCATCTTCTTGGTCTACTTCTGCAACTATTGATCCAGTTCTTGAAGCATCTTCCCATTCATTGATCCTTAATACCTTGTAAAGATTATTCTCTTTCATAAATTCTTTTTTATTACATTTAGAACTAAGGTGATGGTTATGTGTGTCATGGATTATCTAAAAAAAAGAAGAGTAAAAGTATTATAGGTAATAGAAGATAGAATACTTTATCTATCCAGGCTTCAATTCTGCTTTTAACAATAGAGAGTGAGAGGGCTTCTCGAACTGATCCGGTCGTAAAGATATTTTTAAAGAATTTATAAACTGGGTAATATAAATAGAGAAGAAATATACTAACAACAAAGCCTACTAATCCTTCATTAAAGAGCGCGCCCACTAATCCAACAAAGTTTTCTCTTATACCTGGGCTAAAAAGAACACCTATTAAAAAAGCTATAAAAACTAAGGTTAAAGCTATAGTGAAGACCTTCTTTATAAATTCCATATTCTTTCCGTAGTTTAGATTTAACTATATCACCTAACCTTCTGAGGCAGCATCCTAAATCAGCAAACCCAGTGAATCATAAAAAAGATCTAGATAATCTTTTCAGAGAAGCTCGAAACCTATAGACTTTATTTTTGTCGGGGTTATACATGAATAATTTAATTAAAAGTCTTTGTCTTCTTATGTTGTATACAATCTTGTCTGCTTCGAGTGAGAATAATGAAAACAAAGAGTTCTTATCTTTTTTAGATGAAGAATGGAATTATAAATTAAGTCAGAATCCCGTTTATGCAACCAGAATGGGGGTTAAGGGATACGAAACTGAATGGAGAGACAACTCTCTAGAAGCTATAAAAAATAGAGTAGCTCATTCGAAGGGTATTTTAGAAAGCCTCGAAAAATTCAATGCTGAAAACCTTTCAAAAGTTAATCAATTAAACCTAAGATTGTTTACACAGTTAACCTCAAATGACTTAGAAATAAGTAAATACAATAGACACTTTTTACCATTTGGTCATAGAGGGGGTGTTCAACTAGCACACGAAGATGCAGAAGTTATTCCACTTGAATCATATGATGATTTTTCTTTTTGGATTCAGAGGCTACAAAACTTAGATAAGAGAATTAATCAAAATATTACTTTAGCGGAGATAGGATTAGAGAAAGGTTACAAACCGCCCAAGGTATTGATGGATAGAGTTTATAGACAAATAGTCTTACAGAGTCAAAGTGATGTTTTAAGCAGCCCCTTTTATAAAATTTTCATAGACTTACCAGATTCAATTTCCTTTGAAGATCAAATCATCCTTAGGCAAGAAGCTCAAAAGGTAATAAAAGAAACGGTCATACCTTCCTATAAAAGATTAGAAGAATTTTTTAATAAAAAATATTTAAAACAATCAAGAGAAACCGTAGGTTTGTATGATATTCCTGATGGCAGGAAATTATATGAAACACTTGCAAAGTCGTTTACAACCACAGATCTATCGCCAAAAGAAATACACCAAATAGGATTAGATGAAGTTCAGAGAATAAGAGGAGAGATGGAAGGCGTTATCGATGAACTTAAATTCGAAGGGTCTTTTAAGGACTTTTTAACCTTCTTAAGAGAGGATGAAAGGTTCTACTACGACAGCCCTGAAAAACTGTTTGAAGGTTATCTGGCAGTTTCAAAAAGGATAGACCCTGAATTAGTAAAACTTTTTGGCAATCTCCCAAGAACTCCCTATGGCTTAAGAGCTATTCCTGAAGAATCTGCGCCCGATACAACAACTGCTTACTATATGTCGCCCTCTCCCGATGGACTAAGAGCAGGTTATTATTACGTAAACTTGTATAAGCCTGAAACTAGGCCTAAGTTTGAGATGGAAGTCCTTTCTGTGCATGAAGCCGTTCCGGGTCATCATCTACAAATTGCATTGGCGATGGAAATGGAAGAAATGCCCATGTTTAGAAGGGTTAGCCCCTACACTGCTTTTGTTGAAGGATGGGGTTTGTATAGCGAAAGCTTGGGTTATGAATTAGGCCTCTATAAAGATCCTTACTCTAAGTTTGGGCAGCTAACGTACGACATGTGGAGAGCGGTCAGGTTAGTGGTAGATACTGGGATGCATTATTACGAATGGGATAGGCAAAGGGCTATAAATTTCTTTCTAGATAATGCCGGTAAATCAGAGCTAGATATTGTTAACGAGATTGATCGATACATAGTCATGCCAGGTCAGGCCCTTGCTTATAAAATTGGCCAAATGAAATTTTTAAGTTTGAAAGAAAAAACAAAAATTGAATTAGGTACAAATTATGATGTAAGAGACTTTCATGACGTTGTTTTAAGTCACGGAGCCCTTCCCTTAAACGAGTTAGACTTAATAATTGAAGGCTATATCTATGAGAATAAGAAATAAACGATTAAGCTTTGGCTGTCTTTGAAGTGAAGTCCAGCACTGTAAATATTAGAACGAATGGAAGAAATGTTTAATTATGCTTACCTTTATTCCAGCCATTTTTAGTTAAATATTTTTCTGCTGATTCTATAGCCCCTGCTTCTATGCTGGTACCCATGGTGTCGTTCCATCGATTCAGATATCCGAAAAGAGATATTACTCCTAGAATCTCAACTATTTCTCCCTCACCCCAATGGGCATGTAGTCTTTCTTCCAGCTCTGCATCAACCGCATTAGGTGTTTGAGAAGCTGCCAAAGCAAAATCCAATGCTGCTCTTTCCGCTTCATTAAATGCTTCGTGTGTTCTATATTCCCAAATATTTTCAAGTTGTTCTGAATTAGCTCCGTATCTTTCAGCCGCTCTAATTGCGTGTGCCTGGCAGTATCTACACCCAGATGCATTACTGCTTACCCAAGCTATCATTCTTTTTAAAGCTGAGGTAACTGTGCCATGATTTTCCATGACTGCTTTATTTAAACCAATGAAAGCGGAAGCCATCTCTGGTCTAATTTGCATTGTCAAAACTGAGTTTGGGCAAAAGCCCAGAGTTTCATTAAAAAATTTGGCCAGTTCTTTAACTTCTAAATTAGCTTCTGGTGATAAGGGTTTTACTAAAGGCATGTTTATTGTGTATACATTTTAGAAGGATATTAATACTCCGTAAAATAAGATAAGAAAGCCTCCAATTTCAGCAACAATTAGAGACCACATAAATATACGGGTTGTTTTAGTAACTTCTCTAAGCTGATTGTCTGTTGTTTGTTTAAAACCTTGAACCATATAGCTCAAGATAGCAAAAGCAAAATAGGCAACTAGTGCAATTGTTGCGATTAATTCTATTTCATTAGGAAGCTTGCTGATATAAACGAAATTGGCAATCAATATAGCTGCAAAGCTGTAAAGAAGAGAGCTACGATGAGATATATCGACATAAGGATGAGCCTTACCATCTACACTTTTAGAAATCTGGTTAAATTTCCAAACTCCTGTTAGCAATCCGTTCAAGAAAAAAACGCCTGCAGAGATGATGGCTAGTTGGAATGCTGAAATCATTTAACCTCTTAATTTACCTTTTAATTCAAGTAGTTACAATCTCATAAAGAACTAAGGGAAAATCTGCCGACAATATGCCGACACTCTATGCCGACAAAAACATCTCCTGTGCCGACATCTTAAATAAAAAAGCTTTGAAACGTATATATAACAAGGCTTTATAAAATATGGTGCCCCCTGTAGGATTCGAACCTACGACCAAATGATTAAGAGTCATTAGTTCTTAGGGTCTAGACCTTTAACCATATAGCTTTCATAGGTTCACATGAGACATTTTTAGGTTCACATGAGAGGCAAAACCTTAAATAGGTTCACATAGGGTTCACATGGGAAGATTTAGTAGGGAGGTTTAGTCTTTAATCCATTAATGAAAAAGGTCAATGAACTCCTTGGTAGTAGATTGAAATTCTTCTAATTAACCCCATATAAGTAAGTGTAGTCAAAGGAAAAAAATGAACAAACTAAGACCTTACAAGAAAGAAAAATATCATAGAGAATCTACGATTGATTTATCTGACCTAAAACAGGTGGTTAACCCAGAACTTAAAAAGAGAAGCGACGAGTTGATTAAGGTTTTAGTAGATAACCTTAATAGGAACGTAATTAAAAGTTGTGAAGCTGATTCTGAATAAGAATACTGTTTAATTATCTAATCTTTTTAAGATTATTTAAGAAGCACAGTTTGTACCTTTTACTTTCTTAGTGTCAGATTCAATAATAGTTTTCATAAAAATAGCAGTGTTACTTTTATAATTTGGAAACCAAAGAACATAAGCACTTCCCGAGAAATCATCTACTCTTGCATACTCTCCATACCAAGAAGAAATTGGGTCTGTTGGAGTAATACAATCGCCAAGTTTGTATTTAGGTTGGTCAAACAACCAACTGCATCCTATAAAACCTAAAACAAAAGAAAGTGCTAATATTTTTTTCATGTCTGTCTGGTATCGTTTTACTAACTATATGTAATTAAGTTTCCTAACTACTCTTTGTATTCAAAACATTTGTGCTTGCCATTATCCATATAGCAGTTATATATAATTTCAACCCTCTCATTAATCGAGTAACTGTACTGCAATCCTTCTAGCTCACCTTCTTTATAACTTCCTTCAGATTCTCGAGTACCATTTGGACGAAAGGTTTTATATGGTCCGTCCAATAAACCATTTTTGTAATATCTTTTTGAGGTTAATTGACCATAGTGATGATACCTCTCTTGAAGACCATCCAGTTTCCCAAATTTATAATTTAATCTAGATTTAATTTGCTTGTTATTGTAATAATCTACAACAGTACCAGTAATTGGTTCAATCGTGCCTACTTTGTAATGTAAACCATTCCTTTCAAGAATCTTTTCATGAGATATTTCTTCTGTGCAACCACCAAGCACTAGCAAGGTTAGTAAGGTGATGGTTAGGTGTTTCATTTAAATAAATTTTAAAAAGACATTAAAATCATTTTCTATTTTTTTGATAATGTTAGATTCAATGACCCCATCTATAGAGCTCTCAATCCTCTTGTCTTTATTTTCGTCATGAAAAAGGATATATACATAATCAAACTGACTAGAAAGCGTATGCATAATAGACTGACCAATAGCCTGTTTAACCAGAGAACCTGTTGAGCCTTGTTTATATTCAACAGCTATTAAATAAGGGTTTGTAACTATGAAATCTGGATAATTTCTACTAGCGAAAACTGTTTCTCTAGCTGAACCGTGAGTGCCTTCTTGCCCTTCCCAATAAAAAGATTTATTTGCCTTACCTACATAATCAACATAATTTTGATTACTAAAATGATTTTCTAAATACTGGATAATTAAAGGTCTAATTTCAGCTTGAACAAATTGTTCAGATTTCTTAGAAGTATCTTTCCTAAATTGAGGATTGCTAATAATAAAATCATGCAGGTCGTTAATAAAAGTAACGGATTTCTTTGTCTTCTTCTTCATAGAGTTATTCATGATTTAACTATACCACCAACTGATAAAGCTCCAAATCTTGGCAAAGCTTTATGAAATCTGGTGCCCCCTGTAGGATTCGAACCTACGACCAAATGATTAAGAGTCATCTGCTCTACCAACTGAGCTAAGGAGGCCCTTCTATAAACGGAATCTTATTCCTATTGAAGCTGTTGAACCAATGACATCATCATTATCAAGATTAATGTTCATAGACATATTCTCTTGAAAATTATTTATAAATTTGATTCCGAGGGTATTGTTTACATCATCAGAAAGTGTGTATTCTGCTTTTCCATTTTCTTGGCTAATTTCTACCTCTGCAAGGCTCCTGTTCTCTAAATAAACACTTAATTCCCAACCTTCAGAATCTCCTACTCTTATTCCACCTTGGATATAAGCGTCTGTTCCTTCTTCAGAGACTCCATCGATATTTTCTAACTCCCATTTATCGGTTCCGAGCTCAGCATAAAAATCCATAAATCTGGCAAAATTAAATTTAAAACCATCTTTAGTTACATTCTTAAGTAAATCCGCAATCGATACATGGGTGCCAAGCGTAACTATCGAAGAAGATTTCTCAAAAATGGCGTTTTCTATTTCGGCATCAATATCTTCTACAGACCCACGAAGATAAAGAGAAAAAGGAAGTCCTAGCGAAAAGGTTGCGTCATAACCAGTATTGTCTGCCTGGACTGCACTTAAATCAAAATAAGTGTAAGAAAAGTCTTCGTCGTCAGCTGATAAGAAGGAAACCCCAAAAAACAAAAGAACTGCAAGCAATTTCTTCATTAATAACCCCCATCTTTATTAAGATGGACTGCATTATAGCTTATTAGATTACTTTATAAGAATTCACTCATCTATTTTGACTAGCCATTCAATAATTTCTTTAAATGCCAGTTTGTCTTGTATAAGGAACAAGTGACCTCCTTCATAAAATTTTAGAGTGCTGGATTTAATGTTTTTATGAAGATATTCCATATTTTTTATTGGTGCAATGCCATCGTATTTTCCTCCTGCCAGCAAAACAGGTGCTTTGATTTTAGTTAAGCGTGAAGTTGTGTCATGATCTTTTCTTGCCAGTAACTGATTCTTAAAGCCAGAAGGCTCTGGCTTATATTGAATCCTGTTGGCAGATAATTCTTTAAGCTTTCCCCATTCTTTAGGGTTTTCTTTTACCCACTTGTCAGTAATTCTTAAATCATTAATTTTAATACCGGCTTCTAACTTTTTTTCTGGATCTAGTTCTTCTAATTCATGAAGCGGATAAGAGGACCCGCCCTCTCCTCCCGATGAAGTACAAGCCAAGACTAACTTAGTAACTTTATCTGGATGACGAATAACTAATTCTTGAGCAACCATTCCTCCAAATGAAACCCCCATTATCGGTAACCTCGAAAAACCCAACCTATCAATGAAATCTGCGGCGTCATTTGCATACTGCTTCATTGTGTATGTATTTTTTGGCTTAGACGTCTGACCAAGACCTCTTTGGTCGTAAGAAATTACTTCAAAAGAATCTTTTAATGGTGAGTCAAGCTGATTAGGCCTATTCCTCAGATCTCCGCCAGTACCACCAATATAGAGAAGAGGTCCATTGTTTTGTTTTGAAGACCTTTCATAATAGATAGATAAATCATGCGTCTCTATTAAACTCATATATCAACAGTATAATTAAAAATTATAAAATAAAATCTCTATATGAAAGTCAACAGTTTGATTCTATTAATGACATTAGCCCTTAGTTCTAATGTAGAAGCCAATAATGACTATAATTTGTTAATTAAAGCATGCAGAGACTGCAGTTGGATTGTCTATCCAGAAGTATTTAAATTGAGAGAAAATTGTGAAATTGCTAGGCAAGGAGTATTCGTTTCTGGAATGACCAGATGCGCTAAGATTGATGAATAAGTGGTCAGAAGAAAAAGCTAATTCTTGGTACGAAGATCAAAAATGGATAGTTGGATGTAATTTTCTTCCAAGTTCGGCGATTAACCAGCTCGAAATGTTCCAAGATGATACTTTTGATTTAGAAACTATAAAAACAGAAATAACTTGGGCATCAGATATAGGGTTCAATTCCCTTAGAATTTATCTTCACGACTTGTTGTGGAGCAATAATAATAATTTAACTTCTAAATTAAACCTTGTTTTAGACTTTTGTGCCTCGAAAGGAATAAAACCTATATTAGTATTGTTTGACGATTGTCATAGAGCCTACCCGAAACTAGGGAAACAACCCAAACCTGTTAAAGGTGTTCATAATTCTGGATGGAAGCAGAGCCCAGGAATGAAAGTAGTTCATGACTTATTTGACGGCTCTCTTTCTAAAAAAGAATTATCAGATCTAAAAGCTTATGTGCAAGGTGTCTTAGAATTCTATGCAGAAGACAAGAGGATATTGATGTGGGATTTATACAACGAACCTGGGCAGTTCGGAGTAGGAAAAAAATCCATTAAATTATTAGAACGTACTTGGGAATGGGCCAGAGAAATTAACCCGTCTCAGCCTTTGACGTCTTGTTTGGATGGATCGGTTGGCGATGAAATAATCCAATTAAATCAAGAAAATTCTGATGTTATAACTTTCCATACATATGAAAAAGATCAACTCGAACCAACTATAAAAAGGCTTAAAGAAACTAATAGGCCAATTATCTGCACTGAATACATGGCTAGAGAATTTGGAACAACATTTCAATTTAGCCTCCCTATATTCCAAAAATACAACGTGGGGTGTTATAACTGGGGCTTGGTGGCTGGGAAAAGTCAAACTCACTTTGGATGGGAAACAATAATGAACCTGCACAATCTAAAAGAAAAAGGAGAATTTATTGAAGAAGGAGATAATATTCCTGAGCCTGAAGTTTGGTTTCACGATATTTTTAGAAAAGATGGAACAGCTTTTAATGAAGAAGAGATTAACTTTATTAAAAATATCCTATCCTAAACATGATTTCTTATTATTTGGTAAGATTTACTTATGAAAGTTGTTCCTGAATTCAGTCCTGAGCACGTTGCTGAAAACTCTTCTCCGGAAGATTCTATTTTTTATGATTTCCTAAACTCTAAAGAACCTTATGAATCGCTCTTTAAAGAGAATCCATGGATGATTCCGCCTAACTTAAAGAAACCATTGGAGTGGGGTGAGAATTATTGGAATACTACGGTTGCCAGAAAACACCCTTACTGGAAAGATTTTGAATTGCCGGTTCCTACTAAAGATATACATGTCCTAAGATCTGATCTAAAAGAGTGGGGTTTCGGTTTGATTGAAGAGGCTATGTCCAAAACACAAACGGAAGCTTTTATAACCAGAATTCTAGAGCAAGCTGAAGGAGAGGAAATAGCAGGAATAAAAGCCATGTCTCCTACTGGTCAATACATCCACACATTAATTAATAAAGGCGAAATATTTGGAAAATGCATTGAACAACACCCTGACGCTGTGCAAGCAGGTCCTCTCATAGAACAATTGTTAAACGAAACTTTAGGCCCTGGTTGGATCTGCCATAGCTTCTTATCTAATGGAGCGGACCCAGGAAAATACCCTCAAGGTATGCATATGGATCAAGGTCCTTTAGTGCCTTGGATCACAGAACAAGCACCAGCTTTGGTGAATACGATGTATATACCTCAAGACATAAATGAAGAGAATGGAGGAACTCTAGTCATTCCCGGAAGCCATAAAATTATGAGTGAGGCAGGCAGCGGAGGAAAAATAGGAAAACTTCCTCCAACTATAAACCTTGAAGCTGAGGCTGGAACAATAATGATTTTCGATGGAAGGCTCTTACATGGAACAGGTGTTAATAAAACAGACAAGAGACGTTTCGTTGCGACCATGAGTAATGTAAAAGCCTGGATGAGAACCCAAGAAAATTGGTCACTTTCTGTTGCTCCTGATGTAATTGAGAACGCCAGCCCAAAATTACTGCATAGAATGGGAATGCAGGCCATAGTCTATGGTGCAACGATAGAGGGATTTGGTATGGGGGCTAGTGGTAAAGTAGGAGATGTATGGGGAAATATGAAACCGTTCAGGACGGCCTATGACGAAGGGAAATATGAAAGAGTAAGAGAATTGTCCCCCAAATCATCAAAAGAAGATCTTTCTAAAGATTATACGGTAGGTAGGGCTAGCAAGAATGCCTACGAATCAACGAAGAAAGAGAAGAAATCTTAAGCAGATATTTAAATTACCGAAACCAACCAAAAAGAGGTTGGGATAACGATCAACCAAACAGAAACAGCTAAAAGTACAGGCTTTATAGATATTGACTTTAGACTGTCAATATTAATTTGAGTACCTATACAGAACAAACCAGTTAACAAGCATACTTTATTTATTAGTTTAAGAATTTCCGTTAGATCATTTGAAGGGCTGATTAAGGAATTAAGAATTGTGGCTATCAAAAAGAAAACCACGAATAAAGGTAATCCAAATCCTGAAGACTTATTTCTAAATAACCAGGCAGATCCTATAACTAAAGGAACTATCCATAAAGTTCTTGTAACTTTCAAGGTTGCTGCTACCTCAATAGCCTCGTCTCCCATCATTGATGCTGCTCCAATAACTGAAGCTGTGTCATGAATTGCTAAAGCAACCCAAGCTCCAAATTCTCTTTCAGAAAGATTAAAGAAATCTCCTGCAATGGGAAACAAGATGACCGCTAAAGCATTTAGTAAGAAAACAATTGTGATGGCTGTAGTAAATTCTTCAGGCTTAGCCTTAATCGCAGGCCCTACAGCAGCAATTGCTGTGCCTCCGCAAATGGCTGTTCCTGAGCCTAGTAAATAAGAAAGTTTCTTTGAAACTCCTAATATTCTTCCGACCAAAAGAACAAGAGAGAATGCCGCAATAACGTACAAAGAAATTAAAAGAAAATAAGAAGAATTTATCTCAAAGAAAGAATCAAGGCTTAAACTTCCCCCTAAGAAAACTATACCTGTTTGAAGGATTTTCGATCCATATTTTTGAGTAAAAAAAGTTTGCGGTACTTCTTTGTAAGAAGCAAGAATTATCCCTAAAAAAAGAGCTAATGCAGCATTTCCAACCCAAATAGAAATGAATATGAATAAAAAACTAGCAAAATAAAGCATTTAAAATTTATATGGTGGGCCCGGGAGGACTCGAACCTCCGACCAATGGATTATGAGTCCACTGCTCTAACCAACTGAGCTACAGGCCCTGTAGAAACTCTTATTCGTCTAAAAACCCTTTTAGATGAGACGATCTTGTTGGATGCCTAAGTTTTCTTAAGGCTTTAGCTTCAATCTGCCTGATCCTCTCTCTTGTCACATCAAATTGTTTCCCAACTTCTTCTAAAGTGTGATCTGTGTTCATGCCTATACCAAATCTCATTCTTAAAACTTTAGCCTCTCTAGCAGTAAGGCTTCCGAGAATATCATCAGTGGCAAATTGAAGATTCTCTTCCGTAGCTGCTTCATCTGGGGAATCGATAGATGTATCTTCAATAAAATCTCCGAGAGTAGTATCTTCTTCATCTCCAATAGGTGTTTCTGTAGATATAGGTTCTTTAGCTATCTTCAGAACCCTTCTAACCTTGTCTTCAGGTAGATCCATTCTTTCACCCAATTCTTCTGGAGTTGGATCTCTACCCATCTCTTGAACCATCTGACGTGAAACTCTATTTAGCTTATTGATGGTTTCTATCATATGAACTGGTATACGAATTGTTCTTGCTTGGTCGGCTATGGATCTAGTTATTGCTTGCCTTATCCACCATGTGGCGTAAGTAGAAAACTTATACCCTCTTCTATACTCAAACTTATCCACTGCTTTCATGAGCCCAATATTACCTTCCTGGATCAGGTCTAAGAATTGAAGTCCTCTATTTGTATATTTCTTTGCGATGGAAATGACTAATCTTAAATTAGCTTCTACCATATCTTTTTTAGCTCTTCTAATCTTGGCCTCACCTATAGACATCTTTCTGTTAATGTCCTTAATTTCAGCTATAGGTAATTGAATTATCTTTTCTAACTTTAAAAGTTTGTTTTGCAGTCTTACTATTTCATCAATATTCTCTTTTACCTCTTTTGCGTGAGGCTTTCTTGATTTTGCTATCTTCTCAGACCAGCTAGCATTAGCTTCATTTCCAGCAAAATCTTTAATGAAATCTTTTCTCGGCATCTTTCCTCTTTTAACCATCACGGTGAATATGAATTTCTCACATTCTCTGATAATTTCTAATGCATCCCTTGCAGGATTGGCAATTATTTCAAATTGAGTTGGAGATAATTTCAGAAATTTAAATATCTCTCCTAATTTCTCTTGTTCTTTAATTGCTGCTTTGCTTGTTCTTGATTTCACACAAGCCTTCTCGGTTTTATTAAACTGCCTCTTTAAAGAGCTAAACCTTTTCTTTACCTCAACTGGGTCTGGACCAGTTTGCTCTTCTTCATCAGTTTCACCTTTCTCTTCTTTTTCTTTCTTCTGGGCTAAAGCTGGAGGCGGAATTCCCTCTTCAATATCCATAAATCCAACAAGTACTTCAGACAACCTTTTGTCTTCTGCAACTACTTCTTGATATTCATCTAGTATTCGATCAACAATTCCTGGATAGAAGCAACAAGCGAATAGCAACTCCCTAGCTCCTTCTTCTATTCTTTTTGCAATAGCGATTTCTCCTTCTCTTGTAAGAAGATCAACTGTTCCCATTTCTCTCATATACAACCTAACTGGATCGGTGGTTCTCCCGACCTCTGATTCAACAGTTGTTAAGGTTGTCCTTGTGTCTGCTATCGTTTCTGGAGCCGCATCTGCATTATCTCCACCAGAAGAAGTTGTTGACTCTAAAACTTCTATGCCTACGTCCATAAGCATTTGTATAGTCTCTTCTACTTGGTCAGGATCTGATATATCCTCGGGTAGCATCGAGTTTATTTCTTGATAAGTTAGAAATCCTTGATCCTTACCTTTATCAAGTAATTCTCTAAGGCCAGAATTTTCTAAATCTTCCTCTCCGAATAAGACTTCTTCCGCCTCTTCAGGTGATTCTACTTCCTTTTCTTTAACTTCAACTATTGGGGTTTTTGCTTTTTTTGCCATATCTAAATCTTAGGGGTGCGCAATTATATTATTTTTTTTTGATAAATACCTTATTTAATATAAAAACTCTTTAATTTGCTTTTTGACTTAAATCTCTTAAAAGCTTTCTTTCAGGCTCCTCTAACTTGTCTATATTAGATAGTAAATGCTGCTGAAGTTCAAAAGTTTCATCATCAGAGAGGCCGTTGTTCTGGTAGATTTCTTTTAACTCAAAGATTCTAGAGATAGAATCTGATTTTTTCAGCAAAGACAAACAATCTTCTAAATACGCCAAAGCATTCTTTTCTTCAATTGTCGGGCTTGTAGAAATTAAAGTTCCTATAAATGAAGCAGAATCTGGATCAATATTACTTAATAAATCGGATATTCCTAATTTTGGATCAGAAATGAAGTACTGGATGACTTCTACCATCAATCTCACTTCCGGTTCTTTAAATCCAACAAACCTTTCCAAGTCTTTTATTTCTGAAGCTAAAAAAGGATAGGCAAGAATTACATTGAGAATCTTTGAACCTAGACCTGTTTGCTCAAAAGCTCTTTCTTCTTTGGTTTCAGATATTTCTTTCTTAAATCGCGGAGACTTTCTTTGATAGCTCGAAGATTTACTGTGCGTTCTTATGTCATCTTTATCTAGCCCAGTAATACTTGAGACTTCACTCTCTAAGAGTTTCTTTATTGAACTCTCTTGCATTGAAGATAAATGCCCCATAGCTTTAGAGGCTAAAGAAGCTTTCTTTTCTAGTGAAGTTACATCAAACGTCTGAGTTAATTTCTCTATAAAATATTCAGACAATAATTTAGCTTTATTTATCCTTTTCTTAAAGTCTTCAATGCTTTCTTTCTCAAGCAAACTGGCTGGGTCTTCTCCTTCCGGTAAAAATAAAAATTTGATTTCTGTGCCGTCCACAACAGCAGGTAGAACATTTTTTAATGCCCCCCAAGCTGCGCCTCTACCCGCATCGTCTCCATCAAAACAAAAAATTATCTCGTTAGTGAGTTGTAATAATTTTTGAACGTGGAATCTATTGGTTGCTATTCCTAAAGTTGCCACTGAGTTTCTCAGACCGTGCTCCGACATCGCAACTGTATCCATATAACCTTCAACCACAAATAGATTATTTAGATCTTTTCTGACCTCTAATGCCTCATATAGACCATATAGTTCTTTTCCTTTTTGAAATATAGGTGTGTCACCTGTATTTAAATATTTCGGTTGGTCATCTGGATTCATTACCCTGCCACCAAAGCCTACAACCCTTCCTTTCCTGTCTTTGATTGGAAACATTAACCTGTCTCTAAAAACATCATACAATTTAGCTTCTTTATTTTTCTTGGCTAACCCTGCTTTAATTAATATTTCCTCTGAAAAACCTTTCTCTTTTAATTCTTCGTTTAAAGAATCCCAAGAATTTAGTGAATAACCTATAGAGTATTTTTTACAAATTTCAGGCGAAATTTTTCTTTCTTGCCTTATGTATTTTCTAGTCTTTTCTGCAGAATCATTTTTACTTAGATTCTTCTCAAAGATTTCACTAGCAGCCTTCATGCACTCTAACAATGGATCTCTTTCTTTATTCGGTGTTTGGCTTGATTCGTAAGGAACTTCAAGGCCAGCTTTGCTAGCTAGAGCTTCAACGGATTCAACAAAATCAAAGCCTTGATGGGATTGTAAAAAACCAATTACATTTCCTGTTGCTCTGCACTTAAAACAATAGAAGAATTGTTTTTGTTCGCTAACACTAAAGGAAGGATTCTTGCCATCATCACAAAAGGGACATATTCCCCAATGGTCCTTACCTTTTCTTTTAAGTGGTAAATATCCATCTATTAAAGAAACAATATCTGTTGTATCTACAATTTCCCTTATGAAATCTTGTGGAATAGAACCAGCCATTAACCTTCACTCCTAAACCAATCTTCTAGAATAATTTGAGCAGAAATACTGTGTTTATTGGCTGATCCTTTTAATCCATTGGATTCAATCTTAATCCTTTCTATGGCTTCTTTAGTGGTAAGCCTTTCATCCATCATATGCACTCTGACCTCATATCGTTTTTTTAATTCCGAAGAAAACTTAGAGATTCTTTTCTGAAATTCGCTTTTTGTTCCGTCCATATTAAACGGATCACCAACAATGAATAAGTTTGGCTTCCATTCTTCAACAATTGAATCTAATTTTATCCAGTCCGGTTTTCCTTCTTTAGCTTTAACAGCATAGAAAGTTGAAGCGCTCTTAGTAATATTTTGGCCTATAGCTATTCCTATATTTCTTAAGCCGTAATCAAAAGCCATTACTACACCAGACTCCTCAATCATTTTTGTTCAGACCTTCTAAGGTCTCTAAGAAGTTAAACGCAACATTAATGTCGCATAAACTCTCATATTCTCTAAAACAAGTGGGGCTAGTGACGTTAATTTCAGTTAGATAATCTCCAATGATATCTAATCCTACAAGCACTAAACCTAACTCTTTTAGCTTTGGTCCAACTTGTTCGCATATCCATAAGTCTTTTTCAGTTAGTGATCTTGCGACCGCTGAAGCTCCAGCCGCTAAGTTTCCTCTAAGCTCACCTTCAGCAGGAACTCTGGCAACAGCAGCATTCATTGGAGTGCCGTTAATTAATAAAATTCTTTTATCACCATCAACTATTTCTGGTATATATGTTTGTATCATCACCTTAGTTGCGTAAGATTCAGTTACAGTCTCCAAGATGACGTTTAAATTAGGATCCGAACTTCTTATTCTAAATATTGAAGAGCCACCCATCCCATCCAAAGGTTTTATTACAGTATCTTTATGATCGTCAATGAAAGATCTCAATAAAGATGGTTCGCTAGTTACTAAAAATGGAGTACAACATTCAGGAAACTCAGTAGCGAAAACTTTTTCATTGCAATCCCTAAGGCTGGCAGGTTTATTTATAACCAATACACCTTCTCTTTCAGCTGATTCTAATACGTATGTGTTGTATATAAAATTTGAATTAAAAGGAGGATCTTGTCTCATCAATATTACATCTAATTCAGATAACTTAATTTGCATTTCTTCTTTAAAATCAAACCATCCGGTTGGTTCATTTTTAACATTTATAGTTTTTGCGATAGCAAATGCACCGCTTTCATTTATATACAACGAATCTGGGGTCATGTAAAAGAGCTCATGCTCCCTTGTTTGAGCTTCTAGCATCATGGCTAAAGTGCTGTCTTTTTTGAAATTAATGGACTCTATCGGATCCATTACTACGCCTAACTTCATATAATAAAAATATAAATCTACTTAAAATTCTTTTGCACTAAATCTCACGGAGCTTATAGCTGAAATAGCTGCTGTTTCTGCCCGCAAAATTCTCTTGCCTATACTAACAGGAATAAAACCTTTCTCAGTTAAAGAATCAACTTCATAATCACTGAAATCTCCTTCAGGCCCTATGGCTAGAGAAACTGAATCTTTATATTCAAAATCTGAAATTTTGTTATCTGCATTTGGGGAAAGAACTATCTTAATTTCCGATTTTACATTTGAAGCCCACCTATCTATTTTTATGGGGTCCTCAATAACAGGCAACCAGTTCTCACCGCATTGTTCACATGCTCCTCTTGCAATTAAATTCCATCTTAAATTTCTATTTTTTGTCATTTTAATTTTTACTACAGATCTATCAGTAATTAAAGGATGAAAAGAAGCAACTCCCAATTCTGTTGCCTTCTGAATAGTAAGATTGAATGGATCATTCTTTATAAGTGATTGGCCTAAATTTATTTCTATGCCAGATCTAAGAGATTGTTTAAAAATGTCAATTATTTCTAATTCAATCTTTGATCTATGGATCTTGGAAATAACTCCCAAACAGGAATTCCCTTTCCCATCAAATAGCACTATTTCATCTCCTTCTTTTTTCCTGAGGACCTTTAGAAGATGATGAGAAGATGGCTTTTCTAGAATTAACTTTTTGTTCAAGGAAAATTCCTGATCTACGAAACTTCTTGTTAAGTTCATTTTCATATTTAGTACGTATATATTAAAACATTAAATTAAATTGGGTCAGCTTATGAATGAAAGAAAGAGATAATAAATTCATTATTAGGCCTTAAAAGAAATACACTCGTTTTTTCTCAATTCATGATAAAAAATTGTGTCGCCGGATGGATAAAACAACAAGAGAAAGAAGCAAATTTCTATCCAGATAACTGTTCAATTACTAAAATTTAAAATAAAAGAGAGCAATTGGAATTAATAAAACTAGGAGATGAGCTAAACACGATTGTTCAATTTTGAAAAAAATTTATTTAAAGTATAAACCTCTTGAAAGAAAATTTTTGTTGGGTATTATCACCAGTCCGATTCAAAAAAATAATATTATCCAAATTTTAATTACATGACTGCTAACAAAAGAAAGAAATTTAATGGCGAAGGCGAAAAGCTAAGCTATCAAGTTTCTAAAAGTATGCGTAAATACTTTGAGCAGCTCGACGGGGAATCTCCCAATGATGTTTACAACATGGTTCTTAAAGAAGTTGAATCATCTTTGTTAGAAATTGTTATGCAACAATGCGATGACAATCAAACAAGGGCAAGTGAAATGCTTGGAATCAATAGAGGCACTCTTCGTACAAAACTTAAAGCACATAAATTACTTTAGGAAATAAATGGGTCAAACTGCCAACCCTAAAATTAAAAGAGCACTAATCAGCGTTTCCAACAAAGAAGGGATTGTCGAATTATGCTCTGCCCTTGTAGATGAGCATCAAGTTGAAATTATCTCTACAGGGGGAACTCTAAAATCACTTCTTGATGCAGGCGTAAAGGCAATTGATATAAGTGATTTTACAAGCTTTCCGGAAATGATGGACGGAAGAGTTAAGACTCTCCACCCTAAAGTCCATGGAGGTATCTTAGCCCGAAGAGATATAGACCAAGAGGTTATGAAAGAATATGAAATAAAAGAAATAGACCTAGTTGTTGTCAATCTATATCCATTCGCAGAAACCATTTCTAAACCCGAAACTACCTTAGAAGTTGCTATTGAGAATATTGATATTGGCGGCCCTAGCATGCTCAGGTCAGCTGCAAAGAATAATAAACATGTTGGTGTTGTCGTTGATCCGGACGACTACTCTCTAATACTTGAAGAGATGAAGTTAAACAAAGGTTCAATTTCTCAAGAGAAGAGAAGCTTACTTGCCGCCAAAGCTTTCAGTCACACAGCTAATTACGATACAGTTATTTCTGGCTATTTATCGTCTCTTACTGAGGATGAATTTCCTGATCGTATCTTTGCTAAGTTTATTAAAAAAGAAGTGATGAGATATGGAGAAAATCCACATCAAAAAGCAGCTTTTTATATTGACGACACCAAACAAGGCAATGGAGTAGGAAATGCAGCTCAACTTCAGGGCAAACAACTTTCTTATAATAATATAGCTGATACAGACGCAGCACTCGACTGTGTTAAAGCTTTTGAAGAACCAGCTTGTGTTATTGTAAAGCACGCAAACCCTTGTGGTATAGCAACAGATAAAGATATTCTCGTAGCTTATGAAAAAGCCTTTGCATCTGATCCTACGTCTGCCTTTGGTGGCATTATTGCTCTCAACAGAGAACTAGATAAAGAACTTGCCGAAAAAATTATTAATAATCAATTTGTAGAAGTAATAATTTCTCCTGGAGTAACAGATGAAGCTCTTAATATAACTAAGACTAAAGAGAATGTAAGGGTTTTAAATTCTGAAGAACTTGGCACCCAAGAAAAAGGATATAAATTTCTCAGTGTTACTGACGGAATGTTGGTTCAAGAAACAGATAATGGAATTGTTACAAAAAACGACCTTAAGATTGTCTCAAAAAGAGTACCTTCAGAGATAGAAATCCAAAACTGTTTATTTGCTTGGAAGGTTTGTAAATTTGTTAAGTCAAACGCAATTGTATATACAAGAGAAAATCAAACGATAGGCATTGGTGCTGGGCAAATGAGCAGAATTGACAGTGCTAAGATAGCGGCTTCTAAGGCCACAGAAAGAGGATTTAAAACTGAAGGATGCACCATGGCTTCAGATGCATTCTTCCCTTTTAGGGATGGTATTGATGCTGCGGCAGAAATTGGGATAACTTCTGTAATCCAACCCGGCGGTTCAGTGAAAGATGATGAAGTTATTCAAGCAGCAGATGAAGCTGGTATGGCTATGCTCTTTACTGGCATAAGACACTTCAGACATTAAATTACACTATGAAAGTTCTTGTTATAGGAAGTGGCGGAAGAGAGCACGCCTTAGCCTGGAAATTATCTAAAAGCAATATAGTTACTAACGTTTTTGTTGCTCCTGGAAATGGAGGAACTGAGATAGAAGAATTAATTCAAAATATAGATATAGATGCAAACGATATAGAGACATTATCTGCTTTTGCAAAAAAAGAAGGTGTTGACTTGACCATAGTGGGGCCTGAAGACCCTTTAGTGGACGGAATAACTGATAAATTCCAAGAAGAAGGTCTTTTGTGTTTTGGACCTTCCAAAGATGCAGCAAGATTAGAAGGTTCTAAAGAGTTCATGAAAGACTTCCTGATAAGACACAATATCCCAACAGCTAGTTATGAAACTTTCACTGATTCGAAGAAAGCTATTAGTTATATTAAAGAACAAGGCTGCCCAATAGTAATAAAGGCTGATGGACTGGCTGCTGGTAAAGGTGTAACTGTAGCTTTTAATACCGATCAAGCAATAGAAGCAGTCAATCAATCATTGGAGTCTAAAACCTTTGGTGAAGCTGGTTCTAAAATTGTAGTTGAAGAATACTTAGAAGGTGAAGAAGCCAGCTTTATAGTCTTAACAGACGGCAATACAGTAATTCCTTTTGCTTCTTCTCAGGACCATAAAGCTAGAGACGAAGGAGACTTAGGGCCTAATACTGGGGGCATGGGAGCTTATTCGCCTGCTCCAGTAGTCACAAGACCTATACATGAGAAAATTCTTAAAGAAGTAATACACCCAACCGTTGAAGGCCTTAAATCCGAAGGCAGTAATTATTGTGGATTCCTTTATGCAGGAATAATGGTTGATGCCAACGCACAAATTAAAGTTCTTGAATTTAATTGTCGGTTTGGAGATCCCGAGACTCAACCCATCATGATGCGTCTAAAAACTGACTTAGCTCAATTATGCTTAAAGGCTTGTAAGAAAGAATTATCAAATGAGAAGCTAGATTGGGATGAAAGGAAATCTTTAGGGGTGGTTATGGCTTCTGGGGGGTACCCTTTCGCCTATGAGAAAGGGAATGTTATCGAAGGAATAACAGAAGAGTCTGAAGATCTTAAAGTATTTCATGCAGGAACAATATATGAAGAAGGGAACATTAAATCTAGTGGAGGTCGGGTTCTTTGTGTAACAGCTTTAGATGATTCTGTTTCGTTGGCACAAAAAAAGGCTTATGATGCGATTTCAAGCATCACGTGGAAAGACTGCTTTTATAGAAATGATATTGGTTACAGAGCCATTGAAAGAGAAAAAAATTGAACTTAATAGATTTAGTGATAAATGAAGTTGATAAGGGGTTGAAATATTCAACCCAAAATTATCAAACTGAATCTAGGCCTTACCCGGCTGATAAAATTGAACAAGACCTTTTAAATGAATTAGAAAGAAATCATTCTGCTGGGCTTATGCGAGTTAATCATTCTGGAGAGGTATGTGCTCAAGCTCTTTACAGAGGCCAAGCACTAACAGCTAAACTTGGTGATACCAGAACTAAAATGGAACAGGCCGCTTCTGAAGAACTAGATCATTTATCTTGGTGCAATAAAAGACTAGAAGAGCTTAATAATAAACCAAGCGTCTTAAATCCAATTTGGTATGGCATGTCATTTAGTATTGGGGCGGTAGCAGGGCTAGTTGGAGATAAATGGAGTCTTGGTTTCGTTCACGAAACTGAAGAACAAGTTGTAAAGCACCTAGATGGCCATTTAGATAATTTATCAAAAAAAGATCTCAAAACAAAAGTCGTTATTGAACAAATGCGAATTGATGAAGAACAGCATAGTCATGATGCTTTAGAAGCTGGAGCAGAAATATTACCTGATGAGATTAAGGACTTAATGTCTAAGGTAGCTAAGGTAATGACGAACTCTAGCTATCACATTTAATCGTAAAGAAAGTTTTATGAATTATGGGTTGATAATTGAGGCAACATAAGTATAGTGGCGCGCGTAACTACTAGTTAGTTACATTAGAAAATAGAATAAGGAAAAATTAAATGAATTTATACGTAGGAAATATTGCTTGGAGTACATCTGAGGAAGATCTAGAATCTCATTTTGCTCAGTACGGAAACGTAAGTGCAGTAAGAATAATCACAGAAGGCCATTCTGGAAGATCCAAGGGTTTTGGATTTGTTGAAATGGAATCTGAAGAAGCCGGAAAAGCTGCAATAGAAGCTTTAGATGGAACCGACTTTGGCGGCAGGGACTTAAGAGTCAACGAAGCTAAGCCTAGAGACTAATCAGTCTAACTTTATAATTAAAATGAATATATACGTAGGCAATATTGCTTGGGGTGTTTCTGATGATGAATTAGAAGCTCTATTTGCTCAATATGGTGAAGTGAATTCTGCAAGAATAATTACCGATAGAGAATCTGGTAGATCTAAGGGATTTGGTTTTGTTGAAATGGCAACTGCAGATTCTGCTAACGCCGCTATAGAAGCTTTAAATGGGAATGACTTCGGTGGCAGGGATCTAAGAGTTAACCAAGCAAAAGAAAGAACATAGACTTGTCAGGCACTCATTAGAGTGCCTATTCTTCAACTTAGATTAATTGTCTTCAATAAGAACTGCTGTTCCGAAGGCCATTAATTCTGCAGCCCCTTGGGTCATTACTGAAGTAGAAAAAGATACTCCAACAACAGCATCTGCTCCTAATTTCTGAGCATCTTCAATCATTCTATCAAGAGCTTGCTCTCTGCTTTCAGCAAGTAACTTTGTGTATTCGTGCAGTTCGCCCCCAACAATCCCTCTTAAGCCAGCCATTATGTCTCTTCCAACATGTCTTGCCCTAATAGTATTGCCTTTTACCAGGCCAAGAGTTTTTACTATTTTCTTATCAGCTATATCAAAAGTACTTGCAATTAACATGATCATTTCTCCACATCTTTGTATTTATCATTCTTATATTCTCTGATCCTTTGTATAAGAACGAAGAGAAGCAGAAGAAAGAACAGCACCCCAATAAAAATTGTAAATAGAACTTCCCCTTCTTCCATCTCTTTAATATTAACAAGAAAAGAAAAGTTTCTGTAACTCTTCGCCAGGATCAGAAGCTCTCATGAAAGACTCACCTACTAAAAAAGCTTTTGTTCCAGAAGACATTATTTTTTTTACATCTTCTTTTGTTTTAATTCCACTCTCCGATACGATTATCTTATCTTGAAGATCTTCAGACAGATTAATAGTGGTCTCTAGCTTTACTTTAAAAGTTTTAAGATCCCTGTTATTAATTCCAATTAATGAAAATCCTAAATCTTTCGCTCTATCCATCTCAGGCCTGTCATGTACCTCAACTAATACATCAAGATTTAATTCTTGAGCAATTTCTTTAAACTCCTTTAATTGAATGTCGGATAAAACAGAAGCTATTAGTAAAATACAATCAGCTCCATAAAATCTACTTTGGTAGATCTGATATTCATCAACAATGAAATCTTTCCTCAATAAAGGAAGGTCAACAACTTCCCTTACAGAAGACAAGTCTTCTAAACAGCCTTGAAAGAAGGGGGCGTCTGTTAAGACGCTTAAGCAGGTAGCTTGAGAAGCTTGGTAGCTTTGTGCTATATCTTTGGGATTAAAATTTTCTCTTATTAACCCTTGGCTGGGAGAAGCTCTTTTAATTTCAGCAATAACTGAAACAAGCCCGTCATCATGTCTAGCCTTTATAGATTTAAAGAATCCTTTTGTTTCATTTAAATCTGAAAGATAAGATTTTAATTCTTGCAAAGGAATCTTCTGTTTATCTATTTCAACAGCAGATGCAGTTTGTTCAATGATTTTGTCTAAATAAGAATTCATTAAAAAGATTGTGAGTATTCTGATAGTTCTTGAAGTTTATCTAGACCTTTTTTCTTTTTTATTCCTTCCAAGGCTTTTTCTACGCCTTCAGCTAATGAATTCTCTACCCCAGAGACATACAAGGCCGCCCCTGCATTCAAGGCTACCATAGAGCTAGCTGCTGAATGTTCTCCATTTAGGGCTTTCTTGGCCATAATTAAACTTTCTTCAGGGGAATTTACCTTCAGTTCATCCAGGGGCTGAAGTTCAAGACCAAATTCTTCAGGTGAGATAACGTATTCAGTTATCTTATCTTCTCTTAATTCAACAACTTTAGTTTTGGAAGCAATGCTGATTTCATCTAAATTATCTTCAGAATGCACCACCATAACGCTTTTACTTCCAAGGGATTGATGAACTTCTGCAACTGGCTTCATCCATTTCTCGTCATAAACTCCCATAACTTGATTGGGAGTAGATGCTGGATTCGTTAAAGGTCCTAATATATTAAAAATACTTTTATGAGCTATTTCTTTTCTTGGTCCTATTACGTGCCTCATGGCGCTATGGTGACCTGGCGCAAACATAAAACCCAAACCAATGTTCTCTATACAGTCCGAAACTTGAGAAGGGCTAAGTTCGAGAGAGACTCCTGCTGCCTCTAATAAATCAGCACTTCCGCTTTTTCTTGTTGCAGATCTATTTCCATGTTTTGCAACTCTAGCTCCACAGGCACACGCAACAAATGCAGCAGTTGTTGAGACATTGAATATTCCTATACCTGAGCCGCCTGTTCCACAAGTATCTACTAATTTATCTTTATTGACTTCAACCTTAGCTGAAAGTTTCCTCATGATCTTAGCAGCACCTAAAACCTCTTCTACGGTTTCACCTTTCATATCTAAAGCTATCAAAAATGCCCCTATCTGTGCATCTGTGGTCCTCCCTTCTAGTAAATCCAACATTACGTCAGACATTTCACTTTCTTTAAGGTTTGATCCTGAAGTTATCTTCGAAATCGCTGAGGTTATATTCATTTGCCTTCCAAGAAATTTTTTAATAGAGTTTTTCCATTTTCTGTAGCGATGGATTCAGGGTGAAACTGTATTCCCGTAACAGGAAGAGTATTGTGCTGTATAGCCATTAAAGTACCGTCATCTGATCTTGCACTCATCTCAAAGTCCTTGCTTAAACTATCCTCATCAATCACCAGTGAGTGGTATCTTGTTGCAACAAAATTATTTTCTACCGAAGAAAAAATACCAGACTGATTGTGATTAATCTTTGATAGTTTTCCGTGCATTATTTTCTTTGCTTTAATTATATCTGCGCCATAAGCAGCACCAATTGACTGATGACCTAAACAAACTCCTAGAATTGGAATTTTCCCTGCAAAATGAGAAATGGCACTAACGGAGATGCCGGCCTCTTTCGGAGTACAAGGTCCAGGAGAAATAACTAGGAAATCAGGAGATTTTTTTTCAATCTCT
>CABXQE010000010.1 GCA_902514295.1 uncultured SAR86 cluster bacterium | reverse complement strand
GAAGATTCAACTTAACAAACCATATACCCTCAATAAGGATAAGCTATAATATCTTGAAATTTTTTTTAAGACTAAATGTAGGTTTTTTCTGAATATTTGTTAATTTTGGCATAGGAGTTGTCTAAAGGCAGCTTTAATTTTAGAGAGAATTATTCATTTATTAATCAACATCAATAAATTCAGGATGCATCGAAGGACAATATAATGGACAAGACAGATTTTTGTGTAATTGGAAACGGAGCGGTGGGTATGTTAACTGCTGTTGAGTTAACAAAAAATTATCCAGATAAAAAAATTACGCTTATAGGCCCATTTACGCAGACAGGCTCTGCTAGTGTAGCTGCTGGGGCCATGCACGCAGTATTTGGAGAAATTGAAGCACATTTTGAAGATAGTTTAGGAGATCAAAAGCAGTTTGAATTAGGGTTTAAGTCGAAAGAATATTGGGCTAATTATTTTTCTATGTTTGGCAATGATGCTAAGACGGCTAGTGACACTTTGATCTATCTCAAAGATACGAAAAACCCATTTGAAGTAGCGAATTATAAAAAAGCAACCGATATTGCGTCTAGTTACGGCCTTTTAGCAAACCCAGAGAAGCACCATGTGGAAGAATATCTTAATCTGACTACTTTGGAGGCAGTAAATATTATAAAAGGAGAGTTTGCATTTTGTCCTGTGAAATTTTTCGAACAAGTAACAAATTTTTTAAGTAAATCTCCAATGATTGAATTGATTAATGATAAAGCCGTATCGTTAGATCAAAACATTGCGACAATAAGTTCTGGACGCAAAATAAATTCAAAAATCTATGTTGTTTGCAATGGGGCGGCTGCATCAAGCCTCTTATCGGATTATAACGTGATTCCTATTTACCAAGGAGTTGGCTCGGCACTGACGGTCAATTCAGAAACATTGAACTTCGGTTCTGAATTAGTCGTTCGTACAGTTAATCGCGGGGGAGCTCAGTGTGGCGTACATCTTGTTCCTCGCTCTAATGGGACCCATTATATTGGTGCTGGAAACTATTTAGCGCCCTTTGACGAACGAGATGATCATAGGTTTGAAACTATTAGGTATTTAATAGACACCGTAGAAGAAGACATAATTGGTAGTAAAAATGCTTATAATTTTCGTGGTTCACTTTTAATGGGAAAAAGACCAAGAAGTTTTGATGGCTGGCCTATTTTTGGACCTTTAAGTTCAAACCCAAACATAATAGTGGCTTCAGGTTGGAATAGAATTGGGTTTTCTTTGGCCCCATTGATTGCATCTGAGATAGTTGGAATTATTAAAGACGATAAAATTCGACATATAAATGACTGGTTGCCAGATAGAAAACCATTAAGTTTTGGAACAAAAAAGGAATGCGCTGATTTTTTTGCCGCCTCTCGTTGTGCCAACTTGATCGAACACAAATTATTAGATCCAAGCTCGAAGGAATACAATAAAAAGTATGATGAGCTATACTCCTATAGCATTAAAGCAAACTATACTCTTACTAAGAAGCTAGGTATGGATTCTGATTTTGGCATGCACCCAGACCTTTATGGAATACTACAGTAGCGTTTTTCAACGATTTTTATCATGCATAAAGATATCTCTGTAATTTTAATCTGTCTTAATGATGCACACTGCATCGCCGAGTTGATAATAAGTCTCAAAAATTCATCTTACCGAGAACTTATTATCGTTGATGGCGGGTCGACTGATGATACAGTTCAAATTGCGCAAGAACTAACAGAAAATGTTTATATCACCGAGAAAGGAATGTTAACTCAGACACTGTATGGACTAGAAAAAGCTCAAGGCAGCTTTATATTTTTAGCGGAGTGCGATAATGTTTATCCTGACAATTTTCTTGATAAATTATTGTATGAACTTGAAACTTCGGATTTTGATGGAATTCAAGGTAGCCTTAAATATAGATCAACAGAAAACTTTTTTGCAAAGGGGCATGGGCTATTTTTAGAAGTCCATCATAATAGGAAGGGTCCTAGAAACATAATTGCAGGTCCGCAGCTTTGGAGGAGATCTTCTATATATACACTTTTTGAAAATCTTGAATTTGGTCAAGGTTTTTGTTTTGACACGCAGCGTGCAGAGGTTTGCTCTAAGCTTGGATTAAAAGTAGGTCTAGGGCATACATTGGCATTTGAAGGTGGTTATGTCGACTATCAAAAGTTCAAAGCACGTCACAGAAATTATGGTTATGGTGATTATGAATTTTATCAAAATAATAAAAAGGGTTGGAGTACATTGCGGAAAGTAAAAAGTATAACTCACATCGCAAGAACCTATTGGATAAAGTATCCTTACTTAAGTTTAAAACATTCGACACCATATTTTGCAATACCATATTTTTTTCTGATAGGTGCGTATAGATATTATTTTTGGTTCAAAAAAATAATAATGAAAGCTTAAGGTATTGTTTTTATAATGGCTAAAGTAGCAAAGGGTTGCCTGAATGCAGATCAAATTTTAGTTGCAATTATTCAATAAATTTTCAACATCAAGAAACTTACTGGGCAAAGAAAAATAGTATGATAGATTATACAGATTTTTATATAATTTGAAGACGGAGTGATGGGCATGTCAAAAGAACATACCATATCTTCGGTCGATTTTTAGTGTGTTATTTAGATTGGAATGTTGAATTAATAGAAAAGGAAATGATGAAAAATTCAAAAAAAATTTGGTACGCACCATACAAGTTTGAAGCTTATGGTGAGGAAGAAATTACAGCAGTAACCGATGCATTAAACTCAGGTTGGTTAGGAGGGCAAGGTCCTAGATCTATAGAATTTGAAAAAAAAATTGCTGAGAGATTTGGTAAAAAGTTTGGTGTTTTTGTCAACTCCGGTTCCTCAGCATGCTTACTTGCGATAGCTAGTTTAGATCTAAAACATGGCAGCCAAATCATAACACCAGCGTGTACCTTTGCAACTACTGTTGCGCCTATCTTGCAACTGGGATTTCATCCAGTATTTGTGGACGTCGGGTTGAACGATTACGTTGCTGATATTGATCAGGTACTTGAAGCCGTGAATAGCGCTACGGCTGCAATCATGCTGCCTAACCTTGTTGGAAACAAACCCGATTGGGTCAAGTTGAAACGCGGACTAGAAGCAATGGGTAGGGATGATGTTTACTTGATTGAGGACTCAGCTGACACGATCACAAAAACGCAAATAACAGACGTCTCAACCACCAGTTTCTATGCTTCGCACATTATTACCGCAGGTGGCATGGGTGGAATGGTAATGTTTAATGATAAGAAATATGTCACTAGATCACTACAATACAGGGATTGGGGTAGATTGGGAGATGACTCAGAAATAGTGGATGACAGGTTTAACCATTTAGTTGATGGAATACCATATGATCATAAGTTTTTATATAGCGTACTGGGTTATCACATGAAAGCTTGTGAAATGAATGCTGCCTTTGGTTTGGTTCAGTTGAAACGTTTTGAAAAATTTTCTGCTATTAGAAGAGCAAATATTGAAAGATATATGAATAACTTACAAGGTGTAGGTGATTTGACTTTACCGGATGACACCATAAAACCAAATTGGTTAGCAATACCGCTCCAAACTGAGCAGCGTTTTGATCTTTTATCGTTTCTAGAGCAAAATGATATACAAACTAGAGTTACATTTGCAGGGAATGTTACAAGACATCCTGCTTACAGGAAATATTTATATGAATTCAAAAACTCCGATATTATTATGAAAAATGGTTTCCTATTAGGTGCACACCATGGCATGACTAATGATGATGTGGACCATGTTTGCAGTAAGATTCAAGAATACTTTAATCGTAAATAATTGGCGAAAATAATAGTTCTTGCTAAACCCCTAATTAAAGATGGTTATGAATAATACTTGTTGGAATTGGTCGGTAGTTAAATGGCAATACTGTTAAATAAGCCCGTAAATCCAAATTTGAAGATACTAATGGGGTATCTTGAAAAAGTAAATGAGAGAGGATGGTATACGAGTTTTGGACCATTACATCAGGAGCTTAGTTCTAGGCTAGAGGATTATTTGGGTGTTGAAAATTTGTTGCTGGTTTCAAATGCAACCTTAGGTCTGCAGGTTGCATATAAGGCTTTGGGAATAAAAAAAGCAATCTGTACACCATTTAGTTTTGCGGCGACAGCAAGCTCATTAAGTTGGGAAAAAAAGCTTTATAAGTTTGTTGATATTGATCAAAACTCTCTCAATTTGAGTGTGTCTCTTGTCGAAGAAAATCTCCAGAAATCAAGTGACATTGATGGAATTGTTGCCACCCATGTCTATGGAAACCCTTGCGATCTAGACGGCTTTAAAAATCTAAGTTCAAAATATAATATAAAAATAGTATATGACGGAGCTCATGCGTTCGGTGTAAAATATAATAATAACTCGCTGTGCAAATATGGCGATGCTTCTATCCTAAGTTTTAATGCGACAAAGGTGTTTAATACACTTGAAGGAGGGGCGATTGTCTTTAAAAACAGGTCAGATTTCAGAAAGGCAAGAAAACTCATAAATTTTTCCATTGATGGAGGACCTCCAACAGGCACCGGTATAAACGCTAAGCTAGATGAATATAGATCTGCTGTTGGCCTAACTATGTTGGAAAGAATTGAAGAAATTTTGGAAAAGCGACAGGTTCTTTTTTCTCATTATGTGCAGTTATTAGAATCCTATTTTGATCTACCAATTTGGAATAAAAAAACATCTTTTAAAAATGGTGCTTATTTTCCAATTATTCTTGAAAATCATAAAGAAAGAGTTAAAATTGCCGCTGCTTTAATGCAAGCAGGCATACCGAGTAAGGAGTACTTCTCTCCTTCTTTGAACTTAGTATATAAAAAAGAAGATAAGTGCCCCGTCTCTGAGTCAGTAGCATCACGTATTTTGTGCTTGCCCCTACATTATTACTTAACAACTGATGACGTTGAATTTATAGCTAACAAATTAATTGGGCAATTCACTCGGTAGGCTATACCATTCGACACAAAAATTGCAATGATTTTGCATGAGCATTATTATTTGGTTGGCATAGGCAAAACAATTGCTTTGCAGTACCAAAACATTAATTTTAGCCTTTTCTTAAAAAAATATTTTAATTACGGGAAAGGAGATTATGAATTTTATGAAAGTCACAAGAAGTAATGGACCACTAGGTGAAAATTGAAAAGCATATTTCATGTATTTAATAGATATGTGATCGATTATCCGGCTAAATCATTTAGAGTTGGTAAACCCCACATCTCAATACCCTACCTATGGCCTTCTGCTGTTATAAGGTATTTCGGATGGGTATATAGTCTTTTAAGTAATATAGGAAAATAAGTAAATTGAAAACAGTATTGTTCCTTGGCTGGTCGACAAAAGGACGGGATATTGATATAGATACTCCTTTAATGTATTTCTTTGAAAAGGTTTTGAATTGGAACGTTTTGCACAAGACCATCTTCAATTTGCCAGAAATTTTAAAAACAAATCCTGATATGGTTATTATGACTAATACGACCGGCGGTGCACGGCAAGTCGAAATTGCTCGACTTGTGGAAGATAGCGGGTTCCCTTTTTTCTCTCATGTTAGCGAGGGAATGTATCGAGAGGAGAGTATAGAAGAGTTTGTGTGGGGTCCTGGTAAAGGCCAGAAAAAGCTTTCAGAGACTCTCTCAATGCTATGGAGTCAAAGGGCATATGATCTGGCAACACATTATTTTCCACACACAAAGGAAACTTTTAGAGTAAGCGGTGCTGTGGGTTTTGATAAGTATAAATTTTTAGAGAAAGCGAAACCAAAGCTGAAAAATAAGTATAAAAGGGTTATTGGGTATGCTGGATTTGATTTTCTAAATATTAAATCTAATAAGTCTATAAGAGAATTGCTTGGAGAAGATAAGTACCAAAGACTAATGGCTCGAGCGCCCATTGCAAATAACATACTCAAAAATTTAATCAGAAATAATAATGATATTTTATTTATTCTTAAAAACCATCCGGGTGACGGTGAGAATTCTATCTCTCTAGAATTTGAGGGGCTGCTTGATTTTGACAATGTCCAAGTTATGGACAGAGATGTCTCTATTGTCGACATAATAAACGTAAGTGATTTATGGCTAAATCTAAATTCATCCACTAATTTAGAAGCCTGGTTAATGGATAAGCCAAGTATTTCATTTTTGACCGATGAGACTCATTATTCATCCGAAGTTATATATGGGAGCGTCACAGAAGACGATGTCAATTCTATCCAGTCTTACATCAATGAGTTTTATGAAACAGGATCGATACTAGCTTTTAATGAGAAAAAGAAATTCAGAGAGCAGCTTATTTCTGATTATATAGGTTACTCTGATGGCCTAAACCATGTTAGGTATATGTCGTGCATTAAAGATTTTGTAGAACTTATCGAAAGTGATAAAACAATTAAAGGCAAATGGAACATCTCTTTAAGCTGGAGGATAAAGTCTAAACTTCAGCATCTTCTATACTCTATGTCTAAAAGTAGATATGGAGTCCCATTCTTTAGGAGATGGGCTGAATATTATGATATCTACAAGCCAGACGAATTATTGCGTGTTAAAAATAGATATTATTTGAGTATGAGAGATTTTTATTCAAAGAATCAGAAGCTAGTCGATGAAGTTTATAATAATTTTGCCAACACTTAAAAATAGAATATGAACCAGTATTTTAAAGATATTTTTTATCTGGTCGGAGAGGACAAGAGAAAAGTCCCGTTCATATTTTTTTTATTTTTAGTGCAAACCATGTTAGAACTATTAGGCATTGGACTTATCGCTCCTTATGTTGCTCTGGTAGTTGATTTTGAGAATAGTAGAGAATTATTTTTTCCAATAACCGATTATTTTAACGTACCACATTCCCAAATTGATTTACTCATATTTGTCGGCCTGATGCTTACCTCTACTTTTATTTTAAAAGTTTTTGTAGCCTACTTCGTGAATAAGCAAATAATAAATTTTGTTCAAGAAAAGCGATTAGATCTTATAAAAAGGCTGATGAGTAATTATCAGTCATTGTCATATTCCGAATATACTTCAAGGAACAGTTCTGAGTACATACATAGAATACAGACTCTTACTTATCAATACAGTGAACAAGTTCTTGCGCCTTTAATGCGGTTAGTGAGTGATGGAATTATTGCCTCGTCTATATTGGTTTTTTTAGCGTTCTATAATATTTATGCGTTGTTATTGTTAATCTTTTTGCTAACTTTGATAACGGGTTCCTATGATTTATTAACAAAAAATCGTGCGAAAGAGAGCGGAATTTTAGCTAACGATCATTCAACAAGAATGCTGCAACATGTAAACGAAGGAATAAGCGGTTTAAAAGAAATACGGATCTTAGGAAAGGAGAACTATTTTTTTCAAAAGGTTAAGAACTCAGGACAGGATTTTGCTGAGGCGGTAAAAAATGTGCAGCTTTTAGCTGTGTTGCCTAAGTTTCTATTAGAGATGGTACTGATTTTTTTCATAGTGATTGTAGTGCTAGTTAGTATCCCCTCCGTTGAAGCCTCAGCAATATTGTTATCAACGCTTGGAGTATTTGGTATAGCTTCCGTCAGGATTTTACCTATTGCCAATTTAGTAGCTTCATCGATAGTGGCTATTCGGTACGCGCGAAATGGAGTTTCTTTACTGTGCTCTGATTGTCGTAAAGTAGACTCGAACTTCGAGTCTGGTCTTGATCAGGAAGAATCTTTAACGTTCAGCAACTTGAGCCTATTAAAAATTAGTCATCAGCATGATAGTTCAAACCAAAAATCCCTAACAGATATATCGATGGCGATAAAAGTAGGAGAAACTATTGGCATTATAGGCCAATCAGGTTCAGGAAAAACCACATTAGTAGACTTGATCCTCGGGTTGTTGAAACCTAACAAGGGGCGCATAGAAATTGATGGTATGAGTCTAGAAGACAGCAGCACACTTGAAAAGTGGCGCCGACAGATAGCCTATTTGCCCCAAAAAGTATTTTTGATAGATGCGAGCCTCCGAAATAACATTGCACTGGGTGTAAATGATGATGATATCGACGATAATTTAATTAAGAGATCTATATTAAAAGCATCATTAGCTGGATTGGTTGATACTTTGCCGGAAGGGATTAATACTTTCGTGGGCGAAGGAGGGATGCGAATATCAGGTGGTCAAGCTCAAAGAGTAGCGCTTGCCAGGGCTTTTTATCATGGTAGGAATGTTCTAGTGATGGATGAGTCTACTAGTGCTTTGGATAACAAAACAGAAGAAGAAATTATTAACCAAATAATCAATCTAAAAGGTAAGGTAACTATGATTGCAATTGCACACAGACTCACCACTTTGAAGCATTGCGATAGGATATATCAGCTTGAAGAAGGTAAGTTGGTCAAAGTAGGAACTTATGATGAAGTCGTGAAGAGGCAATGAATGGAGGAATTATTTTTTCAAGATTCAAAAGAGTTTTTATCAAATCTGACTTCTCAGATGATAGTAAAAGTTTATGGTGATTTAGAGACCGTTAATATAGGAAGAGAACAAAACCTCTCAGATGTTGTGGTTGAATTCTTCGGTGACTATATTATAAAACTAAAGCATGGATCTTATGACGTATTTATTAGCTCCAGTGCTGCAAGCTTGAGTTTTATTCGTGATGCCAAAATTTACTCTGAGGAAGACATGATAAGTACAGTTGGTTATTCTGATGAGTATTTAAAAAATATTGAAAGTCTTGGTCGTAAATATGCTCCAAAAAACAATATGTTTGATATTAAGACTATAACTTTACTTCCTGGCTGCGTTCTTATACTCGATGAACATGGATCTGTAATCCAAAATACTAGTTGGTTTGATTTATTGCTAGAAACACCAAATAAATACACCCTAGAAAAAATGAAAAATAGTGTAAACAAGTATTTCGAATCTAAAAAAACATTTCTGTTATCTTCAGGAGGAGTGGACACTGCGATGTTGGTTAATTTGCTCAAGAATGTCAAAGATATAAGCTATGCATCCTATTATTTTGATAGGACTGGAGGAAATAATACTCCAGACGATGCGCGCAGACTATTAAATGCAATGATCGGTGAAGAAAAATTTAGGCATGATGTATTCCAGCTCGATTGTTTGTATGCAAATGAAAATAAAATTTATGAACAAGATATAGATTTGAATTTGATGAAGCGTTTAAATCTTGTTGATACAAGTTCCTATGTTGCTTGCGGTCAAAACAGTGATTCAATCATTGCACCTGGATTTGTCAAAAGCGATTCTCTTTTGAGCGCATTTAGTAATTGGGGTTTACTAGGGGGAGTGAAGGCTATGATAGTAAACACTATGCTAGTTTTTTTTAGATGGGATTTCTCGAGAAGGGTGCTAAAAGGAATCTTTTTTTTCCTCAATCTACTCTTGAAGTTATTTTCAGATAAAAAAATTGATTATTCCGTTCGAGGCTTTTATTTTGGCATGTTCAATACTATTCCTTTCGTCTATTCAAAGAGGCGCATAAATCATGATTTGCATGATAGCTATGAAACTGTGTGTAAGCTTTTTTTGAAGAAAATTAAAGATGATAATTCTAGTTTGGTATTGCTTAGATTATATACGTATGCAGTTTACGCAATGCAAAATCAAAGAGGTGTGAAAGGAAGTGGTTACAAATATCTTCTTCCATTTCATTCTGCATATTTTTTAGGCTACTGTCTTAATCGCGAATTTAGCTTGTCTGAAATATGGAATCCCAAAAAACCTATGATAGATTTCTTACGTAAAGAAGGTCTCCAAAGAGATTTTTTGTTCTATAGAAAAGACGTTGAAAGAGATGCAGTTGACAGTCAAAGAAATTAACCTCAAAGAGTTAACATTCTCAATACTTGTCTTGGCTATACTTTGCTCGGATGTCCTTTTTTACCTAGGTTTGAGTGTCCTTACCAAAGCACTTTTTCTAATTTCTTTCTTATTGTTATTGAAAAACTCCAAAGCACAGGATGTTTATATTGTAGTTTTTTTTGTTAGCTTGCTATACATCACTTTCTTTATTGGCTATTTATTGGGGCACCAAGAGTTAGACTATTTTATTTTTCCACTTTTAATAGTGATGGGTTTTTTAATATCCCAAGGAAACTTTGAGCCCGATAGATATAGGATGTTTTTCATCTGTTTTCTACTAATCAACGGCCTTGTCTTGGTTTATGAGAAGTTAAGTGGCTCGTATCTTATGGATACTGGACATCCCTACAGCATAATACAAGGACAGGGGCTGTTTACTTGGACAAAGGTTCAAGGGGAATTTTTAATAGCAATGTCATTGTTAGTATCGAAAGATAGATTTGTTCTCTTGATTATATTTTTTTCGGCATTGTTATCAGGTGTGAGAGCTGCTGCACTTTTGTCGGGCTTTCTTTTAATGCTCACTGTCTTTAATTTTTATAAAGATAAATATAAGTTGATTAATAAGTACTCAGTTTTATTTTTTGTCACATCAGTATTTTTCTTGATACCGGTATTTCAGCAAGCGTTCGCTAGTTACGGTATTGAAAGATACACGTCGATGTTAGATTTAAGTAGTAGTACTTATACGGTTCGAGGGTACGTGCACGATTTGCACTATGGATGTATTAGCGAATATTCGCTGAGTCAGTTGCTTTTTGGGCGGGGGGAATACTGTGCTAAGTTGTTTGCATGGGGTGCTGAAAGCACCTTCATCCACAGCATTGAGTATTATGGATTAATATTATCACTTTGTTTAATTTCTATTTTGATTTATGCACTTATTAAAAATATTCTGTGGCTAAACTATCAGAGATTAGCAGTCTTACTTGTTTTGATGATCTACTTTTACAATTGGAGATTCGGTTTTACATATATGAGCATATTCTTATGGTGGTATATTTTTAAGGCAACTCAGAGAGCTGATTGAGTTATGTTAAATATTCTTCATTTATCCCAAACAGACATTAATAGTGACTCTAGAATTTTAAAAGAGATGTCTGCGGTTTCTAACGCTCAGCGTACTGTATCTGGCATAGGAGTTGCGAGTGGTATTTCAGAATTAAGAACGGAATCGAGTTCTTTTGATTCTAAAATTGATTCAATTGAACTTGTTTCTAGACGATTCACAATTCTGCCTGAGATACTTAAAAACATATTGGTCGTCCTTGAGATAACCTTCAAAATGTTTCGCAGAGCCAAAAAGTTAAATCCACGGATTATTCATTGTCATGACACTCCCGTGTTACCTCTTGGATTAGCTCTTAAATTTGCTACTGGAGCTAGGATAATTTATGACGCTCATGAGCTTGAATCAGAAAGAAACGGTTTATCTAAGTTAGCAGGCAAGATAACATTGTTTGTTGAAAGAAAATCTTGGAGATATATTGATAGACTCATCGTAGTTAGTCCTTCAATTCAATCTTGGTACAATAAAAAAGTAGGTTTTAAGAAGTCAGAAATAGTTTTGAATGCGCCGGTTATAGACTTGCAAGATAATAATGAAGAGTATTTAAGAGATATGTTTTCCATCTCAAAAGACTCTTTGATATTTATCTATAATGGGATTTTTACGCAGGGGCGCGGTATTGAACTGATAATAAAAGTTTTCCGAAACACCGACATCCAATCTCATATTGTCTTTCTTGGAGATGGTGAAATGAAAGGAGAATTACTCAGGGTGGCAAAAGAGCATGACAATGTTCATGTTCATGATAGTGTCCCTCATGAATCTGTTGTACCAATAACTCGCAGTGCAAACGTCGGATTAGCTCTTGTTGAGAATATTTCTCTAAGTGATTATTACTGTTTACCAAATAAGTTATTTGAATATGCTTTTTCTGGAATTCATGTTTTAGCATCAAATTTTCCTGATATATCAGAGACTGTAAAAAAACATAATTTAGGGGAGTGCTGTGATGTTGATTTTGAAAGTCTGTATAACTGTGTCCTTAAATTTGAGCATGAGAAGCCCATCAGAAAACCAGAATCTAGTAACTTATATGCTTTGAGTTGGGATGCCCAGAAAGTGACCTTAAATAAGCTGTATTCAGAGCTCATAGATGAAATAGAGGAATAAAATAATATGTGTGGTATTTTCGGAATTATATCCAAGACTGATAACAACAAACTTATGTTAAAAAAACTCGCAATCCATGCTGCTCAGAGAGGTACAGATTCTAGTGGTTTAGCATATGCTCAAGATGGACGATTAAATATTGATCGAGCTGATTACAAAATTCAGCGATTAATGAAGGAGGTAGCTCCCTATAAATCGGAATTAGTTGTCGGTCATAGTCGTTTAGCAACGAATGGTGTTTACGACAATCAACCTATTGTAAGAGATGAGTTTATTGTCGTTCATAATGGGATAATAACTAATGTTGATGAATTATGGGAATCTGAATCTCTTGATCGACAATTAGAGATCGATACTGAAATTATCCCAGCTTTGCTCAGTAAATACATCAAAACGGAGGATGATATTGATTTCGGGGTATCTAAAGTACTGAGTCTATGTGAGGGAGTTATATCTGCGATTATTATCGCTCCTCATCTTAATATCTTAATGTTGGTTTCCAATAATGGTAGCTTGTACACTGGTAGAGATTCAGGGAATACATATATATCGTCTGAATTACACCCGCTTTCTAGCAATAATATTGGTGAGATAGAGCAGGTGTTTGGCTGTAAACTCTTCTCTCTGGATAGTCATTACGAAGAGATAGTGGAGAAAGAAGTAGCACTGGTTAGTCGAGATGCTTTACTCCCTAAATTTATTCATAATTCAGAAAAAGATCAGCTCTTAGAGTTTCATTCCCCAAACTTACAACGGTGCAGTAAATGTATTCTTCCGGAGACTATGCCGTATATTCGGTTTAATGAGAAAGGCGTCTGTAATTATTGTGAAAATTATGTTGTTAGAAATCAGACTAAACCATTTTCAGAGCTTGAGAATTTGGTGGAGCAATATCGGCGAAATGGGGAAAGAGACTGTATCGTGCCTTTTTCTGGGGGTAGGGATAGCTGTCACAGTCTTCATCTGATAGTAAAAGAACTCAAAATGAAGCCAATAGCGTATACCTATGATTGGGGGATGGTTACCGATCTTGGGCGAAGAAATATCAGTCGAATGTGTTCTGCTCTTGAGGTAGAAAATATTATTGTTGCTGCAAACATCAAGAGGAAGCGTGAGAATATAAAGAAGAATTTATCCGCGTGGCTAAAGAATCCCCATTTGGGTATGGTAAGTATATTGACTGCAGGCGATAAACACTTTTTTAAATATTGCCAAAAAGTTAGAGAGCAGACTAACATAAGCCTAAATATATGGGGTACTAATCCTCTTGAAACGACTCATTTTAAAGCTGGATTTTTAGGGGTACCACCATCATTTGAAAATAAAGCGGTTTATAATAGCGGGTGGTCAAGTCAAATGGCTTATCATTCGAAGAGATTTAAAGAATTTATATTGAGCCCGTCTTACTTTAACTCTTCACTTTTTGACACTTACTCTGGCGAATATTGGAGAAGCATAAATAAACGGACAGATTATTTCCATTTATATGATTATAAAGCTTGGAATGAGAAAGAAGTGGATAATGATTTGGCTCAATATAACTGGGAATGGGCAAAAGATACTCCCACAAGTTGGAGAATAGGTGATGGGACAGCGGCTTTTTATAATTACATTTACTACACAGTAGCAGGCTTTTCTGAACATGATACTTTTAGGAGTAATCAAATTCGTGAAGGTGATATTAGTCGGAAAGAAGCTTTAGAGAAAGCTAATGCTGAAAATGTTCCAAGATACGAAGGGATACAATGGTATTTGGATGCTATAGATATTGATTTTAAAGGAGCTATTAAAGTGATTAACAATATACCAAAACTTTATTAAGATATTCTAATGATCAGTAACTTTAAAAATGTTTTAGTCCTTGCACCTCACACTGACGATGGTGAATTAGGTGCAGGTGGAACAATAGCAAAGTTAATTGAATCTGGCTCTAAAGTTACCTATGCAGCATTCTCTACTGCGTCAGAATCAGTTCCGGAAGGGCTTCCTGGAGATATTTTAAAGACTGAAGTTAAGGCGGCAATGAAAGTTCTTGGACTAAAAGATGAGAATTTGATTATTTATGACTATCAAGTTCGTCAGTTGGGTTACCACAGACAAAATATTCTAGAAGATTTAATCAAGCTGAGAGAGTGTAATGAGTTCGATTTAGTGCTGACGCCGTCACTTAATGATATTCACCAAGATCATGCTACGATTGCGCAGGAATCCCTCCGAGCATTCAAAAATATCACCATTTTGGGATACGAGCTAATTTGGAATAATTTATCTTTGGATACCAAATGTTTTGTTGAGCTCGAAGAGCGCCACTTGCAACAAAAATTTATCGCTCTTAAATGTTATGAATCGCAAAGGCACCGTAGATATCTATCTAAGGATTTCACGTTTTCATTGGCAACAACTCGAGGGGTCCAAGCTGGATCAACCTACGCAGAGTGTTTTGAAGTCATTAGGTTGTTTTTATAATCGTAGTTCTTAAATCCGCAAGAATGATCACTAAGGAAAGAGTCTATTAACGTTTTTTTTAAAAAGGATATGCTAGCTTGTGAACTAGCAGATGTACTTTCATTAATACTTAAAGGTGATCCTAATCAATCACTTTTGAGTTTAGGAAATATTAGTTCCGAAAAATCTAATGTACTTAAATTCTCCACATCTAAATTGGACGGCGGCCTTTTAGGTGTAGTTATTGGACCAGAAATGGAAGATGTGGAAACACTCCTGATCAGTGATAATCCTCGTTTAGATTTCTGCAAAGCCTTAACTTATTTGATTGATATGGACTATCTCGATCTTAGTTATAAAGATTCAGATATTCATTCTAGCGCTCATATAGCCAAGTCAGCCGTGATAGAGCCTGGAGTAGTAATTGGAGCTGATTGTTTGATAGAGCATAATGTTGTGATTCATACTGGTTCCATTATAGGCGAACGTTGCATGATTCGAGCAAATACGGTAATTGGGGCTCAAGGGTTTGGCTTTGAGCAAGATATTGATGATAGCTGGATAAGATTTCCACATTTAGGCAATGTAGTTATAGGAGATAACGTAGAGATTGGAGCGCTAAATAGCGTATGCAGAGGGGGTCTTGGCGATACTTTGATCGAGTCAGGTGTAAAAACTGATAATTTGGTACATATTGCACACAATTGTGTTATTGGGAGGAATAGTATTCTGACAGCATGCACTGAGCTGAGCGGAGGAGTTGTTATTGGCAAAAATGTGTGGATGGGGCCCAATTGTTCTGTTACGGAAAAAATTAAAATTGGGAATAATTCTCTTGTTGGTATTGGCTCTGTGGTAAGGAAGGATGTAGAGGCTAATAGCATAGTGGCTGGATCGCCAGCTAAGTTATTGAGAAAAAAATAAAAGACTTATTTCATGAATATTTTGTATATTGATCATTATGCTGGCTCCAAAAGTATGGGCATGGAATTTAGACCATATTATTTAGGTATGAGTTGGAAAGAGATGGGTCATAACATAACAATTATTGGTTCTTCTTTTAGCCACCTAAGGTCGTGTCAGCCGATTATTAATGGAGCATTAACCTCTGAAAAAGTGGACGGACTGGATTATCTCTGGATCAAAGGTGTTAAATATAATGGCAATGGATTTGGTCGTCTCTTAAACGTCATGCAGTTTTTATTCGGATTATTTTTTTATCAGAAAAAAATCTTAAAAAAATCTCAGCCCGATGTAGTGATTGCCTCCAGCACTTACCCTATGGATATTTGGCCAGCTAAATACCTGGCTAAAATTTGCGATGCTCGCCTAATATTTGAGTTGCATGATGTTTGGCCACAATCTCTTACTGAAATTGCGGGATTATCAAGATTTAATCCTTTGGTTATTTTTGCGGGTCTCGCCGAGAGGGCAGTGTATTCATCAGCTGACAGAGTAGTATCAATGCTACCTGCAATTCATGAGCATTGCTCCAAATTAGGTTTCGACATCTCAAATCTAACTATTGTTCCTAATGGTATTGTGGTCAATGATTGGTCTGAGAATGAAGCTTTGCTTCCCCAAAAAATAAGGGCTGTAATTTCTGATATGAGATCGAAAGAGCACTTGATTGTATGTTACGCAGGAGCACATGGTGTGCCTAATGAGTTAGAGAATTTGATCAATGCAGCCGAGTTATTAAGAAACGAAAATATTAGTTTCCTGCTGGTGGGTGAGGGTCACCTAAAATCAGAGCTCAAGGACTTAGTTGAAACTAAGAAATTAGATAATATTTCGATGTGCGAAAGTATCCCAAAATCGTTTATGCCGAAATTATTAAGATCAGTGGATGTTGGATTTATTGGCGCTAAAAATAGACCTATTTATAAGCATGGAATCTCACCTAATAAAATAGCAGATTATATGATGGCTGAAATTCCAGTTATTTCTGCTATTGAAGCAGGTAATGATCCTGTTAAAGAAGCCGATTGCGGCTGCTCTGTAGCCCCTAGTAACCCTGAAGCGCTAGCCTCAACTATTCTTTACATGGATTCCATTGGACAATCGGAGAGAAAAATTATGGGACAACGCGGGAAAGAATACGTGTTACAAAACTATAGTTATGACATTTTGGCAAAAAAATTTGTAGAGGCCTTTAAGTAATGTGGGATATTCAACTGTTTAAGTTAAATTTTGATCAACGTGAAATTGATGCCGTTTCATCGGTTGTGGCAGGTGGATGGCTGGCAATGGGTGAAAAAGTCACTAATTTTGAAACTCAATTTAGTCAATTTCTGGGCGGTGATGTATTTTGTAGTGCCGTAGCAAATTGCACTGCAGCCTTACATATGGGCCTATTGGCCTTAGAAGTTGGTCGAGGTGATGAGGTAATAATTCCTTCTCTAACCTTCGTGGCTGATGTGAATGTAGTAAATTTGGTCGGTGCAACCCCAGTCTTGGCCGACTGCACATCTTTAAAGGATTGGAATATGTCAGTTGAGACCATTGAGAAACAAATAACACCGCGAACAAAGGCTATTATTGTAGTCCACTATGCAGGATTTCCTTGTAGAGATATCGTAGAAATAAGTCAGCTATGTCGTGAACGTGGAATTGGACTAATTGAAGATGTGGCGCATGCGCCTGGCGCAATTGTTAATGGGAAGGCATGTGGCACCTTTGGTGACGTTGGCTGTTTCTCATTTTTTAGTAATAAAAATCTATCTATAGGTGAAGGTGGAATGATATCCACAACTAATGCTGAGTTGAATATCAAATTACAGCTTTTACGTTGCCATGGAATGACAACACTCACATTGGATAGACACAAAGGTAGGGCGATTACCTATGATGTTGCAATGCCAGGTTTGAATTATCGTATGGATGAAATGCGCGCTGCTATTGGTTCTGTACAGCTAGATAAACTTCCTGCTGCTAACTTTAGGAGAGGGCAACTTACTGAACGTTACAGATCTAATTTACGTGGTTCGTCAGTTAAGATTCCATTTGATAATCAGCCACCATCATTGGGTTCGGTATACCATATTTTACCAGTATTAATTCCAGGTCACGTAGATCGGGTAGCAGTCATTGAGGAATTAAAAGAGAAGAAAATTCAGTCGAGCATACATTACCCGCCTTTTTGGGATTTCACAGCCTATCAAGGTCAGTTTTGTCCAAATGATTCACCTATTACAGCTGATATCTGTAGTCGTCAGCTGACGCTTCCTCTATTCCCTACTATGACTGAAGATGAGGTTGATAAGGTTTGTGATGCGCTTTTAGAGGCTTTAGGGTGAGTGAAGAAACTAGAATTCTAGATCTAATAGGTCGCACATCAACGCTTTTTAGTGCTGATGTTGTTGGCCTTTCTGATGATTTATCGTCATTGGTGAAGGGTAGCCGTTTTTTGGTAATTGGAGGTGCTGGTTCTATTGGGCAAGCAGTGACTAAAGAGATTTTTAAGCGGAGCCCCACAGCACTTCACGTTGTTGATATTAGTGAAAATAATATGGTTGAACTGGTACGAGATATTCGTAGCACCATTGGCTACATTAAAGGTGATTTTAGAACATTTGCGGTTGATTGTGGCAGTAAAGAATTTGAAGCTCTCATCTCTTCAGAGGGGCGGTATGATTATGTTTTTAACCTATCAGCTCTTAAACATGTTCGAAGCGAGAAAGATCCGTTCACATTAATGCGTATGCTAACGGTCAATATTTTCAATACTATTAAAACTCTGAGAATGGCAAAAAAATACGGAGCCAAAAAGTATTTTTGTGTTTCTACTGATAAAGCTGCAAATCCAGTAAATATGATGGGCGCTAGCAAACGAATTATGGAAATGTTTTTGATGCGTGAGAGTGAAAGCATGATAATCTCAATGGCTCGTTTCGCGAATGTTGCATTTTCGGATGGCTCTTTATTGCATGGTTTTAATCAGCGTTTTGCTAAAAGGCAGCCTTTCTCTGCGCCTAATGATGTGCTTCGATATTTTGTGACTTCTCAAGAATCTGGTGAGCTTTGTCTTATGTCGGGACTTCTTGGAGAGAATAGGGATATATTTTTCCCTAAGTTGAGTGAGAACCTTCATTTGATCACATTTTCTGATATCGCTGAGCGCTATTTACAGCAAATGGGGTATGAGCCCTTTCATTGTGTTAGTGAAGATGAGGCTCGAGATCGAAGTGCCGAGCTCATCACGAAGAAACAATGGCCCTGCTATTTTTTTAATAGTGACACAACAGGAGAAAAGGACTTCGAAGAATTCTTTACTGATAAAGAAGACGTAGACATGAGTCGGTTCGAAGGAGTTGGTGTTATAAAGAATCAGCCTATCTACGATGAGCAAAAATTAGATAATTTCTACTCTGGTGTTAATATTCTAATAGAAGAAGGGGTCTGGAACAAAGAAGATATCGTCAACTTATTTTTTGATTTATTGCCTGAGTTTGCGCACAAAGAGACGGGCAAATATCTTGACCAGAGGATGTAATGTTGATTAGATTTTTCGACATAGTATTCTCGGGAATAACGCTTGTCGTCCTTTTACCTCTATTTGTTCCCATTATGTTGCTACTTAAACTTTCAGGTGAAGGTGAGGTTTTTTTTCTCCAAGAGCGTGTAGGTAAAAATAGAAAAATGTTCAAACTCTATAAATTTGCAACTATGTTGAAAGATAGTCCTAGTATTGGAACTGGAACCGTCACAATGAAAAATGATCCAAGAGTACTACCTGTTGGAGCAATTTTGAGGAAAACTAAAATCAATGAATTGCCCCAATTGCTTAATGTAATCCTAGGCCATATGAGTTTGATTGGGCCAAGACCCCAGACGCCTAGATGCTTCGATGCTTTCCCGATCAAATCCCAGGATATTATCGTTCAGGTTAAGCCAGGCCTTTCTGGAATAGGTCCGATAGTGTTTCGTGGTGAGGAGGATATTCTTGAGGGCCATAGTGGAACTATTGATTTTTATGACAATATAATTGGCCCGTACAAAGGGGATGTCGAGGCCTGGTATGTGGGAAAGCAAAATTTGATTGTGTATTTTTCTTTAATATTCCTCACAATTTGGGTTGTATTATTTCCTAAGTCAGATTTGATCTGGAGGCTATTAAAGACCCTGCCTGTGCCTCCAGCTGAACTGAAGAATGATTTAAATTTTCCTCACTAAAAAGCCCTTTTTTAAAGATAGTAGATGTGTCGTTTGATTGATAATTTAAATAATACAGAGCTAGTTCGCTTAGCTTTTGGTTGGAACTTTAAGAGTTGGTCGCATGCGTTAAAGGTAGCAAATTTTTCATTTCCAAATAGGCTTGATCGGATACTTGAAATTGGTGCTAGTGGCCACAGTATGGTTGGTATAATTTTCGATGGCTTGGCCAGCGAAATAGTAATCTCATACTACGACGATGAACAAAGGATAGAAGTAGAGAGATACCTTTCTTTAGTTCGTCAGAAGTGCCATTTAAAGTCGAAATACGTTTTAAAACAAATAGATGCTACTAGCGTAGAAGGTGATTTTGATATCGTTATTATGAAGAGTGTCCTAGGGGGTCTCTTCCGGAAAAATAGTAGCTCTAAGTCTGATGTATCTGAGTTTATTGACAATTTAATATCAAGGACAGTGAAGCGGGAAGGGCTATTGATATCAATTGATAATGGCAAATCATTTTTTGAAAGTATTTTATCCAGATTTGGAGCTCGAAAAAATCAATGGCGCTTTTTTAAAAATTCAGAATTCAAAAAAGCAACTAGACAAGCTGAGTTTGGTGTAATCTCAAGTTTTTCATTTGGAACTAGATTAGGTTTTGTAGGGTATGTTTTAGATAATTACATGATTTATCCGCTGGATTTAATCTTGTTTAGATTATGGCGCCATAATCCAACGGTTATTGTTAGCGTATTTAATGGTTATCAATAATAATTACACCCAATTACATAAATATTTCATCGCAGTTGAAGCTGTCTGCTAACTTTCTCTTAGAGGGTAACTTCTTTCTTGCTTTAAAGTGCAGTAGAGTTATAAACTAAAAATCGTAAAATCGTAAAATCGTAAAATCGTAAAATCGTAAAATCGTAAAATGATAAAATCTTACTTGCTGGTATGTTTTGTATCTTTAGTATTATTTTTTTGTATCTCTATGCTCTTCAGACGTCTAGAGATAGTTGATAAGCCAGATGGGATAAGAAAGATTCATAAAGGTGAAATTCCGTTGAGCGGGGGTTTCTCTTTTTTTGCATCGTTTTTATTTATTACTGCTTTTATATATCCTGAATTTTCTCCAGAAGGGGTTATTGGCACACAAGAAGTAAGGCAAGTTTTTTTAATTTCTCCTATAATTTTATTACTTGGCTTATGGGATGATATAAAACCTTTACCAACCTCTGTCAGACTAATATTTCAAATCTTCGCGAGCTGGTTAGTAATAATTATTACAGATATCCATCTTCTTAATTTAGGAGATCTACTTGGCTTTGGAAGCTTTTACCTTGGAGCAGCAGGCATTCCTTTAACAATCTTTATGGTTGTCGGGGTATGCAATGCATTCAATATGATAGACGGCATGGATGGGTTAGTAGGTATTATATTTCTAATTTTATGTACAGCAATCTCTACAATTACTTATTTAAATAGTGCACAAGGAGTTTTATTCTTTACTGCTATTATTGCTCTAGTTTTTTTATTTTTTAACCTTGGTTTACTAGGAAAGAAACAGAAAATATTTCTAGGAGATTCAGGTTCTACATGGATAGGATTTTTAGCGGCTTGGACTTTAATAATCTTGTCTCAAGAAGAAACGAAACTTTTTCAACCTGTAACGGCGCTTTGGTTCATTATGCTACCTCTTATTGATGCCTTGTCTACTTTCTTGAGTAGGCTTTGGAACAGAAAATCTATGTTCATTGCTGATAGAACTCATATTCATCACATGTTGTTAGATTTTGGTTTGAAGAAAGAGACGGTCTTGCTAATATTTTTAATGATCTCTGTTATTTCTTCTGGTTTTGGTATTTATGCTAATATAAATTTAATACCAGAATCCAAACAGTTCTACGGCTTTCTGACTATCTGGTTCTTTTATTACCTTTTAGTTAAATATCCTCTTATTAGTAATCATAAGAAAGGATTATGAATTTTAATTTAATAGAAACTTTAGAAGATCTTAATTATTTAAATAATGAACTTCTATTAAAGCCCTATGTTGGAGTTGATACAGAATTTAGGAGGACTTCTAAAGATAACATGAGATTAGCTCTGCTTCAAATTAACGACGCTGAAGACATTTATCTTGTGGACACTATTCTTATAAATGACCCGAAAGATAACTGTAGCTTCTTATTCTCAGATTCCGTCACTAAAATATTTCATTCCTGTAAAGAAGATTTAGAAGCGATTTATTCTTGGACAGGAAAAGTAATGAAAAATTTATTTGATACCCAGTTAGCCAATGCATTTTTAGATGGGCAGTATTCCATTGGCTATCAAGGGTTAGTAGAAGAGAGATTAGGCATAACTTTAGATAAGAAAGAGACCAGATCAAACTGGATAAGAAGGCCACTATCAGATTCTCAGTTAAGTTATGCTGCTTCCGACGTAGAGTACTTAATTCATCTCTTTATTGAACAAGAACAAGCATTAATTGAATCCAATAAGCTAGATTGGCACGATGAAGACTTAGAGTTGCTAATTTCTACTACATTTAATCCGTTAGGGAACATTGAAGAAATAGCATGTAATCTAACTAAATTAGAAGAAAGAAATTTATTAAATACATTTAATGATATTGTGCTTAATATTGCTGAGACAGAGCAAATCAACCCAACTTTATTTTTTTCTAAGAAAAATCAAAAAGTATTTATTAGGTTGGCCCTTAGTGAAGGCTCTGAAAAAACTTTTAAAGACATAACAAGCTGGAGAAGGGAGCTAATTAGCGACCCGATTAATAAACTTCTCTTAAATTACTAGAAATGTTCTGGCTCTTTTATATTACTTTCGCTCTGTTTTTTAGTTACTTGCTTAATTTTTATTTTAAGAAGTCTAATTTGCTACCTTTCTGTCTCTTTCTGGTTATTTTATTAACCCCAGCTCAAATAGAGACAGGATCACAAGACTACGCACCTGCTTTTTTCTCCTTTTTATTTAATATATTTCTAGAGCAAGATTATTCTTTAAGAGTTTTAAGGCCGTTAGCATTAACAATTCCATCTGTCTGTTTTATTTTATTATTAGCCTTCTCTATTAAAAGAAGATTCTCCTAATTTTTAGATTACTTATATCGATTATACCAAGAGCATTTTTCCCTTTTAAAGATCCTGCAGATTCACCAGGGTTAAAAATTATGATGTTATTAAGGGTTTCTTCTCTATATCTATGAGTGTGGCCATGAACTATCAATTGAACATCTACGTGCTCCTTAATATAGCTATCTATTAGTTCCGGCTCATGGAATACTGCTATCTCCTTTCCTTCAAGAGATAATGAAAGAGGAGGTTCTTGGAAGTTAAAATTATATTCATAGCAAACCTCTTTAAGCCCTTCTTCGGTTCTGTCATTGTTACCAAATACACCAGTCATTGGACAATTTAGATAAGAGAATAAACGTAAAGTTTTAGCTTTACTAATATCACCAGTATGGATAACTAAATTAACTTTCTCTTTATTGAAAATATTAATAATATTTTCAATATTTTTAATATTATTGTGAGTATCGCTAACGACACCTACAAGCATAGATATTAATTAAGCCTTTTCTAAGATGTGAATTCCACAAGCGCTTCCTAAGCCTATCACGTGAGTTAGGCCTATCTTAGCTCCTTCTACTTGTCTCTCTCCAGCTTCTCCACGGAGATGCGTGCAAACTTCATATATATTAGCAATACCTGTCGCCCCTAGAGGATGACCTTTAGACAAAAGACCCCCAGAAACATTTACAGGAACCCTTCCACCTAATTCCACCTCACCTTCGTCAATTAATCTTCCGGCTTCTCCATCCTCACAAAGACCTAAGTTTTCGTAATGAAGCATTTCTGCAGTTGCAAAACAGTCATGTAACTCAACTAAATCAATGTCTTCGGCGCCCAGGCCAGCCATTTCATAAGCTTCTTTAGCTGCTTTCCTGGTACAAGAATTTACATCAGGCATGACTAAATCTCTTTCCTGATAAGGATCGCTTGTTAATATGGATGCCTTTACTCTAACAGATCTTCCCATTCCTAATTCTTTTGCTTTCTTTTCGGAAACTAGAACTGCTGCCGCTGCACCATCCACATTCACAGAACACATAAGCTTAGTGTTTGGATAAGAAATCATTTCAGCATTCATTACTTCATCCAAAGGTGTTTCTATCTGATATCTTGCTTTAGGATTCATAGTTGAATGGTGATGATTCTTTACAGAAATTTTAGCAAATTGCTCAAAAGTTGTTCCGTATTGCCTAGAATGCTCCATTCCTGCTTCAGCAAAAACTGCTGGCATGGTCCCGGAACCTAAAAGACCTTCTTTCGGAATTCCAGCTCCTCCTCCTGAACCGCCCAATAAACCCGTTCCCATTTGTTCAACTCCTACAGCTAAAACTACATCATATAAACCTGCTTTAATGGAAGTCCAGGCCTCTCTAAATGCAGTTGCACCTGTGGCACACGCGTTAGAGCAATTCACTACAGGAATTCCTGTTTGGCCTATTTCTTGAAGAATTCGCTGACCGACCATTGCGTTAGCTTGACCTAAATTACCACAATAAAAAGCTTCCATTTTATCAATGGTTAATCCAGCATCATCCAACGCAAGTAGGGCCGCTTCAGCACCCAAGTCAGGAACGGTTCTGTCTGGAAACCTCCCAAACTTAATCATGTCAACACCTAATACATATACATCACTCATTTTATTCTCCTTAAGAAATTGGTTTAAAGAAATAGCTAATATAAGAGTTTCCTTCAGAATCTTTCCTTCCTAAGGCATCATCGAATACAACTTCAACTGGCATATCAAATTTAATTTTATCAGGGTCAGGATCGCAGTTAATTAGATTTCCTTTAACTGTGCCTCCACCTTCTAGATCAACTATTGCAGAGATATACGGAACATCTATTCCAGGGAAAGACCTGAAAACAATAGAATAAGAATAAAGCTTTCCTTTGTTGTTTAGTTTTATGGGTTCCATGCTTTCTCTAGAAAAGCAGTTAGAACAGACATTTCTCTCCCCAAGAAATATAGAATTGCATTTAGTGCATTTATGTCCTTCTAAGTATGGGTCTTCGCCTTCAGGCAACTTTAAATAATCAACAACAGGTAAACTCATTTTCTCCCCTTTAAACTAATAAGTAGTAGTTTTATATAAATTTAACTTCTTTACAATAGCTATCATTATGAGTTTTTTAAATTCAGCTTTAGGTGGAATGCTTGGCTTCGCTATAGGAGGCCCTTTGGGTGGTATTTTGGGGGCTGTTATAGGTTCAAAACTAGGGTCTCAAGGAAGACAATCTTTTTCTTCAAATCAAAGAAACCAAGCTGCTTTTTTCACTGCCTTATTCGCTTGCTTAGCCAAAATAGCCAAGGCGGATGGTGTTGTGAGCAGAGAAGAGGTTGATAAAGTAGACTCATTTATGAAAGATCGATTTAACTTCCCTTCTGAGCAGAGATTGTTTGCTATACAAATATTTAACCAAGCGAAAGACGATTCTTATTCATTTCAAGATTATGCAACCCAATTAGCTTCTCTTCTATCTCAAAATAAGAATTCCTTGATTATGTTCTATGAGCTCTTATTTGAACTTGCTATGGCTGATGGAGTTTTACACTCTTCAGAAGAACGGCTTCTTAAAGAAGTTCCCAATATTTTTAACCTACGTTCTGATTTATTTGAAGAGCTCAAGACAAAATTTAATAATCAAGCATCTGATGCATATTTAATTCTGGGAGTATCTAGGGATATGTCTTTATCAGATATAAAGAAAGAATATCAGAAAAAACGTAGAGAATTTCATCCAGACACATTGATTTCTAAAGGATTACCCGAAGAGTTACTTGAAAAGGCAAAAGAAAAATTTATACAGATTCAACAAGCCTATGAGGAAATTGAAAAACAGAGAAATTAAAGCATAAGAATTTAAGATTTATTTAATTTTTTAACTTATTATGAAAATATGTCAGTTTTAATTACAGGTTCGGGTCTTTACACGCCTTCTCAGAGCATCTCGAATGATGAGTTGGTTGAAAGCTACAACAAATATGTGGATAGCTACAACTTAGAAAATGAGGAAGCCATAAAATCGGGTGACTTAATGGCTTTAGTTCATTCTGACTCGGACTTTATAAAAAAGGTCTCGGGTATTGAGCAAAGATTTGTTTTGGATAAAGACGGTATCTTAGACCCTAAAAGGATGAGACCTAGTCTTAAAGAGAGGTCTGATGAAGAGATCTCAATTCAAGCTGAAATAGCTGTAGATGCTTGCAAGCAAGCCATGGAAAAAGCAGGAAGATCTGCTGATGATATAGATGCAGTTATTTGCGGTTGTGCAAATCTTCAAAGAGCTTATCCTGCTATTGCTATAGAGGTCCAAGAGTCTTTAAATATAGAAGGCTATGCTTATGATATGAATGTAGCTTGTTCTTCTTCAACTTTTGCTATTCAAAACGCATATAACGATATACTGAGTGGAGTTGCAGAAAGAATTTTGGTCGTTAACCCTGATATCTGTACCGGTCATCTAAACTTTAGAGACCGAGACGGACACTTTATATTCGGAGATGCATGCACTTCAGTTTTATTAGAAAAGGATACTGGAAATCCTCAATCTAACGCTTTTGAGATACTGGGAACTAAACTAAAGACTAAATTTTCTAACAACATCAGAAATAATTTTGGATTCTTAAATAAGCCTGAGGATTCAAATAGCGAAGCTCCGGATAAGCTATTTATCCAAAATGGAAGAAAGGTGTATAAAGATGTTGTGCCGATGGTAGAAGGGCACATAAAAACTCATCTTGAGGAATTGAACTTAGAAGTTTCCGATTTGTCCAGACTTTGGTTGCATCAAGCTAATTTAAATATGAATGAGTCAATATCAAAACGAATCTTAGGCAGAGACGCAAGTGAAAAAGAAATGCCTATCGTTTTAAACGAATACGCAAATACAAGTTCTGCGGGTTCAATAATAGCTTTTCATAAGAATAATTCTGATATTAATGCAGGAGAAGTGGGAGTGATCTGTTCTTTTGGAGCAGGCTATTCTGTTGGAAGTGTAGTCTTGAGAAAGTTATAATTTTATTTGTATGTCACTTATAACAAAAATACATAAGCTTTTAGAAGGCCTACAAGCTTTTGACTTTGTTGGGCTATTCTTATTAAGACTCTATCTTTTCTTTGTTCTGTGGTACGCAGGCATTGGTAAGATCGACACCGTTGATAAATTTTCTGGTTATTTAGGAACTTTAGGAGTTCCTTTTCCTGAAATTGTTAGTTGGCTGGTTATTATTTTTGAGGCAGGAGGGGCAGCTCTTTTGTTAATAGGACTTTTCGTAAGGTGGGCTTCAGTTCCCCTTTTAGTAATCATGTTTTTTGCTGGTTACTTAGTTCATTACGACAATGGTTGGCCTCATGAAGCAAACGGAATTGAATTTGCAGCAATTTACGGATTAATGCTTTTTCTTTTAGCTTGCCTGGGTGGTGGAAAATATTTAAGTTTAGATTATTGGGTTTCAGCTAAGAAATAAATGGATTTATATCAATTAATAGACGCTTCTAAGGAGCCTATTTTAAGAACTCATGACTGGATACAAGAAGCAAAAGAGAAAGGAGTTGGGTTACCTCATGCCTTAAGCCTAGCTTCAGTTAGTCCAGAAGGGCAACCTTCTTCAAGGATGGTTCTTTTAAAGAGGCTTTCAGATGAAGGGCTTGTCTTTTTTACAGATTACGATGGGAAAAAAGGACAAGAGATCATTAATAATAACAAAGCGGCTATAAATTTTTGGTGGGCTAAAACCAATAAGCAGATTCGAATTGAGGGGGTTTGTACAAAAGTCAGTAAACAAGAGTCAGATGATTATTTCTACTCCAGACCTAGAGGGTCTCAAATTTCAGCTTTGACCTCAAAACAAAGTGAGACTTTAGAATCATATGAAGACTTGTTAAAAAAGGCTAAGCAGGTTGAATCCGATAACGAAGGCAAGGACATAAAGAGACCCAATAGATGGGGTGGATTTATTCTTAAACCCAATTTATTTGAATTCTGGACAAATCAAGAAAACAGGCTGCACAAAAGAGAGCTTTTTATTTTAAATGAAGAAGGTTGGGAGAAATCTCTCATATCCCCTTAAACATTGCTTTTACTTATAACAATCAATAAAATTAAACAAAACATGTGTCCTTTAGTATAGGTCACCACTGAGTATGCTTGAAATTACGCTTCCTGATAAATCCAAAAGAAAATTTGATAAACCTATATCCGTAGAAGATTTGGCTATGGACATTGGCCCTGGTCTAGCTAAAGCAACCGTGGCAGGCCGAATAAATGGCGTTCTTGTAGATGCTTCTGAGATTATTAAAAAAGATGCAAAGGTAGAAATAATTACATCCAAGGATGATGAAGGTATTGAAATAGTAAGGCATTCTTGTGCACATTTGTTAGCACATTCTCTTAAACAGCTTTATCCTGAAGTTAAGTTAGCGATAGGGCCTGTCATAGACAATGGCTTTTATTATGATATTCAGCTAGATAAAGCCTTAAATGATAATGATCTTCAGGCTATAGAAGATCGCATGCTTAATTTAGCAAAAACGGATTACAAAGTTGTTAGAGAGGTTGTTTCTAGAAAAAAAGCAGTTAAAACTTTTAAGGATAGAGGTGAGCCTTACAAGGTAACTTTAGCTGAAGAAATTCCAGATGAAGAAATAATTGCTTTGTATCATCATGAAGAATATATAGATATGTGTAGAGGGCCGCACGTTACCAATACTAAACACTTAAGAGCTTTTAAATTAACAAAAGTTTCAGGTGCTTATTGGCGTGGAGATTCTAAGAATGAGATGCTGCAAAGAATTTATGGCACTGCTTGGCAAAGTACGAAAGACTTAGAAAGTCACTTAGTTCAATTAGAAGAGGCTGAGAAAAGAGACCATAGAAAGTTAGGAAGACAACTTGATCTCTTTCATTTTCAAGAAGAAGCTCCTGGTATGGTTTTTTGGCATCCAAAAGGTTGGACAGTGTATAGAGCCTTGGAAGACTTTATGAGAATTAAACAAATAGAGTCTGATTATGAAGAGATTAATACACCTGAAGTGGTAGATAGAAAACTTTGGGAGGAGTCTGGTCATTGGGATAAATATAGAGAAAATATGTTTATTACAGAGATTGATGAAGAGCATGCAAATGAAAAAAGGACCAATGCTTTAAAACCAATGAACTGTCCTTGTCATGTTCAGGTCTATAATCAAGGTTTAAAGTCCTATAGAGATTTACCCATCCGTTTTGCTGAGTTTGGCTCCTGTCATAGATATGAAGCTTCCGGAACTTTACATGGATTGATGAGAGTAAGGGCTTTTACTCAAGATGACGGTCATATTTTTTGTACGGAAGAACAAATTGAAGCGGAGACAAAAAGTTTTATAGAACTTTTATCTGTAATTTATTCAGAATTAGGTTTTAAAGAATTTGAGATTAAGCTTTCAACTCGACCTGATGTCAGGGTAGGGTCTGATGAAGTTTGGGATAAAGCTGAGCTAGCACTAGAAGAGGCAATAAAAAATCTGGATCTTAAATACGAAATTTCGGAAGGCGAAGGAGCTTTCTATGGCCCTAAGTTAGATTTTGTTTTAACAGATGCTTTGGGCCGAGAATGGCAATGCGGAACTTTCCAAGCCGATTTCATTCTTCCTGAGCGTCTAGGTTCAACATATGTAGGCGATGACGGAGAAAAGCGTCAACCAGTAATGATCCACAGAGCAATTTTAGGGTCTTTTGAAAGATTTATTGGCATTTTAATTGAACATCACGGAGGCTCTTTTCCGGTTTGGCTTTCGCCAATTCAAGCACAAATATTGAATATTACTGATAAACAGGGCGAATATAGTGAAAAAATACGTGATTTACTGCAAAAAAATGGATTTAGAGCACAAAGTGACTTGAGGAAAGAGAAGATCGCTTATAAAATTCGCGACCACTCTATGCAGAAGACACCTTTTCTTCTTGTTGTAGGAGACAAGGAAAAGGAAAATGAAACGGTTTCAGTAAGAGCAAGGGGTGGTGAGGACTTAGGTGAAATGTCCATAAAAGAGTTTATGGGTATTCTTAAAAAGAAGATTAATGCCAAGGAATAATAATTAATAGGAGAATCAAATAGCACAAAGAAAATCTTTCAAAAAATCTGAAAAGAGGCTGCCTATTAATGATGAAATCAAGGCAGACAAGATTAGATTGATAAGTGAATCAGGAGAGCAGTTAGGAATCTTTAGTTTATCTGATGCACTCTCTGAAGCTGAAAAAGCTTCGTTAGATCTGGTGCAGATGGCAAAAGAAGGCGATCCATTATCCTGTAGACTATTAAATCACGGGAAACACATCTTCGATGCAAAGAAGAAGAAAGGTGCTTCGAAGAAAAAACAAAAGAGACAACAGATTAAAGAAATTAAATTTAGACCTGTAACGGAAAAGAACGATTACGATATAAAGGTAAATAAGATTAAAAACTTTATAGAAAATGGAGATAAAGCAAAAATAACTCTCAGATTTAGAGGAAGAGAAATGGCACATCAAGAGATTGGAATGGAACTATTAAAAAGAGTTGAGTCTGACTTAGAGAATATGGCTAATGTAGAACAATTCCCTACTCTCGAAGGAAGGCAGCTTGTTATGCTGATGGCCCCTAATAAGAAATAATAATTATGAGCAAACTTAAAGTACATAGCGGAGCGAGTAAAAGGTTTAAGAAAACTGGAAACGGTCTAAAAAGAAAAAAATCTAACAAGAGCCACATCTTGACTAAGATGACGACTAAAAGAAAAAGACAGTTAAGAGGCACAACAAAGATTGCAAAAGGTGATCAGAAGTTAGTTGATAGAATGCTTAAAACAAACACATAGAGAAAAGATATGGCAAGAGTAAAAAGAGGCGTTCAAGCTAAAGCTAGACATAAAAAAGTTTTAAAGCAGGCTAAAGGTTATAGAGGTGCTAGAAGTCGTACTTATAAAGTAGCTAAACAGGCTGTTATGCGTGCTGGGCAATACGCTTATAGAGACAGAAGAGTAAAGAAACGAGTTTTTAGATCTTTATGGATTGTTAGAATTAATGCAGCCGCTAGAGAAAACGGACTGACTTACAGTAAGTTGATTGCAGGACTAAAGAAAGCAAGTATAGATCTAGACAGAAAGACCTTAGCAAACATCGCAGTCAACGACAAAGAGGCCTTTAGCAAGATTGCTGAAGAAGCCAAGTCACAATTAGCTGCATAAAATCTTAATTAAGATAAGCACTTAGAGCATTATAGTGACTATAATGGCTATATTAAGTTATTGCATATAGTGGATTTAAAATCTTTAAAACAAAAAATCTCAACACTCAAATCAGAGTCTTCTGCGCTTATAAATTCTTCTAACGATAAAGGCTCGTTAGAAAAAACTTATAAATCTTATTTAGGTAAGAGTGGAGAAGTAAATCTGCTACTTAAATCTTTAGGAAGTTTGCCTCAGGAAAAAAGGAAAGAAGCTGGCATGCTTCTTAATCAATTAAAATCAGATATTGATAATTCCTATAAGGATAAGACTTCCGAACTTTCTAAGGCTGAAAACGAATTACGGTTAGGCAATCAAAAGATTGATATAAGTTTGCCATCGGCTTCTAAAGCAGATGGGTCTTTACATCCGGTGACTCAAACAATCAATGAGATTAGCGACTTCTTTGAATCTATTGGATTTGGGATTGAATCGGGACCTGAAACAGAAACAGACTATTATAATTTCGAAGCTTTAAATGTGCCTGAAGATCATCCTGCAAAAGATATGCACGATACTTTTTATCTAAAGGAATCTGGTCTTTTAAGGACACACACTTCTCCAGTACAAATTAGAACCATGGAGAATAAAAATCCTCCTCACAGGATAATTTGTCCTGGAAAAGTATTCAGAAAAGACTCCGATTTAACTCATACGCCTATGTTTCATCAGATAGAAGGGCTTGTGGTCGAAGAAGGTGCTTCATTTGCTCAACTAAAAGGTTTATTAAATGATTTTTTAGAAGACTTCTTTGGAAGAGAGGTAGAGCTAAGATTTAGACCATCTTACTTTCCTTTTACGGAGCCATCTGCCGAAGTAGATATAAAGTGGAACAAAAGTTGGCTTGAAGTGCTTGGTTGCGGAATGGTTCATCCCAATGTACTAGAAATGGTCGGAGTTGACGCTAAAAAGTATAGTGGTTTTGCTTTTGGGTTAGGAGTTGAAAGAATGGCGATGCTGAAGTACGACATTCCTGATTTACGCCTTTTCTTTGAAAATGACTATAGATTCTTAAAACAATTTTGATATGCAATTTAGTAGAAATTGGCTTAAAGACTTTTTAGATCTAAATATTTCAACAGAAGATCTTTGTTTTCAACTCACAATGGCGGGTGTTGAAGTCGATGGTTATGATTCTTTTAATTCAAAAATAACCGGAAAAGATTCAATTATAAAATTAGATATAACTCCTAATCGTGGAGATTGCTTCAGTGTTTATGGAGTTGCAAGAGAGCTAGCAGTTATCAATAATCTAAAGTTAAGGCGTCCTGCTTTTAAATCTATTGAAAGCTCTTTTAAAGAAGACTTAAGAATTAAAGTATGTAAGGAAGCTCCAATATACGTCGGAAGGTCCATAAAAAATATAAACCTTAAAACAAAAACGCTTCCTTTAGTCGCTGAAAGATTAGCTTTAAGCGATCAAAAGCTTATTGACCCTGTGGTAGACATTACCAACTATATTCTTTTAGAACTAGGTCAGCCTCTTCATGCGTTTGATAGAGATAAGCTAGAAGGAAACATTAATGTAAGGAAAGCTAAAAAAGGCGAGAGTCTAATACTACTTGACGACCAAGAAATTAACTTAAGTCCAGATTGCTTGGTTATTTCTGATGAAAAGGAATCAATAGCTCTTGCAGGGATCATGGGAGGGAAGAATACCTGTGTCACTGCCAACACTAAGTCTATTTTCTTAGAAAGTGCTTTCTTTAAGCCTTCAGTCATTAGAGGCAGAGCTAGAAGGTTCGGTTTCCAGACAGATGCTTCGATAAGATTTGAAAGAGGAGTGGATTATGAAATCCAAGAACTTGCAGTTGAAAAAGCGAGTGAAATTCTTTGTGAAACGGTAGGTGGAGAATTTGGAATAATCCAAGAAAGTAAATTAACAAAAGAAGTTCCTAAAGCAAAAAAGATCTCATTAGATCTTGATAGAACCAATAAAATTCTTGGCACTAATATAACCAGCTTAAAAGCTAAGAAATATCTAAAAGGTTTAGGAATGAATCCTAAAGGTTCATCAGGAAAATTAGATCTTACCTCTCCATCGTGGAGATACGATATTGAAATAGAGGCAGATCTAATAGAAGAATTAGCAAGATTGGAGGGTTATGATTCATTACCGACCGTATCACTTGAACCTAAACTAAAAATAAAATCAGAGTCAAAAGAAAAAATTATCTCAGCTTCTTTAGTATCCCAAGGATTTAGTGAGGTAATCAATTATTCTTTTATAAGCGAAGATGACGAAATGGTTTTTGGAGAATCTAAGAAATTGGTAGAGGTAGAAAATCCTATTTCTCAGAATATGAGATACATGAGGTCTAGTTTATTTCCAGGCTTGATCAACACTTTTATTCACAATCTAAACAATGGATTGGAATCTCAGAAATTGTTTGAGATTGGATCAATTTTTAGCCATAAGAAATCTAAAAAACCTTCGGAAAGAACAAGAGTCTCCGGTCTAATCTATGGAGATGTTTCTTCTAATCACTGGTTAGATAAACCGAGAAAAGTTAATTTCTATGATGCTAAGGGCATTATTGAGAAGATCCTATCTAGCTTTGACGTTACTATTAACTTCGACCCTAAATCTTCTGATTTCCTTCATCCAGGCATTTCATCTACTATTTATAACGGCTCTAAAGAGATAGGACTTTTAGGGGCTTTATCTCCTAATATCTTAGGAAAGCTAGGGCTTAAGGAGGATGTTTTCCTGTTCTCTTTAGATATAGAGGCACTAAAAATAAAATCATTACAAAAATTTACTAAATTCTCCAAATTCCCCTCTATTCAAAGAGATCTAGCTTTTGTTATAGATAAAGACATAACAAGTCATGAATTAAACGTCCTAATTAAGGATAAAGGAGGAAAGGACTTAAATAATCTTCATTTATTTGATGTTTATGAAGGGAAGGGAGTTGATGACGACAGAAAAAGCATAGCAATCTCTTTGACTTGGCAATCTTCTAAGGGAACTTTATTAGATTCAGACATTGATAAGGTAGTTGAAAAGATTGTAAACTCGGTTAAGAAAGAGTTGGATGGGGATTTAAGGAATTAATGGAAAAGACAATAACTAAAGCAGATATAGTTGAGTATCTTCATGCACAATTAGGCTTAAATAAAAGTGAGTCGAAAAAGCTAATAGAAGATTTCTTTGATGAAATTAAGAAATCTCTAGAAAACAATGAAGAGGTAAAATTATCTGGCTTTGGTAATTTTGAATTAATAGATAAGAAATCTAGACCAGGTAGAAATCCTAAAACAGGAGAAGAAGTAACTATCTCCGCTAGAAGGGTTGTTACTTTTAGGGCCGGAAATAAATTGAGAAAGAAGATAGCTTCTCAGAATGGCTAAAGAAATTTCGTTTTCAGATAAAAAATATTACTCCATAAGTGAGGTATCTGAGTTGTGTTCAGTTAAGACGCATACCTTAAGATTCTGGGAAAATGAGTTTAAGGGATTAAAGCCAATTACAAGAAAAGGAAACAGACGATATTATCAAAAAAAAGATATTGAGATGATAAGAAAGATTCAAGCTCTTCTTTACGAAGAAGGACTAACGATTTCAGGTGTAAAAAGAAATTTAAGTTCAACTAAGAATAATAACTCTATAAGCGATTCTTCTGGAAAGATTGTAGAAGACCTGGAAAAACTTTTAAAAACTATTAAATAATCGGGGCGTGGCGCAGTCTGGTAGCGCACCACACTGGGGGTGTGGTGGTCGCTGGTTCAAATCCAGCCGTCCCGACCATTCTCACAATTCTCTTAAAAACTAATATATAGTAAGTCTATCTGCAGTATTTATAGGAGGAAAAAATGACAATACAAGCTGTAACTACCTGGGAAGGAACTCCCAAGGCATTGGAGATTTTGATTGAGGGTTCAAGGCAATCAGGACCTATACATGAATCTATGGGTGCGAAGAATCCAAGATTATGGAGAGCCAGCACTGGTGGGAATATGGAACAAGTCTATTATTCAATAGAATTTGATTCTCAAGAGGCTTATGGAAAGTTTTCTGATGCTATGTTCGGATCTGAATGGTGGGAAGGAGCTATTAAATTTATAGGAGAGCATCACCCTGATCTTAAAAATTTAGGCACCACTGTTTATTTTGACGAAATTAATAGATGATTTTTTAACAAAGGAAAAAAATATGAATAAATTAATAATAACTATAGGTTTATTCCTCTCATTTGGAATTTATTCCGATGAACCCTTAAATAGAGGAACGACTGATGGGGCCTTTACAACTTTAATGTTGGCTGCACCCGATATTGATAAGTATGTAGACACTCTTAAATCTAACACTTCTGCCTTTTCTGCTACAGGCGCTACTGATGCGGGTGTTTGTATCACAAGATCAGGAAATGAATATGCTGGACAAATGATGGTGTGGAGTGCTTTTCCGAGTGTTGAAGCAGCCTTAGTAGGTTCATTAAAATATGATCCACAACAAGCTCCTGCAAGTTTTGCTCAGCTGAGAGAGCCTAAATATGGAGTTACATGGAAAGCTGCAAAACCTTGGAGACTAGATCCAGGCTATGAGAGAGTTCAAAGGGTCAACGTACCCACGGATAAGCTTCAAGACTTTGTGGACGCTATGACTGCTCTAGAAAAGGCAATCATTGAGGCAGGTCATTCAGATTTCTTTAATGGAGTCTTTATTCCAATCGGTGGAGGAACACATGAAGCCCAGACCTTAATGGTAAGAAGTGCTACACCAGACGCGTCTTCTTTTGGAAAGCTCTTTGATGAGTATTTTGATGGAGAAGCTTCATGGGCAGATGAGTGGTTATCTCTTCAAGCCGTAGGGGGAACAATTCTCTCTGATAACTTTGAAGAATGTGAACAAACATTTTCTGCAAATTAATCTCTAGTAAATTAAAAAAAGGGGCTTAAGCCCCTTTTTTCTTTTCATTGAAATAAATTTCTCGTTCGTCGATTTAGTTATTTAAGAGTTCTAATGGCTAAATAAAGGATTAATTTTTTTTACTTTAGTACTATACAAAATATTTATAGTTGTATATGATTGTAATCAATATTAAGGGATTTCCAGATTCTCCCCAGAATAAGACCCCTAAAAGGTTACTTCTCTTAATATTGATTTAGACTGAGAGACGTGTAATTCTCCCCAGAAAACCTCTCAAAGGTAAACTTTCTCAGTTTATTGCAGGATGCGGCTAACACCCATTTTAAGCTGCACAAGCTAGATTTAAGCTGTATCCTGCACCTCCATGGAAGATGGAGCTTATAAATAATTTTGGTTGGGCGCAGCTAAAGTTTCATCTTCCACCATTTAAAATCTTCATAAATAATCTATCTATAGGTAAACTTAAGTAAAAGGAATTTAAATATGAATGATCAAGAAAGACTTGAGGCCTTTAAATCTAATAACGCACCTTGCACAGAGACATTAGGAATGAAGGTTATTAGCTTTTGCTCCGAGCCTCCCTCTATAGAAATGGAATTTGAGGCAAAATATGAATTTACTCATTCAGAAGGGCAGGTTGTTCAAGGAGGGTTTGTTACAGGCATGTTAGATGCTCCCATGGCCCACTTACTAATGGGACTTTTTGATTTTAAAGTTTCGCCCTTGACATTAGATATTAATGTAAGTTTTTTAGCTCCATCTAAGCCTGGTAAACTTAACTGCATAGCTGAAGTTGTGCAGTTAGGAAAAAGTACTGCCTTTATGGCAAGTAAGTTATTTCAAGGCAACTCTTTAGTTGCCACTTCTACTTCTACGGTGAAACTTATACCGTTCAGTAAACCTTAAACTCCAAAATCCCAAGAAAGGCCGTCGTGGTATTTCTTAAGGATTTCTTTGGCAATAAGTATTCTGTGGACTTCATCTGGGCCATCAGCCAGTCTTAAAGTCCTGAATCCTTGGAACATTCCAGCAAGAGGTGTGTCTCCAGACACTCCTCTCCAGCCATGGATCTGAATTGCTCTATCCACAACTCTTCCACCTGCTAGAGGTACAAATACTTTAATTGCAGAGATATCAACCCTTGCATCACCTTCTTTATCCATTACTTCAGCACAATGAATAGTCATTAGTCTTGAAGCTTGTATATCCATATAAGAATCAGCAATAAAGCCTTGAATGAATTGTTTGCTTTCTAGTTTTCCGCCATGAACTTCCCTTTGGGTAGAATACTTAACCATAATGTCAAAAGCTCTCCACATTTGACCGATAGTATTCATGCAGTGATAAACCCTTCCTGCACCAAGCCTATCCTGAGCTGCTTGGTGGCCAGATCCTCTAGCTCCAAGAGCATTTTCTAATGGCACTCTAACGTTTTCATATTTAATTTCCATGTGGTCGCCACCAGTATGGCCCCATATAGGAACAGATCTTATTCTATTCACTCCAGGAGTGTCGGTTGGCACTATTATTTGAGTCATTTTTTGATTAGCTTCACCGCCTTCATCATCTTCTGTCTTGCACATAACGACCAAGAAATCAGCTCTTTGTCCATTTGAAGTCATAATCTTATGACCATTAATTACCCACTCATCACCTTCTTTAACGGCAGTTGTTGTAAGTGATCTTGGATCTGATCCAGCCGAATCAGGTTCAGTCATAGAGAATCCAGATTCCATCTCTTGATTAATCAAAGGCATAAGCCATTTTTTCTTCTGTTCTTCAGTTCCATATTTAACCAATATCTTTTGATTACCTGAGTTAGGAGCAATAACTCCAAAAAGTCTGTTGCCAAGAGGAGACCAGGCTAATATCTCATTCATGTATGCATGCACTAGGAAGCCATTTCCCATTCCGCCATATTCTTCAGGTAAATGAGGGGCCCATAATCCTTGCTTTTTAACCTCTTCGTTAATTTCTTTTCTAAGCTTCTTTGATTTATCTCCCCCGGCATAAATCGTTCCCTCATTGGGGATAATTCTATTGGCTACTATGTCAGCCGTTCTTAAACGTATGTCATTTATCTCATCTGATAAAGTAGGTATTGGTGCAATTTGCATACTTCCTCTCCTTAATAAAAACTTTAGCGCTCTAATTTATTAGACATATCAATTGCATGCAAGCTTTAAAAGAGGTTAAAAAGTAATTCCTTTTATGTTTATATATACAAGCAGTATCTCAAGTATGGCAAAAAGATAAGGAGATAATTAATTGTCCATAAAAAAACACATATACATAGCTCTCTTATTAATTCTAATATTAGGGGGTTGTGGGAAATCATTGCCCAATGATTCAGTAAGAATAACTAATCAAGGAGAGATTATTGGGGTTGAGAGGGAAGATGACACGTATGCTTGGTTAGGTATCCCATTTGCTGAACCACCAGTAGGAGATTTAAGATGGAAAGCTCCTATTCAACCTCAAAAGTTTGGTTCAAGATTTGAAGCTTCTAAATTTTCTGAAGTCTGTTTTCAAAGAGAAGGCATTATGACTGGAAATGTAGGAGGCTGGGTTGGATCAGAAGATTGTTTATATTTAAACGTTTGGTCTCCTGCTTGGTCTCCTGAACAATTAAAAGAGAAAAATGTACCAGTCATGATGTGGATTCATGGTGGAGGTAATACGATAGGTTCAGCCGATACCTATTACCCAACTGATTTAGTCTCCCAACATGAAGTTATTGTTGTTACGGTTCAGTATCGAATGTCCAATTTAGGTTGGTTCAGACACCCTGCGCTTAGGCAAGGCAATTCAAGTATAGAGGACAGTTCAGGAAATTTTGGCACTTTGGACAACGTAATGGCCCTTAAATGGATAAAAGAGAATATTGGTTATTTCGGAGGAGACGCAAATAATGTAACAATCTTTGGGGAGTCTGCTGGTGGGCATAATGTAGCAGCTTTGTATGCTTCTCCAATAGCAACAGGTTTATTTCATAAAGCAATTGTTCAAAGCGGAATAGTTTCACATTCTTTAATTGAAGACGCTGAGTCTTATTATCCTGAAGACGGCACTTCAGATATACAGAGTTCTAAAGAAGTTATAAATAGACTTTTAATAAATGATGAAAAAGCAAACGACATTAATGGTGCCAAAAACCTACAAGATTCTATGTCTTTACAAGAATTGGAAGTATATTTAAGAAGCAAAAAATCTGAAGAGTTACTAACAGCTTACTTTGAAGCCAGGCCTAAAAAAGGAGGGATGACTAGAGTTTTTAATGATGGTCATGTAATGGGAGAAAAGGGCATTTATGAATCGTTTACTAATAACAACATGCCTCGTGTTCCCATTATTCTTGGTACTAATAGGTATGAAACGAAACTTTTTAATATGAGAAACCCAGAATTTGTTAAATGGGGAGAAGGAGAAGGGGTTGTTGCCACCGCTCTTTCCTGGGCCGGCATTACAGAGCTCCCCTTAGAGATTCCCAGGCCAGATTTTTATAATGCAGTTAATCAATACTCCTCTGATTCTTGGAAACAAAGGGCTGCGGACTCCCCTGCGAGAGATTTAATTGCTTCCAGTCAATACGATACTTTTGTTTATAGATTTGACTGGGATGAATTACCCACGGTTCAAGGATTGGATTTTGGTTTATTGCTTGGATCTGCTCACGCCATGGAACTTCTTTTTCTATTCCCTGCAGGATTAGACAACACGTTAGTAAAAAATCTAGTCGTTGAAGATTCCGATAGCGTAAAAAAATTATCCGATCAGATGATGTCTTACTGGGCTCACTTTGCTTATACAGGAAATCCAGGTAAAGGGAGATCAAAAGACCTACCTCAGTGGAACTCATGGTCGGAGAATACAAAGTACATGATCTTGGATTCAGAAAATGATCAAGGACTGATTATGGTAAATTCTGAAGTTACCATAGATTCTATGATGGAAGATTTAAGAGAAGATACAAGGATGACTAAAGACGAAAAGTGTCAAACTTTATTTTCTTTATCTTATGGTGGAGATATTCCTGAAAAATCATTTAATGGTTTTGAAGCAGGGTATTGTTTATCATTGGATTATTCAGATATTCTTAAAATGATTGAAAGAACAGGAGAAGACAATGAGCAAGAAAGTTGATTTTTATTTTGATTTTGCAAGCCCTAACGCTTACTTAAGTCATAAGGTAATGCTATCTATTAAGGAAAGAACAGGAGCCGAAATTAATTACATACCAGTTTTGTTGGGTGGTATTTTTAAAGGAACCAATAATAAGCCTCCCATGGAACAATTCTTTGGAGTTAAGAACAAAAATGAATACCAAAATATAGAAATGCAGAGGTTTATTGAAAGACATAATCTTCATTCATTTCAGATGAATCCACATTTTCCTGTTATGAGCTTGCAGATTATTAGAGGCGCTATCGCTGCAGAAAACGATGGATATTTAGAAGACTATATAGACAAAGTTCTTGTGCATATGTGGGAGGAACCTAAGAAAATGGATGACCCTGAAGTAATTAAGGCAGCTTTTGAAGAATCTGGACTTGACGCGAATAAACTGATGGAACAAATGCAAGATCCAGATATTAAAACAAAATTAATTTCAAATACTGAAGCCGCTGTGGAAAGAGGCGTTTTTGGTATACCTACATTTTTTGTGGGAGATGAAATGTTTTTTGGAAAAGATAAATTATGGGAAGTAGAGGAGCTGTTAAATGACTAAAGCTTTAAGCCCTTTAGCGTTCGATAGAGGTCCAGACATGAAGAATAGATTCATGTTGGCTCCGCTTACTAATAGCCAAAGTCATGAAGACGGAGTAATGTCTGAAGAAGAATTTCATTGGCTTACCATGAGATCAAAAGGTGGGTTTGGATTAACTATGACTTGTGCAGCTCATGTGCAAGCAATAGGAAAAGGGTTTCCAGGCCAGTTAGGATTTTTTTCTGACAATCATTTAGAAGGTTTAACCAGGTTAGCCAATGAAATTAAATCTTATAACAGCGTAGCAATTGCGCAACTGCATCACGCTGGAATGAGATCACCTAAAGAATTAATTGGCGAAGATCCAGTTTGCCCTTCTGCAAATGAAGAATTTTCTGCACGAGCTTTGAGCTTAAGTGAAGTTCATCAATTGAGGGATGATTTTATCGAAGCTGCAGTGAGAGCTGAGAAAGCTGGTTTTGACGGAGTTGAGCTTCACGGAG
>CABXQE010000009.1 GCA_902514295.1 uncultured SAR86 cluster bacterium | reverse complement strand
TTTTCCAAAAACGCAAACTGCATCTTGTCTGTTAACCGACGCTCCTGGAGAAGCTTCAAATGAACAACTCGATGAGTTGCATATCAAATTTCATGGTTTAGAGAAGGAGAAAAAATAGTGGCAGGTCATTCTAAATGGGCAAATATAAAGCACAGAAAAGGAAGGCAAGACGCTAAAAGAGGAAAAGTTTTTTCTGTCTTAATTAGGGAACTTACAGTAGCTGCAAAATTAGGGGGTGGGGTACCAGAAGATAATCCCAGATTAAGGACTGCAATAGATAAGGCCTTATCAGCCAATATGACTAAGGATACTATAGAAAGGGCAATCCAAAGGGGGGCAGGTGGTTTAGAGGGTGAAAATCTTGAAGAAGTAACTTTTGAAGGATATGGACCAGGCGGAATTGCAGTCATGATTGAATCTATGACTGATAACAACAACAGGACAGTTGCAGAAGTTAGACATGCATTTACTAAGTCGGGTGGAAATTTAGGTACCAACGGGTCTGTTGCTTATCTCTTTGAGAAGAAAGGTTTAATTAGAGTTCAAAGTGGACAAAATGAGGATCTTGTAATGGAATTAGCCATTGATGCGGGTGCTGAGGATATGGAGGTAAATGAAGATGCTTCTATCAGTGTCACTTCTAGTCCGGAAGATTTTGAGAATATAAAAAAAGTTTTAGCGGATAAAGAAATAATTGTTGAGGACTCAGAGGTAGCATTTATACCAGAAAATACGGTCCAAGCTGATTTGGATACTTCTTTAAAAGTTTTTAAATTATTGGAGTCCTTAGAAGATTTAGACGACACTCAAGCGGTAACATCAAATGTAGATTTTTCCGATGAGATGTTAGAGCATTTAGATTAACTTATGACTAATTCTAGAAATAAAGGAGCTTCTTTTGAGAGAGAGGTAGCAAACCTTTTGACCAATGACTTAGGTCTTAAAAAGAACATAAGAAGAATACTTGAACAAACCAGAGAAAAACACCTTCCTGACTTAATGATTGGTAGATGGTATCTAGAGTGCAAAAGGTATGGTTCTGGTGCCGAACCTTTAGAAGCTTGGTGGCAACAAGTTCTTGATGCTACCAAGGAAAAAGGCATACCCGCTCTAGTGTATAAATTTGATAGAAGACCCATTAAGGTTAGAGTTCCAATTGGCGCAATTAACCCTGATTTGCATATTGACTCACCATTTAATGCAGATCTTTTGTGGGATGATTTTATCTTTCTTCTAAAGGAGTTATATTTAGAAGATATAGAGAATCATGATTTAGAAGACTAATGCATACTTTTAAGACCAGAGTTTATTATGAAGATACCGATGCTCAAGGCGTAGTTTATTACGCAAACTATTTAAGATTCTTTGAGAGAGCTAGAACAGAGGCACTTAGAGGAGCAGGATACGGGCAAATGAAGTTAATGAATGAGGGTCTTATTTTCGTAGTAAGAAATGTAGAAATGAAGTTATTAAAACCAGCAAGACTTGATGACGAGCTCTCAATAGCCACCTCTCTTGTTAAGCTTGGTAAAGTAAGTTTTGATTTTAAACAAGATGTTTTTGTTGGCGAAACACTTGTAACTCAAGCGAAAATCCAATGTGGGTGTTTGGATTCTCAAAAATTTACTCCTTCTTCTCTTCCAGAGTATTTACATAAGGGTATGAAAAAACTAATCTAATCAAATTATGGAACTTTCAATTATTGAATTATTTTTAAACGCTAGCGTCGTAGTTAAGGCTGTTATTATTATTCTAATAGCTGCCTCCATTTTTTCTTGGATGATAATCTTTGAAAGGTGGGTTTATTTAAATAAATCAAAAGAAGAAATCTTAGTTTTTGAAGAAAATTTTTGGTCTGATATTGGAGTAGAATCTTTATTGGAGAAGAGCCAAGAAGAAGGACATGAAGCTATTGGAGCTGAATGTATATTTCAAGCTGGATATTTAGACTTCAAGAGACTAACTTCACAAAGACTTGATCCTGAAGTAGTTATGGAAAGTGTGCTGAGAAATATGAGGGTAACTCTTTCCAGAGAACAAGTCTTACTTGAAAAAAATCTACCTTATTTAGCAACAATTGCTTCTGTTAGCCCTTACGTAGGTTTATTTGGGACTGTCTGGGGAATTATGAATTCCTTTAGAGGTCTGGCAGGGGCTAGTCAGGCAACTTTATCAGCAGTTGCACCAGGTATTTCAGAAGCTCTTGTAGCTACAGCAATAGGTTTATTTGCTGCTATACCAGCTTTAGTTGCATACAATAAATTTATATCAGATTCAGATACTTTGCTTTCAAATTTTGAAGGGTTTATGGAGGAGTTTTCAGCAGTTCTACATAGAGAAATCCATTCAACAAAATAGTATGCGAAGGAGAAAGAGAAATCTGATATCTGATATCAACGTTGTTCCTTATATAGATGTTATGTTGGTGTTGTTGGTAATCTTTATGATTGCTGCACCTTTAATGGTTCAAGGAGTTTTGGTCAATTTACCAGAAGCTTCTGCAGACCCATTACCAGTCAAAAAGTCTGAACCTCTTATTGTTTCTATAAAAAATAATGGATCAGTTTTTTTAGAGGTTGAATCACTTAATGGGCAGGAATTGGACCTAGAGCAGTTAAATCAAAACGTATCAAAATTATTAGATGCTGACCCATCACTTCAAGTTGTTATTAGGGGAGATGGTAAAGTGGAGTATGAAAAAGTAATGATAATAATGGCAGAACTTCAAAGGTCAGGAGCTCAAGATATAGGTCTAATTACTAAGCCTCCTACAAATTAGAGATGAATTACCTAGCCCCTTTCAGTCTATCGTGCTTTATTCACTTAGGATTAATTCTATCCTTTTCAAATCTATTTAGTATTGATATGGAGTCTTTATCTCTTTACGAAATTGACCCAATCCCAGCTTATATAATTTATGAGCAACCTAAAAAACAAATAAAAAATAAGAGAATATCTATCCCTAATGAAATAAAACCTAACCTTCAAGAAAAACAAGAAAAAATAGTAATTTCTGAGCCTTCTATTGCTATTGAAGAAATCACAAATAGTTCACAAATCCCTGAAAAGAATTTTAATAGAGATGTTGTAAACTTCTCTCAATCAGAGATAAGCAAATATTCTTCAATAATTAAGCGGCAGGTAATGTCGCAATGGAAAAAACCTAGTACAGTAACTGGAGATCTAATAACTGAAATAAGAATCACTCTTGTCCCAACTGGAGAGATTATTAATACAAAAGTAATAAAAAGCAGTGGGATAAAAAGTTTTGATGATTCAACATTAACTGCTATTGCAAGAGTAGGAAGTTTTGAAGAATTACATATGCCGTCCAGTTTATTTGAAAAACATTTTAGGCAATTTATTTTAGTTTTTAATCCTAATCAGTAAATCGAATATGAATGTTCTGAAGAGCCTTTTCTTAATTCTTTTATTTATATCTTCTCAACCAAGCCTATCCCAGTTAAGGATTGAGATTACTGGCGGAGCTGAAGACCCAATAAATATCGCGGTGGTTCCTATTGATTGGAAATTAGAACTTCCTCAAGAAGAATATTTACATGAAATCATAAAAACAGACCTAGAGTCATTTGGTGAATTTAAAGTTTTGCCACCTAAGGGCATGCTTAGCTTTCCCTCAACCGAAGAGGAAGTTTTTTATCGCGATTGGAGATTATTAAACGTAGATTATTTAGTTGTTGGGCATGCTAATAGATCTGAGATTGAAGGGGAACTCAAGATATCTTACTTTATATTTGATATAGCTAGAGAAAGAGTAATACATAAAGCAATTATGTCTGGTTCAATCAAGTCTCTCAGGAGAGTAGCTCATAAAATGAGCGATAAGATCTATAAAAAGATACAAGGCATTCCAGGAATATTCTCTACTAGACTAGCCTATATTGATAAGCCTTCGGCGGATGATAAAAATTTTAACCTTAGAATATCTGACATTGATGGTTTTAATGGTGTTTCTCTTTTCTCATCTCCCCAACCAATAATGTCTCCTAATTGGTCTCCTTTAGGAGATAAGGTGGCTTACGTTTCTTTTGAAGAGGGATCCTCTAGAATCTTTATTCAAACTATTTCAACTGGAACAAGGTCCGGTATAAAGTTAGAAAAGGGTATAAATAGCTCTCCTAATTGGTCTCCTAAGGGAGATAAATTAGCTGCAGTTTTATCTAAGGAAGGTAATCCAGATATCTTTCTTTATGACCTGAAAAAAGAAATTTGGGGTCAAATAACTGAACATTTTGGTATAGACACTGAACCTGATTGGTCTCCAGATGGTAAGTCATTACTTTTTACATCAAATAGATCAGGTTCTCCTCAAATTTATCAGGTAAACGTTAGAAGCAAAAGAGTTAAGAGATTAACTTTCGAAGGTACTTACAATGCCAGGGCAAGATATTCACCTGATGGAAAGAGCATAGTTTTTGTACATAGAAGGGATGGCGTTTTTCACATCGCAACTCAGAAGATTAGATCAGGAAAGGTCAGGATATTAACCGACACCTTTTTAGATGAATCTCCAACTATTTCTCCTAACGGAAACGTAGTTATTTACGCTACTAAGAGAAAAGATGAAGATATTTTAGCCGGTATTACTATAGACGGTAAAACTAAATTTATTCTTCCTTCTTTAAGAGGGGAAGTGCGAGAGCCAGCGTGGTCTCCTATATTAGATTAGTAGAGAAATAAAAGTATAATAGTAATTTGGAGGCAAACAATGACATTAATTAGAAAATCTTTACTTATTTCTCTATCCTTCTTTATTGCAGCTTGCGGTTCTATTTCGAATGAAAGAGTATCTGATGCAAGTGCTGTTTCCGCTTCAGCATCTGGAGCTTATTCAGATCAAGGAATAACTTCAAACAACGTTTTATACTTTGCTTATGACAAGTCTGATGTAAATTCAGAAGGTAGAACGAAAATAAGGAATTTAGCTAAGATAATCAACAAGGAAGGTTTAAACGTACGAATAGAAGGCCACTGTGATGAAAGAGGTACTAGGGAATATAACCTAGCACTAGGTGAAAATAGAGCAAAAACTGTTGCGGAGTTATTGGTAATTAATGGTGTTTCTTCTTCAAAGATATCAACAGTTAGTTATGGTGAAGAAAAACCTGCAGCATCTGGATCTAATGAAAACTCTTGGTCGCAAAATAGAAGGGCTTTAATTAAAACCTTTTAAAAGGCTTTGAAAATAAAATATAAGTTTCTAATATTTTTTCTAGCTTTACCTTTAAATCTGTTTTCAGATCAAACAGATGAAGGTGTAGAACTTCTTTATCAAAAAATTTCAGAATTAGAGAAAGAGATAGCTGAATTAAGAAGCCAGTTGGAGGAGAATTCTGTCTTAGTGGAGAGATCCTTAGAACTACAACAGCAGAGATATCTAGATTTAGATTCTAGGATATTAGAATTATCTTCTATTGAAAAAAATATCGTCTCTGAGAGTTCTGAAGAAGGTCTTGCAATTAGCTATGAGCAAGAAGAAAAGCTTCTATACAAAAATGCATTAGAACTTTTTGAAGCTTCTCGTTATGCAGAAGCATTAGAAATTTTTTCCGAGGTGATTATTTCTTACCCAGATGGGATTTATACTCCTGATGCCTACTTTTGGTCTGGTGAGCTTTTTTTAACGCAAGAGCTATATGAAGATGCAAAATTAAGTTATGCAAAAGTATTTGAACAATTCCCTGATCATGCAAGGTCGGCAGATTCTCTTTATAAACTTGGAGAAATTTATAGAATAGATTCAGATCTTATTGAGGCAACTAATTATTATGAAAAGGTGGCTTCTCTTTTTCCTGATTCCGGAGCTGCTCAATTATCAAAAAAATCTATAAAAATAATCACAGAAGAGTCGAATTTAATTGATTAAAATATTAATATACGCTTTTTTTTTCGGGCCGTTAGCTCAGTCGGTAGAGCAGTTCGCTTTTAACGAATTGGTCCTGCGTTCGAGTCGCAGACGGCCCACCACTTTTGAATGAAGATTCTATTGATATGTTTAGGTGGATCATTAGGAGCTTTGTCTAGATATTATCTGGCTGAAGCACTTAATAAAATAACCATAATTAATATTCCAATAGGAATCCTAGGAGTAAATTTCATAGGTTGCTTTGTACTAGGTCTTCTGATTAATTACCTAGATCCTAAATTTGAGAATATATATAACCCTCTTTTATTTGTTGGATTTTTAGGAGCTTTTACAACTTTCTCAGCCTTTTCAAAAGAGACAATTAATTTAATTTCTTCAGGAAATTTATTGTTAGCTTCTACGTATATATTGTTAACGGTTTTTTCCTGCCTTGCTGGCACTTGGTTCGGGATGCTAATCTCGAAGTAAGGTTAATTAATCTTTAGTCCTCGCGTATCTCGCATAATTTGTCTATAGCTGTATCCTTTTAGACCTTCTTCAGTCAAGAGCTGAGAAGCCTTCTTTCTTAGCCAAGTTATACCTTTGTTTGGATTATCTGCTGATAGCTCTTTTATCTTATGGACTATTTTTTCTTTTTTTAATGCAGAACTAATTGAAGATGTTTTTGATTCTAACGTTTTAAAGTTAGGGTTTTTTTCTTCTGGCAAATAACCCTTAATATTTGCTACCTCCAAAGCATCCATCATTAACATAGTGTTGTAAACAATATTACTTAACCTCGGGTTCCGTTCTATCTCTTCTAAAATTAACTTAGCTCGGAAGATTAAATGAGCAGCCAATCTTAGCCTTTCTGAAATATCTTCACTATCAAGCATCAGGACAATATCATCCCAGCTTGTTGATAGGTTAGATTCAGCAAGTATCTCAGCTGCTGCTGCAGCTAAATCTTTTATATTCTTAACTGGGTCTAAATCTTCTACAGCCTCTTGAAGTAAGTTATGCGGAATATTTAGAGAAGGTTCTTTAGGGGGCATAATATTTCTTCTTTTATCTTAACGATTGTTGTTTAATTATTAAATAAATTTTTTATGTATATTGGTTTAAAGATATTATTAACTGCACTCATCGTGGTTGTTGTCTCTGAAATATCCAGAAGATCAACAATCATTGCTGGAATCGTTGCTTCTATTCCATTGACGTCCTTGCTTGCAATAATCTGGATATATTTTGAAACCCAAGACCTAGAAAATATTAAGAACCTTTCGGGCAACATATTAATGATGATACCGCCTTCTCTTACATTCTTTATTTGCTTACCATTATTCATTAATATGAAAATTGAGTTTTATGTTTCTGTTATATTTTCAATTGCTGTTACAGCAATTGTCTATTGGTTATATTTCTATATATTGGGAATATTAGGAATTAACCTGAATTAAAGAGGAGGGTATCGTGAAGTTATTTATGGTGCATGTTGGGTATTATGATAAATCCATAGGAGAAGGTCTATATGAGACTCATTTAAACTATTTTGTTGCTGCTGAGGACGCAAAAGATGCAAAGAATAAAGCCCATCAATTGTCTGAATTCCGAGAAAGATCCATGCATATTGATGGAATGAAAGAAATCTCAAGCGTTGATGGTTATAAAGTCACCTTAGAAAAAGATGTAGAATCTGAATCAGGACAGGTTATATCTTACGACGACACTAAGAATTTATAAAATGACAGATACATTATTTAAAAAAATTATCGATAGAGAGATACCTGCAGATATTGTTTATGAAGATGATAATTGCTTGGCCTTTAAAGACATCAATCCAGTAGCTCCAATACATATATTAATTATTCCTAAGAAACAAATAGAAAAAGTAGCAGATGCAGAAATAGGAGATAAAGAACTTTTGGGCCACCTTATGCTGGTTGCTGGAAATGTTGCTAGGGACCTTGGTGTAGAAGATGCTTTTAGACTTGTAGTTAATAATGGTTCAGGAGCTCAACAAACTGTTTTTCATTTACACATTCATCTTATTGCAGGAAGAGAGTTTAATTGGCCTCCGGGTTAAGTTGATTTTAGTGCTTCAATAGATTTGTGAGATCTTTCTATCTTATTATGAATTGTTTCTGTTAATTGAAAATTATTTCCCACCAGTTCAAGTGCCATTCTAAGATGTTTTATAGAGGTTTCGTATGACCCAGTTAAATAGAAGTACTCTGCTCTTGATAGATGTAATCCAATTATATTTTTATCAAGGCCTTGAACTTCTGCTAACCAATACCAAGTTTGAGGATCATTCGGTCTTTTTAAAGTTAAAATTCTCAAAACTTCTTCACCTTTCTCATAATCTCCCTTATTCATAAGAATTCGGTTATAAAGCATTGAAATAGGGTAGTTATTAGGATTTAGCTGTAACAAAGAAATTGCAAGAGCTTCCGCTTCAAAATAGTTTGCAGCAGCTATATGAACTTCTAATATCCCTATTTGAATGAGTAAATTTTCTTTATCTTTATTTAAGGCTTTCCTCATAAATTGCAGAGCATCTTCATGATCGTTATTTTTAGAATGCGCTAAAGCAAGTCCATACTCAGCAATCATGCTTTCTTTATCAGATTTAGCTCTTCTCAGGTTTTGATCAAACTGTCGAATGGCTTGCCGAGGAAGCTGAGCGAAATGTACCACCGATCTAGCTTTCACTAATTCATACTCTATAGCATTTCTGTAATTAGAACCTTCAAATTCTCTTGCCCTTGATTGAGCATCACTTATTCTTTTTTTAGTTAATGGATGAGATCTTAAGAATTCAAGCTCATTTGAACCAGAAAGCCTACTTAAGGATTGTAATTTTTCAAACATATAAGACATGCTATAGGGATCAAAACCAGCTGAAATAAGATTTTTGAATCCAATTCTGTCGGCTTCTTGTTCATCTCCTCTGCTGAAAGATAGCGATTGTTGGGTTATAGCTTGTTGTCCGGCAAGAATAGCATTCGGGTTACTGGTAGCACCAGCAAGGGCTACGCTTGCAAGAATCATCAAAGAGTTAGCTAGACTCCTATCTTTTTGTCTTTGCATCCTTCTAGCAAAATGTCTTTGACTTAGGTGAGCTAATTCATGGGATAAAACTGAAGCCAATTCTCCTTCTGTATTTGAATGGAATATTAGACCAGCATTTATTCCTATGATCCCTCCTGGTGCAGCAAAAGCATTTATAGATTTTTCATCTATTAGAGCTATTTCAAGACGCCTATCTCTAAGCTCACTATATTCAGACAACCTATACACCAAGTGTTCTGCATAATCTTGTGAAACTGGATCCGCGTACTCGGGGATACTTCTTCTGAGTTGAGCCATATATAGTCTGCCTAAGCTATATTCTGAGGCTATAGAAATAGCAGAAGAAGAAGCATCTCCCAGAACAGGTAATTTTTCTTCTTCTGAGTTAAGTTCTAATGGAATTAAAACAGTAAAAAAGAAACTGAAAATAGATATATTGATTCGACTCATACTCTTTTCTTATATAATATCAAACTACTGTAATTTATATGAATTGTTTAGACTTTTAGGAGCTTAGTGAGTTCCTTAAAAAAGAATAATAAATGAGTGATTTTTTTAACAAATTTTTTGAAAGATTCTTTTCAAATGAAGAATCTGTTTATTTTGCTATTTTATTAGCAAGTTCGTTTGTTTTTATTCTTTTATTCGGTAATGTTCTTCTTCCAGTATTCATCAGTTTAGTTATAGCTTTCCTTTTAAATGGCCTGATGGTGACTTTAATTTCGTTTAATTTCTCTAGAAGAATATCCATTTCAATAACATTGTTAATCTTTTTTAGTTTTTATATGAGTTTATTTACTGCCCTCCCTTCATTAGGAGCCCAAATAAATAATCTTTTGCAAAATCTACCTACTATCGTTGCTTCATTTCAAGAGACGTTATCAAACATGAATAATTTCTCCGAAGCAGACGTTGAATTAATTTTTTCTAATCTGAGCTCCCAAATTAGTAATCTTTTATCATCAGCTCTTGGTCAACTTGCTGGAACAGTTAGTCTTATGTTCAATGCTATTTTATATGCAATTATGATTCCCTTGATGGTGTTTTTCTTTTTAAAAGATAAGGAAGAACTTCTGCCTCTTGCTTCAGTAGTTTTACCTAAAGACAATGATTTTATGAGAACTGTATTTACTGAGATGAACGGCCAATTATATAATTATGTAACAGGCAAATTTATAGAGATGCTTATAGTGGCTACAGCGTCTTATATTGTATTTGCATCATTAGGCCTTCCTTACGCTGTTTTAATTGCTATTTTAGTGGGATTATCGGTAATTATTCCTATTTTTGGTGCAATTCTCGTAACTATACCGGTTGTTCTAATAGGACTATATGAATGGGGCTTAACAGAAAATTTCTATTGGCTTTTAGGTCTTTATTTAGTCATACAGATGCTGGATGGGAACGTGCTAGTACCTTTGTTATTTTCAAACAGAAACAACCTTCATCCAGTAGTTATTATTATTGCGGTCTTATTCTTTGGAGGTATATGGGGATTCTGGGGACTTTTCTTTGCAATACCTCTAGCTACTTTTATAAAGGCGATTATGAATTCTTGGCCTGAACCATTAAAAGATTAAAATCATAGTTCTTTTGCCGCTTCAAGAACCTCTTTTGCGTGACCAGTCACTTTAACTTTTCTCCATTCTTGGACTAGCTTCCCCTTAGAGTCTATTAGGAAAGTACTTCTCTCTATTCCCATATATTTTTTTCCGTACATACTTTTTTCTTTAATAACATCGTACTGTTTACATATTTTCTCATCTGGGTCAGAGATTAACTCGAAGTTAAATTTTTCCTTAGCTTTGAAATTTTCATGAGATTTTATCGACTCTCTAGATAAACCAAAGATTACAGTATTGGCTTTTGTAAATTGACCTTTTAGATCTCTAAAATCTTGTCCCTCTGTGGTACAGCCAGGAGTGCTATCTTTCGGATAAAAGTATAAAACCACATTTTGACCTTTAAGTTCTGCTAGATTTACTTCTTTATTGCTAGTACAAGGCCCTTTAAAGACGGGTGCTTTGTTATTTATTTTTGGTTTTGGCATGTATCCTCCTATACAATCAATTTATAATACAAAATAAGTTTATCATCAGATAAAGAATTATTTAATGTTCAATTTACGAGGATCAATTGTTGCTTTAGTTACTCCGATGGATGAGAGTGGGGCAATTGATTGGCAGGCCTTTAAGGACCTGATTGAATGGCATATAAATTCTGGTAGCTCGGGACTCGTCATTGTTGGTACTACAGGAGAATCAGCTACTCTAGATGTATCTGAGCATGTCCAAGTAATAGAAAATTCTGTAAAGACTGCAGACGGAAGAATCAAAATTATTGCTGGTACTGGAGCTAATTCAACTAAAGAAGCTGTCTATTTAACTAATTCAGCAAAGTCTGCAGGAGCGGATGCAGCTCTTCTAGTTACTCCTTACTACAATAGACCTTCTCAAGAAGGCCTATACAGACACTATTCCCATGTTGCAGATGAAGTGAACTTACCTCAGATTCTTTATAATGTTCCTTCGAGGACAGGGTGTGATTTACTTACTGAAACGGTTATGAAATTGGCCCCTCATGATAACGTTGTAGGATTAAAAGATGCAACGGGGGACCTAAGAAGATTAGAAGAAACTCTATTTGAATTAACTAAATTAAAAGTAAATAATTTTATCCTTTATTCGGGGGATGATCCTAGTGCAACAAAATTTATGCTAAAAGGAGGATCGGGAACCATATCAGTTACAGCCAATGTTGTTCCGTCACTTATTGCAGAAATATGCAATCAGGCTCTATCTGGAGATAACAAGATAGCAACTAAACTAGACTTAGAACTTGAAGAGCTTAATGAGATTTTATTCATTGAATCCAACCCTATTCCTGTAAAATGGATTCTTAATAGGTTAGGCAGAATTCCAGGAGGTTTAAGGTTGCCGTTGGTAGAATTGAATAATAAATTTCATGAGAAAACTGAACTAATATTAAAAAAATTAAGTCTATTGAATTAAAGATGACCATTATTAAAACATTACTAACAACCTTAGTGTTGACGCTCCTTACATCTTGCAGCTATTTCTTAACAGATCACAAGAATGATTATTTAAAGGAAAAGCAAACTAAATCTATTGTTTTGCCCGAAGACCAATCTTCAAGACCGATAGTGGATTATTTCCCTATAAATACTGAAAATAATGAACAAATAGGCTCAGGATATGAAATACCTATGCCCCAACAAGTTTTTTCTTCAGGTACGTCCAATGAAGTAAGAATGCATAAATTAGGTGAATTGAGATGGGTTTATGTAGAGACCTTGCCTAGTAGCGCTTGGCCTGTAATGAAAGATTTCTGGATTTCAAGTAACTACGGTTTGTCACTTAGCAATCCAAATACTGGAATTATAGAAAGTAAGACTATTAAGAATTTAGGAAATAATTCTAAGTTTATTATGAAAATTGAACATGGGATTAGACAAGCCAGTTCAGAAGTTTTTGTATCTCATGTAGTACAACAAAATAGAGATTGGGTTAGAGTTTCAGGAGAAGATAATCTAGAAGCAAAAGTTTTAAGGCAAGTATTGGATTATTTTGCCTCTTCCCCATCTTCCGGAGGAACATCGTTAGTAGCATTAAATTTAAATTATGGTCAAAAGGCTGTACTTAAACAATCAGACGATAATAAAGATAGCTTTATTGAACTTAACTTAGAGTACGCTAGATCTTGGGCGGCAGTCGATAGGGCATTAAAGGAAGCACTTATAACGGTTAACGATTTAGATAGAGATCAAGGCATATTCTTTGTAGAGTTTTCTAAACAAGAAGAAGAAAAAGGTTTTGTTAGGAGATTATTTTCAGGTGAATCCTTTAGAGGGAAATATCAAGTTATAATTAAAGAAGTGGATGAAAATACTTGTATGGTAACAATAGTTTCAGATGAGGAGGGCTCGAAATTATATGAAAGGGATCTTCTTTCGGAAATCAATCAATCATTATCTTAAATAATTATGGAAAATATAGAAAAAGGAGAGTTAATAACAACTGGTAAAGCTAAGTCCTTATATTCTACTAACCAAGATGACTATCTGGTCATGCACTACAGGGATGATACTTCTGCTTTTGATGGAAAAAAAATTGAAAGCTTAGAAGGCAAGGGGACTATAAATAATAGATTTAATGCCTTTATCATGGAATATCTTGAAAAGGAGGGCATACCTACTCATTTCGAAGAACTTCTTTCTGAGACTGACAGTTTAGTCAAGAAACTTGAAATGGCACCTGTTGAGTGTGTAGTAAGAAATGTTGCAGCTGGAAGTATCTGTAAAAGATTGGGTCTTGAAGAAGGGATAAATTTAAGCCCTCCTACTTTTGAATTTTTCTATAAAGACGATGATTTGGGCGATCCTATGATCAATGAATATCATATAAACTCTTTTGGCTGGGCTACTTCAGAGCAAGTTGAGCAGATGCAAGAGAAAACTTTTCAAGTTAACGATGCTTTAAAAAAGCTTTTTTCTGATGCAGGGATGATACTTGTTGATTACAAGCTAGAATTTGGATCCTTTAAAGGTGAGTTACTGCTTGGCGATGAATTCACTCCAGATGGTTGTAGGGTCTGGGACGTTGAAACTAGAGAGAAGCTAGATAAAGATAGATTTCGTCAAGGTCTCGGAGATGTTGTTGAATCCTACCAGGTCATGGCAAAACGCTTAGGTGTAATTTAAAAAGTTACTTTAAACTTAGGTTTATTTCGGTTAGTTTTTCAGAACCTGGGCACAAATCTTCAGTTCCCATTGTATTCAAGGGAGTATCAGACACATTAAGTATTTCTTTAAGGTCTTTAGCTTCAGGATCAACATACAATAGTCCTGTAAGGACCTTGTTGTCTCTTTGGGATTCTTGGATATTTTTAATAGCAGTAATTTTATCTTTTGGGTCATAGTCTTCAGACAATTTCTCTAAAGACAACAAAGAGCCATCATGCAAAGGAACTTCTATTGAAGAGCCTTCATTGTAGTTTGTAGTGATCTCTTTACCCAAAGGAACAAAATCAGGTTTTGAAAGAGAATCATTATGCTCTCTAATGTAGTCATAGCTTTTTGTGGATGTATTGTGATTATTAAAGGTCACACAAGGAGAGATTATGTCAAGAAAGGAGAATCCTTTATGGGAAATAGCAGCTTTAAGCAAGGGGACCAATTGATCTCTATCTCCCGAGAAACTTCTAGCTACGAAGCTAGCACCTAACTGTATTGCCATTGAAGGCAGGTCTATGGACGGAAATAAGTTGTCATCACCATATTTACTCTTTGATTCAAGGTCGTTAGTTGCAGAAAATTGACCTTTAGTCAGGCCATAGGTTCCATTGTTTTCAACAATATAAGTCATATTCAGTTGTCTTCTAGCACAATGAATAAATTGACCTATGCCTATTGAAGCACTATCACCATCTCCTGATACACCTAGATAAAGAAGTTCATGATTAGCCATCGCTGCTCCCGTGGCTACCGAAGGCATTCTTCCATGCACTGAATTGAAGCCATGCGATTGATTCAGAAAATAAGCAGGTGCTTTAGAGGAGCATCCAATGCCTGATAATTTTGCTACTTTGTAGGACTCTATGCTTAACTGGAAACAAGCCTCTACTATTGCAGAACTTATAGAATCATGTCCACAACCTGCACACAAAGTAGAAACAGCTCCTTCGTAATCTCTCCTAGTGAGACCTAATTCATTCTTCTCTAATAATGGATGATGGTTCTTTGGTTTTACTATATAAGTCATTTTTTTCTTTACGAAGCTGCCACAGAAGGGGCACCTGAAATGTGCGCATTTATTTTGTTTGTTATAAAAGAAGCAGTAATGGGTTGTCCATCAAAGCATAAAATTGAAACTAATTTATCAGGAATAATTCCTCCTTCTGCCATTAAAAGTGTTCTCATTTGTCCATCCCTATTTTGTTCTACTATGAATAAGAGATCATGCTCTTCTATAAATTCCCAAACCTCTAGATTAAAAGGGAAGGATCTAATTCTCATAGCATCTACGTCAATACTCTGGTTCTGTAGATTATCTAAGGCCTCTTGCATAGAACAGTCAGTGCTTCCAAAATAGATTACACCGATCGAGCTAGTATTTTCTTCTTGATTAAAAATAGGAGGTGGAACTGTAGAAGAAGCTGTTTGAAATTTTTTAGTTAATCTTGTAAGTATTTCAGCATTTTTAACGCCATCTTCTGTGTACCTTGCGTATTCATCATGAGAAGTTCCTCTTGTGAAATATGCTCCTTTTTGAGGGTGAGTTCCTGGGTATGTTCTATAAGGAACACCATCTCCATCAATATCTAGATACCTACCAAATTCTTCTATTCCATCTAAATCTTTTTTAGATAAAACCTTTCCTCGATCGTATTCATTTAAATCATTCCAATCAAATTCTTTTGAAGACCAATCATTCATCCCCAAGTCTAAGTCTAAAAGAACTATCACAGGGGTCTGATACCTTTCTGCTAGATCAAAAGCCTCTACCGCAAAGTCAAAGCATTCTTTTGGATCCGAAGGAATTAGCATTATGTGTTTTGTATCTCCATGTGAAGCATAGGCAGAGCTAATAATGTCTGACTGTTGAGTTCTTGTTGGCATGCCTGTAGATGGACCGCCTCTTTGTACATTAAATAAGACTGCTGGAACTTCCGCAAAGTAGGCTAAGCCAATGAATTCACTCATCAATGACACTCCAGGTCCGCTAGTAGCCGTAAAAGCTCTGGCCCCATTCCAATTTGCTCCTATGGTCATTCCCATTGCGGCTAGCTCATCTTCTGCTTGTATAAAAGCATATTTATTTTTATCAGTCCCTATCTCAACTCTAAATTTTTCACTATATTTTTCAAAAGACTCCGCTAAAGAGGTTGATGGAGTAATAGGATACCAGGCGCAAACTGTTGCTCCACCATAAACACAACCTAAGCCTGCAGCATCATTGCCGCTTGTTAATATTAAGCCTTCTGTTTTATCAGACTTCTTAACTTTTATGTCACACAAATCCTTAAAGTTTTCTTCAGCATATTTATATCCTATTTCTAAAGCTTTTATGTTCGGTTCTATAAGTTTTTCCTTACCTTTAAATTGCTCTTCTATTAGAGAAATATAAATATCTTTGTCCATTTCAAGAATTGATGCTAGTAAACCAACGTATCCAAGGTTTTTAAATAACAACCTTTGCTTTGGGTTAGTAAATTCTTGGACGCATAACTTGGTAAGAGGAATTTCTAGAATATTTATGTCATCTCTTCCAAAGTCTCGCTTCCAAGAAGAATCATAAATTAAGTAGCCACCTTGCTTTAATTCAGTAACATCTTGCCCATAAGATTGAGGGTTCATAGCAACCGCTATATCAATTCCTTCTCTTCTTCCTAGGTAGCCTTTCTCGTTTACTCTTACCTCAAACCATGTAGGTAAACCTTGAATATTAGATGGAAATATATTTTTAGGACTTACAGGAATACCTGACCTAAAAACCCCTTTTGCAAACATCTGGTTAGCACTTGCCGACCCTGATCCATTTACGTTACCAAACTTTATAACAAAATCATTAATAGAAGATATCTTGCTCATGAGTAAACCTTTGCTTCTTCATAAAGAAAATTTTGCATATCCCATGCGCCTGTAGGACATCTCTCGGCACAAAGACCACAATGGAGGCAAACATCTTCGTCTTTAACCATAACTCTAGAAGTTTGTTTTAACTCTTCTGAGACTAATATTTCTTGATTTAAATTTATAGCAGGTATTCTAAGATTATTTCGTAGGCTCTCTTCAGAGTCGTTTCCAATGAAGTTAATGCAGTCAGTAGGGCATATATCAACACAAGCATCACACTCAATACATAAATCTTCAGCAAAGACGGTTTGCACATCGCAATTTAAACACCTTTGAGCTTCCTCTAACGCCATTTTTTCATCAAAACCTAGTTCAACTTCCATCTTAAGGTCTTTTAAAGAGTCTTTTTGGTCAGCATGAGGAACCAAAAATCTTGTTGCCTGAGAGATGTTATTATCATAAGACCATTCATGGACCCCCATTTTTTGACTTACCAGAGTGGTAGATGGCTCTGGTCTTTCATACAAGTCTTCATTTTTACAGAATTTGTCTATAGAAATAGCTGCCTGATGCCCATGCGCTGCAGCCCATATAATATTTTCTGGTCCCCATGCGGCATCACCTCCAAAGAAAACTTTTGGATTCGTTGATTGAAATGAAACTTTATCAACTATCGGCATATCCCATTCACCAAACTCTATCCCACAATCTCTTTCTATCCATTCAAATGCATTATCTTGACCTATAGCAACTAACACATCATCGCATTCAAAGATAATAGGGTCTTCTCCAGTTGGAACCAGAGACCTTTTTCCATTTTCGTCAAATACAGCTTCTACTTTTTCAAACTCCATTCCTGCCAGCTTCTCATCTCTAATAATAAATTTCTTTGGAACATGATTGTCGTGTATGGGTATACCTTCACCCATGGCATCTTCAATTTCCCATTCAGAAGCCTTCATCTGGTCAAAAGGGCTTCTAACAGTAACCTTTACCTCTTCAGCACCAAGTCTTATAGATGTTCTGCAGCAATCCATAGCAGTGTTACCTCCACCTAATACAATCACTTTTTTCCCAACTGATTTTGTATGTTCAAACGCAATACTTGTAAGCCAATCTATGCCGATGTGAATATTCTTTTCCGCTTCTTCTCTTCCCTCAATTTTTATATCTCTTCCTTTTGGTGCACCTGTTCCAACAAAAATAGCATCGAAGTCTTCTTCTAAAAGCTTTGTCATACTGGTAATTTCAGAGTTAAATACCGTTTTAATACCTAAATTTAAAACTTGGTTTACTTCTTCATCTAATACTTCTTCAGGTAACCTAAAAGACGGGATATTTGTTCTCATCAAGCCTCCAGCCTTTCCATCTCTTTCAAAGAGAGTGCATTCATATCCCATCATTACTAAATCTCTTGCTACGGTTAAAGATGCTGGCCCCCCTCCAATAAGTGCAATTTTTTTCTCATTACTTGTTTCGGGTTTAGGTATAAGGTTTGCTATATCGTCTTTATAGTCATAGGTAACTCTTTTTAGTCTACAGATAGCTACAGCTTTTTCATGAGTTCTTGTCCTTCTACAAGCGGGTTCACAAGGACGATCACAAGTTCTACCTAAAATTCCAGGAAAGACATTTGATTCCCAATTGAGCATGTATGCTTCGTTATAGTTCCCTTGGGCTATTTGTCTAATATATTCAGGTACAGGAGTATGGGCAGGGCACGCATGTTGGCAATCAACTACTTTGTGATAATACTGGGGGTCTGATGTATCTGTAGGAGGTACATATTCTTCAACTTCAGGAATAATACCTAGGTCTTCTTCTAGACCTTTCGCTCTCTCTATCTTTTTCCTTAGCTGATCTACAACTTCCCATCTAAAGTCTTGGGCAGTTTTCAAGTCATGAGTTTTTAAAGATCTTCTAAGGTCGTAACCTAATTGTTCTCTTAAAGCTTCAGGTACAGCTAACTTAACCCACCAAGTGTTGTACCTTTTAAAAAGGTACCTAGTGTCCATATTGCTCATAATTTTGGTACTATATCCATATCCCCAATTTGTATATGGTACATAAAAAAACCTTATTTGCTAGTATTATTAAGAAAAATATAAATATATTTATATTTTTTTATAACAAAAAAGGTACATGTACCTATTCATTCAAGCTATATATTTAGTATTCTTGACAAATTTAGTCAGGAATATATAATTTACTTAATGAATCTAACTACTAAAGGAAAATACGCAGTTACTGCTGCCTTAGACCTTGCTATAAATGAAAAAGATACTTCATTTTTAAAAATAGCTGATGTAGCTAAAAGGCAGTCTATACCACCTTCCTACCTTGAGCAGATTTTTAATCACTTAAGAAAGGCTGATATTTTAACAGCTTCTAGAGGACCCAAGGGCGGTTTTAAACTGTCCAGGCCTAGCGAAGATATTATGATAGGAGAAATTATAACTGCTGTTGAAAGAAGAATGGATGCGACACAGTGCTCAGGAGAAGGAACCTGTAATGCAGGTTCTATATGTGTGGCACATAACTTGTGGACTGAATTAAATGAAAGTATAAATAGTTTTTTAATGGAAAAATCGCTTAAAGATGTTTTGAATTCAAGAAGAGAAAATCCAAAAGAAAAAGATAATTTTTTAATAGCTACTGGTTAAACGAATATGAAATTACCAATTTACTTAGATTACGCTTCAACTACTCCAGCAGATCCAAGAGTAGTAGAAAAGATGAAAGACTGTTTATCTATGGAAGGGAACTTTGGTAATCCAGCATCTAGATCTCATGCTTTTGGGTGGAAAGCTGAAGAGGCTACGGAACAAGCAAGACAATATGTAGCTGATTTAGTTAATTGTGATCCAAGAGAAATTGTTTGGACTTCAGGAGCTACAGAATCTGATAATCTTGCTATAAAAGGTTCTGCAAGATTTAATAAGTCTAAAGGTAATCACATCATTACTTCTAAAATAGAGCATAAGGCAGTATTGGATAGCTGTAGGCAGCTAGAAACTGAAGGCTTCGAAGTAACTTATTTAGACCCGAACAATAAAGGCATAATAACCCCTAATATGGTTTCAAATGCTATAACAGGTGAAACTATTTTAGTTTCTTTAATGCACCTAAATAATGAAATAGGAGTTATCTGCGATATAGAATCAATTGGAAATATAACTAGAGAAAAGGGTATTATTTTTCATGTGGATGCTGCTCAAAGTACCGGAAAACTTCCCATAGATCTAACTTCTTTAAATGTGGACTTAATGTCTTTTTCAGCCCACAAAACTTATGGCCCTAAAGGAATAGGGGCGCTTTATGCAGGTAGAAAACCTAGAGTTAGGTTGAAAGCCCAAATACATGGAGGAGGGCATGAAAGAGGCATGAGGTCTGGAACTTTGGCTACTCACCAGATAGTTGGAATGGGCGAAGCTTTTAGAATTGCTAAAACTGATATGGAGTCTGATAAACAAAGGATTCAATCTTTAAGAGACAGGTTATGGGATGGCTTAAAAGACATGGAAGAAGTTTATTTAAATGGAGACGAAGAGTTAAGAGCGGCCGGTTTTTTAAATGTGAGTTTCAACTATGTTGAAGGAGAATCTTTAATAATGGCATTAAAGGATATAGCGGTCTCTTCAGGATCAGCTTGCACCTCTGCTAGTTTAGAGCCTTCTTATGTTTTGAGAGCTTTGGGCCTAAAAGATGAGTTAGCTCATAGCTCTATAAGGTTTGGAATTGGTCGTTTCACAAATGAAGAAGAAGTAAAATATACCATCAAGTTAGTTAGGGATTCTGTTGAGAAATTAAGGAAACTTTCTCCTTTATGGGACATGTATAAGGATGGCGTGGATTTAGATTCAGTAGAATGGATGGCAACATAGCATAATTTATAAGAGGGAAATATGGCGTATAGTAAAAAAGTAATTGATAAATTTGAAAACACCTTAAATGAGCCTGAAAAAAATAGTGTTGGAAGGTGGGACCCTTCTGATTCTGATATTGGTACAGGCATGGTAGGCGCACCTGCGTGTGGTGATGTAATGAGGTTACAAATAAAATGCGAACCTATGAATAACAATCACGTCATAAGCGATGTTAAGTTTAAAACTTATGGATGTGGCTCAGCAATTGCCTCCTCTAGTGAACTTGTAGATATGCTTATAGGCAAGACCCTTGAGGAAGCTAGAGAAATTAAAAATAAAGATATTGCTAAAGCTTTAGATTTACCGCCTATCAAGATTCATTGCTCAGTTCTAGCTGAAGATAGTATTCATAAAGCGATAGAGGATTACGAATCCAAGTTATAAAATAATGAGTAATTCTTCTGCAGTATCCTTTGACCCTAATAGCTTTACGCTTTCTAACCCAGCTGTAATACATTTGTCTAAAAGTCTTAGTAATAAAGACTCTTTAGGAATAAGATTTTCTGTGCTTGAAGCTTCGGGCTGCTCTGGTTATACCTATGAACTGGATTATGTTAACGAGAGAGGTCCTGATGACTTCATTTTTACATTTGAAGATGTTTCAGTATATATAGATAAAGACTCTTTTAAGTTTCTTAAAGGAACGAAGATCGATTTCTCAGTAGATGGAGCTAATCAAGGGCTAAAATTCTTAAACCCTAATGTAAAGGCAGTTTGTGGCTGCGGTGAGAGTTTCGAAGTAGACATATAGCCTTACCCCAAATGACTGTAATCAAACTAAAGCCTCATAAGGAGCTTTGTCCGGATGGAGCAGTTTTAGAAGCGAACCCAGGTCAAACCTTAGCTGAGGTTCTTTTAGAAAATGATGTAAAGATAGAACACGCTTGTGAATTATCTTGCGCTTGTACAACCTGCCATGTGATTGTTAGAAAAGGTTTCAATTCACTAGATTATGCAAGTGAAGAAGAGGAAGACATGCTCGATAAGGCATGGGGTTTAGAGTCAGAATCTAGGCTTAGTTGTCAAGTTGTAGTAGAAAGTGAAGAGTTAGAGATAGAACTACCAAAATATACTATTAATATGGTTTCGGAGGAACATTAATATGCTTTGGACGGATGTAAATGAAATAGCAATAGAGTTATATGAAAAGCATCCAGATGTTAACCCTCGATACATTCTATTTACTGACCTGCATAACTTAGTCTTGAGTTTAGAGGGTTTTAATGATGACCCCGCTAAGAGTAATGAAAGAATTTTAGAATCCATTCAAATGAATTGGATTGAAGAGATAGACTAACTATTGCACATTTTTATACGTATAATGCGCATTTTTTAAAAACAAGGAAAACTATGGCTTTAGAACAGACACTTTCAATCATTAAACCAGATGCAATCTATAAGGGCTTTGCTGAAAAGATCTGTGAAAGGCTTGAAGATGCAGGTTTAAAAATTCTTTCTAAGAAATCATTACATTTAACTGAAGAAGAGGCTGAGGGTTTTTATATAGAGCATAAAGGAAAGCCTTTTTTCCCAGACCTAATAACCTTTATGACTTCTGGACCTATTCAAGTCCAGATTCTTGAAGGCGATAACGCAATTTCTAACTACAGAGAAGTTATGGGAAACACAGACCCTAAAGAAGCTGATCCAGGAACCTTAAGAGCAGACTTTGCTGATTCAATTGATGCAAATGCCGTACATGGCTCTGACTCTGAGCAGTCTGCTGAAAGAGAAATTCAATATTTCTTTTCTGATTGAATTTAGATTTAAAGATTTCTTTCTTCTAGTTAACATTAAAGAATTAATTTTAATGGTAAAATAATTGATATAGAGGGTTTATCTAGTAGATAAACTTCATTTATCAATTGCCATTAGAAGATATTGTGAACTTCCAAAACCAAATAAATAGGAGAAAATCTCGACAAATTATGGTTGGCAATGTGGCCGTAGGAGGTGATGCCCCTATTTCAGTGCAAAGCATGACTAATACTTTGACTACTGATGTAAAGGCAACTTTAAATCAAATTAAGCAATTACAAGATAGCGGGGCGGATATTGTAAGAGTTTCTGTACCTGATCAAGAGTCGGCTGATGCATTTAAAAAAATCAAAAAAAGTACAAGTCTGCCTCTGGTTGCTGATATACATTTTGACTACATGATGGCCCTAGAAGCCATTAAAGGTAAGGCTGATTGTATAAGAATTAATCCAGGGAATATTGGTAAAGAAGAAAAAATAAAAGAAGTTATTTCGGCTGCGAAAGATAATAGTGTCCCCATAAGAGTAGGCGTTAATGCTGGATCTTTAGAAAGAAAACTACAAATTAAGTATGGCGAACCCACACCTGATGCGCTTGTTGAATCAGCTTTAAATCATATAGATATTCTAAAAAAATTAGATTTTGAAGATTTTAAATTAAGTATCAAAGCTTCAGATGTATTCATGACTATAGAAAGTTATAGAAAAATATCAAAGCTTATTGATCAACCACTTCATTTAGGGATTACTGAAGCAGGCGGGTATAGATCTGGAACTGTTAAGTCTTCTGTGGGGCTAGGGTCTCTTCTTTTAGAAGGTATTGGCGACACAATAAGGATTTCTCTAGCTTCAGACCCAGTCGATGAGGTAAAAGTAGGATGGGACATCTTAAAAAGTCTAAAAATAAGATCTAGGGGTATAAATTTTATAGCTTGCCCTAGTTGCTCAAGAATGAATTTTGATGTGATAGGCACTATGAATAAATTAGAGTCTAGATTAGATGATATAAAAGAAGACTTAGACGTAGCTGTAATTGGTTGTTACGTAAATGGTCCAGGAGAATCCAAGCATACAGCTATCGGTGTAACTGGCGGATCTCCAAAGAACTTAATTTATATTGATGGAAAGCCTGACCACAAAATAGATAGTGCTGAACTTGCGGAACACCTAGAGAGTCTAATAAGAGATAAAATAGGTAAAATTAAAGAACAAGAAAATAACGTAATTTTAAAAAGTTAACTAATGTCAAAGATTACAACAATCAGAGGAATGAATGATCTTCCCCCAGAAGAGGTGAGGGTGTGGAATTTTGCTGAAGAGATTATCCAAAAAGTCTTTAATTCCTATGGGTATGAAGAAATTAGATTTCCAATAGTCGAAAAGACTGAACTATTTACAAGATCTAATGAATCTGCTGATATAGTTACCAAGGAAATGTACACCTTTGAAGATAAAGGTGGAGATAGTATTTCGTTGCGACCAGAAGGAACTGCTGGTTGCGTTAGAGCAGCTATAGACAATGATCTTATTAGGGTTGATTCTCCAAGGCTTTGGTATCAAGGTCCAATGTTTAGGTACGAAAGACCTCAAAAAGGAAGATCAAGACAATTTCAACAATCAAGTGCTGAAGTATTTGGGATTAGGTCAGCTGAGATTGATGCTGAATTGATAATCCTTTCTTCAAGAATCTGGAAGGAACTTGGCATTGAAGGCAATCTCAATCTTGAGATAAATAATTTAGGGGATGAAAAGACACGTAAGTCTTATGCAAAATCTTTACAAGCTTATTTCAAGGCTTTTGAAAAAGATTTAGATGAAGATTCAAGAAGAAAACTAGATGAAAATCCATTAAGAATATTAGATTCAAAATCTGAATCAGTGCAAAGTTTATTAAAAGGTGCACCTAATATCTCTGAATTTATTTCTAAAGATTCTGAGAAAGAATTTAATGAATTAACTCTCCTGCTTGGTACCGCTGGTATCGAATTTTCAGTTAACCAAAAGCTTGTAAGGGGATTAGATTATTACAATCAAACAGTTTATGAATGGAAAACAGATCAGCTTGGGGCACAAGATACTGTGTGTGGTGGAGGAAGGTACGATAATTTAGTTGAGGAATTGGGAGGAAAATCTTGTCCGGCTACAGGCTTTTCAATAGGCATGGAAAGGTTGATTCTCTTAATAAATGAAACTTTAGATTTGTCTCTAGAAAATGAAAATATTGATTTATTTTTTGTATGTTTGTCTAAAGAGAGCATTCAAAAAGCTATAATGTACTCTGAGTCTCTAAGAGAAAATGTTTCTAAACTTGGCATAAAAATTAATATGGGTTTAGAAGGTGCAGGATCTCAGTTTAAGAAGGCTGATAAATCAGGTGCCTCTTTCGCTCTTATTTTGGGAGACGATGAATTAAAAAATAAAACTATCTCTATGAAAGGTCTGAGATCTAAGTCAGATCAAGAAACTCTTTCATATGAAGATTTAGAGAAAAGAATTAAGAAAACCTATAAATAGGATTAAATATGGCTAACTTTTTTTCAGCTTCGCAAGAAGAACAGCAAGAAATACTTTTATCCATCTGGCAAAGATTTAAATATTTAATTATTGGATTTTTTGTTCTCCTCGTAGTTTTCGTAGTTGCAAGAGACTATGTAAAAGAATCCAGAAATGAAAGTGATCTTAAGACCTCGATCTTATTTCAGGAGTATTTAGAGTCAGATGAAGATATACCTTCGTCTGGGCAAGAACTTTTAGATGCTTACCCAGAAACTTTATATTCAGATTTTGTACGATTGAATCAAGCAAAAAAAGAATTTTTGAAAGGTGAAAAGGACAGAGCTATAGACCTGTTGCAAATAGTAATTGATAGGCATTCTGATTCATCAGAAGAATTTAATCCTCTAGTTACTGCTGCCAAGGTAAGACTATGTAGGATTTATATATCCAAAAAGGAATACCAAAGCGTATTAGACACTCTATCTAATTCCGAAGTTTTAACTGCATCTTTATTGGAATTAAAGGGAGATGCTGAGAATGCATTGGGTCAATATGAATTTGCTAGAATTAGCTATATGAGGGCTTTACAGAATTCTCCAAGTCAAACAAGTAGAGCTTTAATTAATATGAAAATTTCAGACGTAGAAGGAGAGAAAGTTGAATAAGTTGAAATTACTCCCTTTATTAATTTTTACGATTGCCCTCAACGGGTGTTCCGCCTTAGGCGGGTTAAAATTTTGGGAAAGTGAAGACGAAGAAGAGGGCCCAGCTGAACTTTTTACTATCAGCCCGTCAGTAGATATTTATACTGATTGGTCTGAATCTTTTGGCAACGAAAATAATTTTGGAAGATTAATTCCAGCTGTATACGATGGAAAAGTTTACTTTATTAGCTCCGAAGGTTATCTGGCTTCCTTAGACGTACAATCAGGTACGACTGAATGGTATAAAAGCACAAATGACATAGTATCTGGCGGTGTAGCAGTTAATTTTAAGACTATTATGTATGGAACCTTAGATGGAAATTTAGTTACTCTAGACTATAAAGACGGGAAAGAACTTTGGAGATCTCAGACTTCAAGTGAAGTTCTCACAGCCCCGGTAACTGACGGCAATATGTTAATTGTTCAGACAGGAGATGGAAGAATTGCTGGTTATGATTTTAAATCGGGTGAAAGACAATGGTTTCATCAGACGACTCTTCCTAAGCTAACTTTAAGAGGTACCTCAAGGCCATATTTAGAACAAGGATTTATATTTGCTGGATTTGCAAATGGAAAAATTGCAATGATTTATCCTGATTCTGGAGCTATTAGATTTGAAATACCCGTAACCATTAACGAAGGAAAGTCTGAGTTAGAGAGAATTATAGACATTGATGGGAAATCTTTAATAACGAATGACCTTTTAATAGCAGCTTCTTACCAAGGAAATATAACAGCAATAAATTTAAGGGAAGGTAGACCAGATTGGCAAGAAGACATATCCACTATCAAGGACTTAAGTTTAAATGGAAATAGAGTTGTGGCTGTTGATGAAAAGGATACTGTGAAGGCCTTTGGAGTAGCAACCGGAGCTATCCTTTGGGAACAAAATGATCTAAGACTAAGAAAACTTACTTCGCCTGTCTCTATTAGAAATCTTGTCGCTGTAGGTGATTTAGAAGGTTACGTTCATCTTTTGGATGCAAAAAATGGAGATTTTATAGGAAGGAAGAAGATCTCAAGAAAACCAATCTTAGAATTAACATCAGAAAGGAATTTCCTTCTAGCGGTAGATGAATCAGGGAAGATCTTTAAGCTTTCTTTAAATTAAAAAACAATACAAGTTATTGTTTCTAATCGATGTCTTCAGTAATTGCAATTGTAGGTCGACCTAATGTAGGCAAGTCTACTTTGTTTAATATTCTGACAGGTTCAAAGTCAGCGATAGTGGCTGATTTTTCTGGTTTAACGCGAGATCGTAAATACGGAAATGTTAAAGACTCATCTCTAGTATTAATTGATACTGGCGGGATAAGTATGGAAGACAGTGATATGTCTGAAGCTATAAAGAAACAAACTAAGAATGCGATAGAAGAAGCAGATAGTATTTTCTTTATCGTTGATGCTATAGAAGGTCTCTTGCCTTTAGACGAAATTATTGCAGATTTGCTAAGAAAGCAAAATAAAAGAATAACCCTCGTAATTAACAAAGTTGATAATAATAAAATTGAGAACTATTCAAGTGAATTCGACAAACTTGGCTTTACAGAATCTATAAAAGTTTCTGCTGCACATAATATGGGCCTTTCGGACATTAGAACAATATTGAATAACTTTGAAGATTCTGAAGAATTTATTGAATCCACTGCTTCTTCAGATTCATTAAGAATTTCAATAATTGGAAGGCCAAACGCAGGAAAATCTACCTTGGTTAATCAATTGCTAGGTGAAGAAAGAGTTCTGGTGTCACCTGAATCAGGCACAACTAGAGATTCAATAGAAGTACCTTTGAGGACTAATTCAAAAGAAATTACCTTAATTGATACTGCTGGAATGAGGAGGAAGAGGTCTATTAAAGAAGAGACCGAGAAGTTTTCTGTTTCAAAATCAGTTGAATCTATAAAAAAAGCCAATGTAGTAATTTTATTACTGGATTCATCTGAAAATATTGTTGATCAAGATATGCATTTGCTTGGTCTTACCTTGACGATAGGAAGGCCAGTAGTAATAGCTGCCAACAAATTGGATATTTTAGACGAAGAAAGAAAGATTGAACTTGAAAATAACATAAACAGAAAGATTAGATTTGCACAATACCTAGAGCCTCATTTTATTTCTGCTAAAAAAGGAACAGGAGTAAAGAAACTTTTAAGGAAGGCTGAGAAAGCTTATTACACAAGCGTCAAGGAGCTGGACACTTCTGTTTTAAATAAGGTCCTTAAGGAAGCAGTATTCAACCAGCAGCCTGCTATGTCTGGAAGGTTTAGACCGAAGCTTAGATACGCTCATGCTGGCGGCAAGAACCCTCCTAAGATTGTTATACATGGGAATAATTTAAAAGAATTAAAAGATTCTTATACCAAATATCTAGAAAATTTCTTTAGAAAGAAATTAAGTTTAGGAGAAACACCTCTTGCAATTCTGTATAAAGAACAGTCCAACCCTTTTAGAAATAAACCCAATAAATTAACAGATAGACAAATAAAAAAGAGAAAAAGAATAGTTAAGAGAAGGAAAAAATAAAAGCATGATTAATTGGTATTTAAAATTTCTGTTAATCTATAGCTTGATCTTGTTACTTAATCCGATAAACGCAGAAATATTGAATAACAAAGTTCCAACACCAAAGAAAGTTCCTGTTACCTTTGAAGCTCATGGAGTAAAGAGAGTGGATAACTATTATTGGATGAGAGATGACACTAGAAAAGATACAGAAGTAATTTCCCATTTAGAATCTGAGAATAAATATCTTGAAGGCTGGTTTGATTCTGGCGAGGACCTAAGAGATAAATTATTTGAAGAAATTACTGACAGGATTCCCAAAAAGGAAGATTCAGTACCCGTTAGACTTAAATCCTACGAATATTTTAGAAGATATGAACCAGGTAATGAGCATGGCATTTATATAAGAAGAAAGAATAAGAACGCTAAAGAGTTTGTTCTAATTGATGTCAATGAATTGGCCGAAGGTAGTGAATTCTACCAATTAGCTAATTGGAGCATTTCTCCTAACGAAGATTTGATGGCTTACGCGGAAGATACTACTGGTAGGCGCGAATACAATATTAAATTTAAGAATCTTAATACCGGTCAAACGTATGAAAATGGATTATCTAATAGTTCGGGTGACATGGCTTGGTCTTCTGACGGAAGATATTTGTTTTACGTGTTAAGAGATCCAGAAACTCTGTTGCCTTTTAAACTTTATAGACATGAAATAGGGTCCTCTCAATCACTAGATGTTCTGGTCTATGAAGAAAAAGATCCTACTTTCTACCTTTCAGTTGGAAATTCCAGATCAATGCAATTTATTGAAGTAAATATTTCTTCTACTACAAGCTCTGAAGTTAGGTTGATCGATTCAGAGTCACCAGAAGAATCTCCTTATATCTTCTTAAAAAGGGAGTCTGATCATCTTTATTCAATTGAACATGATCCAGAAAATAATCGATTTTTAATAGAAACGAATTGGCTGGCGAAGAACTTTAGATTGATGGCAGTTGATTTAAAAAAATCTTCGTACAAGGACGAATGGAATGAATTAATTCCTCATAGAGAAGATATTCTTTTACAGTCTGCCTTAGCATTTCCTGATCATTTGGTAATTATGGAAAGAAAAAATGGATTAAGGAAATTAAAAATTATCACTAAGAAGGATAATGCTGAGAAAAATATTAATTTTAACGATCCTGCTTATAGCGCTTATTTAGCAGCAAACCCTGAATACTATTCTGATAAGTTTTATTTTGGTTATTCAAGTCTGCGAACCCCAGATAGTTTATTTTCCTCTAAGCTTTCGACGGGGGGAAAGAGGTTACTTAAACAAGCAGAAGTTAAAGGGCCATTTTCGAAAAGCGATTACAAGGTTGAGAGAAAATTTATTGAAGGAAGAGACGGAACTTTAATTCCAGTTTCTTTAGTTTATAAAAGAACCACATTTAAAAGGAACAATAACCCTCTATTTGTTTACGGTTATGGTTCATATGGGAACTCAATTGATGCTGGTTTTAGTTCCACTAGATTATCTCTATTAGATAGGGGCTATATTTTTGCTATTGCCCATATAAGAGGTGGGCAAGAGTTAGGAAGATCCTGGTATGAAGACGGAAAGATGTTTAATAAATTAAACACCTTCTACGATTTTATTGACGTTACTAAGGGTTTACTAAAAGAAGGTTTTGGGAAAAAAGGTAGAGTTTTTGCGGGTGGTGGAAGTGCAGGAGGTCTTTTAATGGGCGCTGTCGTTAATATGCAACCAACCTTATACAAAGGGATCATCTCAAATGTTCCTTTCGTCGATGTTATTACCACTATGTCGGACCCTACAATCCCCTTAACTACTGGGGAATATAATGAATGGGGTAATCCTGAAAACAAAGATGAGTTTGAATACATGATGAGATATTCTCCGTACGATAATATTGAAAATTTAGAATATCCAAGTATTTTAGTCACGGCAGGTTTGTGGGATTCGCAGGTTCAATATTTCGAGCCTGCAAAGTACGTGGCTAAATTAAGAGATTACAAAGCCAGCAAGAACCCAATATTATTTAAAGTAAACATGAGTGCGGGTCACGGTGGCGTTAGCGGCAGATTTGAGAGTCTTAAAGAAGTTGCAATGGAATATGCTTTTTTAATAAGAGTGGATAATAAGTTATGAATTTAAAAAGCACGGAAGCTCTTCAGGAAGATTCTAAGATTTTATATAGCTTAATGCTGATAATAATTTTTGTCAGTATGGGGCAGTCAGTCTATTGGCAAACTATGCCTATAATCGGTAGAGAATTTGGTTTTTCTGAGATGGAAATTAATACAGTTGTTTCTATTTCAGCTGCTATGTTTATTATATTTACTCCTTTTTGGGGAAGGCTTAGTGACAGGATAGGAAGAAAGTCGGTTTTACTTGTAGGGCTAACAGGTTATGTTTTATCCAATATAATCTTTTTATATTCTGCTTCGATAGGTCTTATTGGCTATGTTTCGGGTTTTCTTCTTCTATTTATACTCTTGGTTTCTAGAATTATAAATTCAGCTGTTGGGGCGGCTTCGCGTCCAGCTACTGGTGCTTATGTAGCCGATGTTACTTCCTTGGAAGAAAGGTCTTCAGGCATGGGAAAATTTGGGGCAGCAAATAACATAGGAACAATTTTAGGACCTGTCTTGGTTGGCTCCATAATAGGAATTAACATCTTTAATTCTAAGATTGAAGGGTTTGCTTTATTAACCCCTTTGATCGTAATGTCATTTTTAATGATAATTGCTATTTTCTTTGTTTTATTATTTTTACCGAATAAGAAAAGCACTGATTCAGATGAATTGAATTCAGAAAGACCTGCACTTGATAAGAATTTAAAATTGCTTATTTCCATAGGTGTAATAGTTTTTACTTCATTTGCAATAGTGCAATCTGTTACCGCCTACTATATCCAGGATAGATTCTCTTTAACTTTAGATGAGACTGCCAGATCAACGGCTCTACTCCTTGGAACCATGGCGTTGATGGCCATCGTTTCTCAATTAACCTTCGTTCAAAGATTTAAGGGACCCCCTTTAGAGTTAATAAAGTATTCAATTCCTTTGTTTGTTCTTAGTAGTCTTATTATTGTTTTTTCTCCTTCCTACACTTACATCTACTTTGGAATGGCTATTATGGGATTGGCCATGGGGCTTGCTTCGCCAGGGTACACTGCATCAGCTTCTTTAAATGCTGATCCAAACAACCAAGGGGCAGCTGTCGGATTAGCAATGGTAGCTCCTGGATTGGGTTTTACTTTAGGGCCTTTCTTAAGTGGATTGTTATATTCAATTTCCATTAATTTACCTTTCTTATTTATCTTGCCCTTATTTCTGGTTATTTTATTTATCTTGCCTAAGTTGAGCCCAGTAAATACCGATTAAAAGGTATTGGTATTTGATCATCTCAGAAACTATAATGAGTGTGCTTTAAATGCACTCACAAAAGCAATTTCTACAAGAAAAGTGATAGAAAAAGATAACCGACCAGTAAATCTAAATTTACTTACAATAAACCTCCCAATTATTGGGCTTTCTTCTTTCTTGCATAGAATTTCAGGATTGGCTGTCTTTATTTGCTTCCCATTGCTGGTGTGGCTACTGAGCATTTCCTTGGAATCTGAAGAAAGATTTTCTAATTTACAAAACTCTTTTCAAGAAATAACCCTATTTAAACTGATCATTTTTCTTCTGTTTGTGGGTTTTACTTATCATTTATTGATAGGGGTAAAAAAACTATTAGGAGAAGTGTTTGGGTTAGGAGAAACTCTAAAATCTGGAAGCCTACTTACTTGGCTATTTCTTGGCCTTACACTTTTTATTTCATTAATTGTCTTCGTTGATATATTCAATTTACGTGAGGTTTTGTTTTTAAGATGAGTAAATTAGGAGCAGGTACAAAAGATTTTATAATCATTAGAGTCTGTGCTGTTCTGATTTTGATATATTCAATTTACTTAGCAGCATTTTTTATTTCAACTGAAGGAATTAATTACAAAGTGTGGTCTTCTTTTTTTCAAAACCCAATCAATAAAATCTTAACCTCTGCTTTCTTTCTATCATTTGCTATACATACTTGGAGAGGAACTTGGGCTGTCGCTACAGATTACTTAACCCCTAAGTTCTTTGGACATTTTAGTAAATACGTTTATTTAACTTTTAGACTATTTGTTGCTGCAGTAATTGCTCTGGTTTTAACCTGGTCCTTTTTTATAATTTGGTAAACACATGTTAGTAAATGAAATAATAAATGCTAAAGATCTCCCAGTTATGGAGTTTGATGGGATCATTGTTGGTGGCGGTGGAGCTGGAATGAGAGCCTCTCTTCAGCTAGCTGAATCTGGCTTAAACACAGCTGTTATATCTAAAGTATTCCCTACAAGATCTCACACTGTTTCCGCTCAAGGAGGTATTACTTGTGCTATTCAAAGTGATGATCCTGATGACGATTGGAGATGGCACATGTTTGATACCGTAAAAGGCTCCGACTATATTGGAGACCAGGAAGCTATAGAGTACATGTGTAGTGAAGGTCCGAAAGCTGTATTTGAACTTGAGCACATGGGCTTACCGTTTTCTAGAACAGAAGAGGGAAGGATCTACCAAAGACCATTTGGAGGGCAATCAAAGGATTACGGAAAAGGAGGTCAAGCAACAAGAACTTGTGCAGCTGCGGATAGAACTGGACATAGTTTACTCCATACTCTTTATCAGGCTAATTTAAAGGCAGGAACTAATTTTTTAAATGAATGGTTAGCCGTTGATATGGTCTTAAATACAGACGGTGCCGTTGTTGGGGTCATAGCTTTTAAGATAGAGACTGGAGAGATTTATTACATTAAATCAAAAGCTACGGTTTTAGCTACTGGAGGAGCCGGAAGAATTTATGCATCTACAACTAACGCACTCATTAATACAGGCGATGGTATAGGAATGGCTTTAAGGGCAGGCATACCAGTTCAAGATATTGAAATGTGGCAATTCCATCCAACTGGTATTCATGGTGCAGGAACTCTAGTTACTGAAGGCTGCAGAGGAGAGGGTGGATATTTATTAAATAAAGACGGCGAGAGGTTTATGGAAAGGTATGCTCCTAATTCAAAAGACTTAGCGAGTAGGGATGTGGTAGCTAGATCAATGGCATTAGAAATTCTTGAAGGAAGAGGCTGCGGTCAGAATGCAGATCATATCTTCTTGAGATTAGATCATTTAGGTCCAGAAGTTGTACATAAAAGACTTCCTGGCATAACTGAATTATCTAAAACATTTGCTGGCGTTGATCCTGCTGTGCAACCCATTCCAGTCGTACCTACCTGTCATTATATGATGGGAGGTATTCCAACTAACATCAATGGACAGGTTATTACTGTAAAAGAAGGTAAGGATGAAGTTATAGAAGGCTTGTATGCGGCAGGTGAAGTGGCGTGTGTATCTGTTCATGGTGGCAATAGATTAGGAGGTAATTCTTTATTAGATTTAGTGGTATTTGGAAGAGCGGCTGGTATTTATATAGAAGAGTCCATGAAGCAAGGAGTAGATCTAAAAGACGCTTCTCATGATGACATAGATAAAGCTTTAGAAAGACTTAACAAACTAAACGCTTCTTCTGAAGGAGAACAAGTAACTGTTTTAAAAGAAAGGATGCAACAAAACATGCAGAATAATTTTGGAGTATTTAGAACAAAAGATTTGATGGAAAAAGGGATACAAGATTTATCTAAAGTAAGAGGAGAAGTTGAAAATATGCATCTGAAAGATAAATCGGCTACCTTTAATACAGCCAGGATAGAGGCATTAGAAATGCAAAACTTATTTGAAGTGGCTGAGGCTACCGCAATAACTGCAAATAATAGAAAAGAAAGTAGAGGCGCTCATTCGCGAGATGATTATCCTGACAGGGATGATGATAATTGGTTAAAGCACTCAATTTACTTCTCTGAAACTAAAGAAGTAAGTAAAAGGGATGTTAATTGCAGACCTAAAACTGTACAAGCGTTCCAACCAACGGTTAGGAGTTATTAATGAGCCAAACTATTCCAGTTGAACAGCTAAAATCACTAACGATGAGTATTTATCGCTACGACCCATCCGTTGACGAGAAGCCGTACATGCAAGACATTGTAATAGAGGTGCCAACTGATAAAGATATTATGGTTTTAGATGCGCTACATTTAGCCAAAGATCAGGAGCCTTCTTTGTCTTATAGAAGATCTTGTAGAGAAGGTGTATGCGGTTCTGATGGAATGAATATAAATGGAAAAAATGGCTTAGCTTGTGTTACACCTCTGTCAGAAGTAGTCAAAAGAAACAAGCTTACTATAAGACCTATGCCTGGTTTGCCTGTTGTAAGAGACTTGATTGTGGACATGAAACAATTCTTTGATCAACTAGAAAAGGTAAAGCCTTACCTGATAACTAATAGCGATAACCCTGAAATTGAGAGAACACAAAGCCCAGAAGAAAGAGAGGAATTGGATGGCCTTTATGAGTGTATATTATGTGGATGCTGTTCTACTTCTTGCCCTTCTTTTTGGTGGAATCCTGATAAGTTTTTAGGTCCAGCTGCTTTACTTCAATCTTGGCGTTTCATAGCTGATTCTAGAGATGAGGCTACTGAAGAAAGATTAGATGCTCTAGAAGACTCATTCAGTCTTTATAGGTGTCACGGAATCATGAATTGCGTATCTGTTTGCCCTAAAGGATTAAATCCTACAGAGGCTATTTCAAATATTAGAAATAAACTTATCAACAGAGAAAAGTAAAATATACAGATAGATCATTTCAAGTATTTATCTTATTCTTGAATTCCGTAATATAGGCTTCTTAATTTAGGATAAATTATATGAATCTTCATGAATACCAAGCAAAACAATTATTCAGAGATTACGGCATAGCTGTTTCAGAAGGGGTTGCTGCCTCTTCAGCAGACGGTGCAGAGAAGGCTGCTCTCTCTTTAGGTACTTCAAAATGGGTTGTTAAAGCACAAGTTCATGCTGGAGGTAGAGGAAAGGCAGGTGGAGTAGAGGTAGTTGATCAAATTGAGCAAGTAAGAGATTTTGCTAATAAATGGATTGGAACTAACTTAGTAACTTTTCAAACTGACGAAAATGGCCAACCTGTGAATCAGATCTTAGTTGAAACTTGTACTGATATAGACAATGAACTCTATCTGGGAGCCGTTATTGACAGAGCTTCCCAAAGGCTTGTTGTAATGGCTTCTACTGAAGGTGGAGTGAATATTGAGGAAGTAGCTGAAGAGACACCAGAAAAAATATTTAAGGTAGAAGTAGATCCTATTGAAGGAACTAATGACGAGGATGCTGATAAATTGTCTAAACTTTTAGATCTCAATGAATCACAAAGTTCTCAATTTAGAAGTATTTACAAAGGAATGGTTAAGCTCTTTTTAGAAAAAGATCTAGCTTTATTAGAGGTTAATCCTCTAGTAATTACCAGTTCCGGCGACTTGCTTTGCTTAGACGCCAAAATAAATATAGATTCTAATGCTCTTTACAGGCAAGAAGCTCTCAATGAAATGCGTGATGCTTCTCAAGAAGATGAAAGGGAATCAAAAGCCGCTGAATGGGATCTAAGTTACGTTGCTCTAGATGGAAATATTGGGTGCATGGTGAATGGTGCTGGTTTAGCTATGGGTACTATGGATATTATCAAGCTACATGGAGGAGAGCCTGCTAATTTTCTTGATGTTGGTGGTACAGCTGACGCAAAAAGAGTTGCGGAAGCTTTTAAAATTATTTTATCTGACAAAAATGTTAACACCGTCCTAATTAATATCTTCGGAGGCATTGTTCGTTGCGATGTAATAGCCGATGGTATTGTTGAAGCCCTTACGGTAATGGGAGTTTCGGTTCCCGTGGTTGTAAGGCTTGAAGGCAATAACGCGGAAGTAGGCCTTAAGACTTTGGATGAATGTGATTTAAATATTATCCCAGCTTCGAATTTACAAGAAGCTGCTGAACTGGCAGTTAAAGCATCCAATGGAGAGATAAGTTGAGTATTTTAATTAATAAAGATACGAAAGTAATTTGTCAGGGCTTTACTGGAGGTCAAGCAACCCAACATTGTGTTCAGTGCATAGATTACGGCACTCAATTAGTGGGAGGTGTAACTCCAGGTAAGGGAGGGCAAACACATTTAGATTTACCTGTTTTTAATTCAGTTAAAGAAGCAGTGGATCAAACAGGTGCTACGGCTAGCATCATTTTTGTCCCGGCTCGTTTTTGTAAGGCCTCAATACTTGAAGCTGCAGAATCAGGGATATCTTTAATTATATGTATTACAGAAGGTATACCTACAATTGATATGCTTGAAGTAAAAGTTAGGTGTGACAATCTTGGAGTAAGGCTCATTGGACCAAATTGCCCTGGAATTATTACTCCAGGTGAATGCAAGATGGGTATCATGCCTGGAGATATTCATCTTCCTGGTAAAGTTGGAGTTATATCTAGATCAGGTACCCTTACTTATGAGGCTGTTAAACAAACAACAGATTTAGGCTTTGGGCAAACTAGTTGTGTAGGAATCGGAGGAGATCCAGTACCTGGATCAAGCTTTATAGATATATTAGATTTATTTCAGAATGACCCTCAAACAGAAGCAATTGTTATGGTTGGAGAAATAGGAGGAACGGCTGAAGAGGCTGCAGCTGAGTTCATTAAATCAAATGTAAGTAAGCCCGTGGTTTCTTATATAGCTGGTGTAACTGCTCCAGCTGGAAAAAGAATGGGACATGCAGGTGCCATAATTGCCGGGGGGAAAGGAACAGCTGAAGATAAATTTAAAGCTCTGGAGGCAGCTGGAGTTTATACAGTTAAAAGTCCTGCCGACATAGGCAAGGGAGTAGCTGAAATAACGGCATGGTAAAAGAATACGAACATTTAAAAGTTGAAGACCACGGCCATGTGGTTATTTGTATTTTATCTAACCCTCCCACGCATACCTTTACTTCTAAAAGTTTGATGGAAGTTCATGATTTTCTAGATCAAATGGAAAAGAAGAAAGATCTGAGGGTGCTTGCTTTCACCGGAGAGGGAGAAGATGTTTTTATTAAGCATTATGAAGTAGGTGAATTAGCCGAATCTGCGGAAAAGAATATTTCTGAAGCTAAAGAGGTTGGTTCAGAATACAGCCCTCCTAAAGAACTCCATCACTTTCATAAAATGCTTCTTCGTTTAAGAGATATAGAAGCTATAGTCGTTGCAGGAATTAATGGTAATACTGCAGGTGGAGGGTGTGAATTTTCTTTGGGGTGTGATCTAAGAATAATGTCAGAAGGTCCATACGCTATAGGTTTACCAGAAACTTCTGTAGGAATATTGCCGGGGGGAGGAGGGACTCAAAGATTGGCTCGACTTATAGGATCTTCAAGAGCTTTGGATTTAATACTTCATGCAAGGTTATTAAGCCCTCAAGAAGCTTTTAAAGTAGGTTTAATAAATAAGTTGGTATCTCATGAAAGCTTTCGTCAAGAACTTATGGACTATTGTTCAGATTTAGCTTCGCGAGCGCCCATAGCCCTTAGACAAGTAAAAAAAATTATTCATCAAGGTTTAGATAAAACTTTAGAAGAGGGACTTCTAATGGAACAAGAAGCTTTTGACGTGACTATGCGATCTAATGACGCAGCAAAAGCTATGCGCTCAATGCTTGATACAGAAAAAGATATTGAAGAGAGAACTGAATTTAAATGGGAAGGGAATTAGTTTACTCGTCTGCAATCTTAATTACTTGTTTCCCAAAGTTCTTACCACCCAGAACATCTCTTAAGCCCTGAGGGGCATTCTCAAAACCTTCAGTAACTGTTTCTTCGTATTTAATTTTGCCTTCAGCAATCCAGTTACAAAGCTCATCAGTGGCTTCTCTCCATTCTTTAAACCACTCAGTGACAACAAAGAATCTATGCTCAGGCACAGGATCAAGAGCTCCAAAAACATGGAAAGGTGTTTCTTCTTTAGTCATATCTTCCGAATTATAAGCAGAGATAAACCCGCAAATAGGTACTCTTGCACCAGGATTTAGTAGTTTAGCCACAGCTTTACTAACTGGACCTCCTACGTTTTCAAAGTAGATATCAATTCCATCAGGACATGCAGCTGTTAAATCTTCCTCCAGATTCCCAGCCTTATAATCTATGCAGTCATCAAAACCTAGTTCATTTTTTACGTACGAACATTTTTTTTCTCCACCTGCAACACCAACGACCTTACAACCTAAAATTTTACCCATTTGTCCAACAACAGTACCAACGGCACCTGAAGCGGCTGAAACTACAATAGTTTCTCCTGATTTAGGTAAGCCCACTCTTAAAAGACCGAAATAAGCTGTTCTTCCAGGCATTCCGACTGTTCCTAAATAAGTTGATAACGGAACAATAGAGGGATCTGCTTTAAATAATGCAGGGTTCTCATCACTAGCCACTATGTAGGTTTGCCAGCCTTGATGAACACAGAGATACTCACCTACAATATACTTGTTTGATTTACTTTCAACGACAACACCTACACTTTCACCAGTCATAGGTTCACCTAACGCAGCAGGATCTGCATAAGACTCGCCATCATTCATTCTTCCTCTCATGTATGGGTCAATTGATAGATAAAGAACCTTAATTAGAAGTTCTCCTTCTTCGAGTTCAGGAACCTCATGTTCGTTAAGTTTCCAACACTCATCTTCAGGCATGCCTGTAGGTCTCTTATCCAATAGCCACTGTTGATTAATATAAGTAGTCATTTTGTCTCCTATTAGGTTTCTATTATATTCTTATCTTGCTTCTCAACAAGGTAATAGAAGTTATCTTGTTCAATTTCTTTTTTTAATAATTTGTGTCCTAAAAACTCACAAAATTTATCAATATCTCTCTCTGTACTAGGGTCAGTTGCAAAGATTTCTATCTTATCACCATGTTGAGATTCTCTTATTGCCTTATGAAGCATCATGATAGGTTCGGGGCACTTCAGGCCTTTTGCATTAACTTTGCTGTTCATTAATAAAACGATTAGAAGTTTCTTTAACCCTAAGAACCATCAAAGTAGCTGCTACCAACAGTCCTAAACAAATACCTATCCACATGCCAACGGCTTGCATTGGTTCAACGATTAAGTTCGTTGTGGATAAGATAATCCCTACAGGTAAGCCTATTCCCCAATAAGAAAGTGCCATTATTTTCATGGGTCCAAACGTATCCTTATACCCTCTTAAAGCACCGATACCACCCATAGCCAAGCCGTCAGCAATTTGAAAGAAAGCAGCGAAAAACAGTAAGGTTACTGCTAAGGAAATAACTTTAGGATTGTTATTGAGAATGCCTGCCAAAGATTCTGCGAAGGTAACTATTAGTATGCTGGCAATAATTGCGCATATAACTGCCAACCTAAGTGCGAAATAAGAACTATATTTAGCGGCAATTAATTCATTTGCTCCAACATTATTACCCACTCTAACTGCAGCGGCGTTTCCAACAGCAAGAGGAACCATAAAGAAAAGTCCTCCAATCGTTAGTGCTATACCATTAGATGCTATTACTTCACTTCCGAATCGTCCTAGTATTATTCCAGCTCCACTAAACATGCTAAGTTCAATAAAGTTTCCTAATCCAACAGGTATACCTCCTCTAAGAATCTCTTTCAACGTTGCAGTATTTGGAAGATCAAATTTAGAAAATAGCTGCGTAGGTTTATATTCATCTTTAAATTTTAAATAAAGTACTAAAAGAGTAAATGAAGTCCAAGTCCCAATAACTGCAGATAAACCTGCACCTCTTGCGCCCATTTCAGGAAAGCCAAAGTTCCCATAAATAAAAGTGTAATTACCAATTATGGCAATAAGTAACATCAATATGTTTAAGAACGTAATAGGAAGAGGTCTAGTCGTACCTTCACACAAAGATCTTAATGGCTGGCTTAAGAGTATTGCAGGCAGCGCAAAGACGAAGAAACTTAAGTATTCCTCTGAATATTTAATAATTTCAGGATCGACTCTGGCCACCCCTAGTATCCAAGAAGCTTGTGACAAAATAAACATACCTATCAAGACAATAGGTATTGATAACCATACGGCTTGTCTCACAAGAGGGCCAATCTCATCTACCTTCTTTGCCCCAAAAAGCTGAGCCACCATTGGAGTTACAAAGAATAAGACTCCTCCGATGCCGACCATAATCGGAAACCATAAATTTCCAGCTAACATAATTCCTGCCTGAACGTCGGTAGAGTAATTTCCAGATTGGATTACCGAATTAACTTGAATCAATTGCAAGGCTAGTTGAGTTAAAAACATAGGAGCAGCTAGCTTAAAAAAACTATGCGCTTCGATTCGGGCTTTATCAGAGAATAAACTCTTAGATTTATTTAAGGGTTGTTCCATAGAAGGTGCGTATCATATCATGTAGCAAAAGAAACGAGGCTAGCTATCAGACAAGACAACAGACCTTATTGGCTTAAGAAAATATTATCAAAATACAATGATTTTTATATTAAGAAATTTATTGCGCCCCAGTTTGAATCTTTTGGCAAAGGACCAAATATTATGGGGTCTAAGTACCTGGATATTTTTGGGAAAAAAATCAGTATAGGTGACTACCCAACTATGGTAGCTTCCCCAGATAATTACATACACCTTACAACTTGGAATTTAGGCGATCATGATGGAGAAATAATAATAGATGATTATTGCTTGTTAACACCAGGAGTCAGGATTGCTTCTGCTTCTAAAATAACTATCGGTAAGGGGTGTATGTTTGCTAATAGCTCGTATGTTTCTGATGCAGACTGGCATGGTATTTATGATAGAGCTACTCCTGTAGGCAAGACATCCCCAATAGTGCTTAAAGATAACGTTTGGATAGGGGATAGCGCTATTGTTGGGAAGGGCGTAACTATTGGAGAAAATAGTATAGTTGCTGCCGGTGCTGTGGTTGTTAAAGACGTACCCGACAACGTAGTTGTTGGTGGAAATCCAGCTAAGATAATTAAAGAACTAGACTCTTCAATTGAAGGATTGACTCGAATTGAACTATTTAAAGACCCTTTAGGGTTAGAAGATTTATACGATCAAATAGATTTATACACCTTAAAAAATAATAGTTTCTTAGGATATTTAAAGAGTGTTTTTTTTAGGAAAGACATTCACTAACAACTAAATAGAATCAATTTTATCAGCTACTATTTTTGCTGTTTGTGCACTTAAGGTCCAGCCTAAATGACCGTGACCAGTGTGGTAAAAAATCCCTTTCATTTTACTTTCTCTAGTAATAGGCATCATATTTGGCGTCATTGGTCTTAATCCTGCCCAAGGCGTGTATGTCTCTGTACTTACTTTTGGAAAATATTTTTCAATCCAATTTAACAACGGTCTAATTCTATCTTGTCTAATATCAGTGTTTAGTCCTGCCAGTTCAGCAGTACCCGCAACTCTAAATCTATCACCAAGTCTACTTGCAACAATTTTTACAGGTTGATCAATCAAAGATACAGTAGGTGCGCATTCTTTTGAGATTTCATCTTTAAGGTCAATAGTTACGCTATACCCTTTAACTGGATATACATTCATTTTATCACCCAGAGCATTGGCAAATTTTTGGGTGTTTACACCTGCACAAATTACAGCATTATCAAAGGAGTCATCTATCATCTCGTCTTCCACTCTCATGGTTAGAACCAGTTGGTTTTTTTGCCTACTTATTTGCTCAACTGTTGTACTTAGTTGAAAATTAGCAGAATATTTATCTACAAGTACCTGTTCAAGATTGGCGCAGAACTTATGAATATCTCCGCTTGCATCAGATTTGGTATAAATTCCACCTAAAATTTTGTCGGTGTTTTTGTTATTTTTAAATGCTGGTTCAAGATTTATAACTTCTTCAGTTGTCAGTATGCCCCATTCCATCCCTTCTTGATCAAGCC